>MHZN01000025.1:0-6076 GCA_001830395.1 Pseudomonadales bacterium RIFCSPLOWO2_12_59_9 | reverse complement strand
GCTGTTGGTCAAAGCACGTAAACGAAGACAAACAAGCCGATCCACACCACATCGACAAAGTGCCAATACCAACTGGCGGCCTCGAAACCGAACTGGTGTTCGGCATCAAAATGCCCGCGCAAAATACGAATGAACATGACCGCCAGCATGATGGTGCCGAGCGTCACGTGGGCGCCGTGAAAGCCGGTGAGCATAAAGAAAGTCGAGCCGTAGATACCCGAACCCAGGGTCAGCCCCAGCTCCTGATAAGCCTCGATGTACTCGGTGGCCTGAAAGCCCAGAAAGGTCGCGCCGAGCAAGATGGTCAACCCTAACCAAGCCTTGAGCAAACCACGCTTGCCGTGTTTCAGCGCATGGTGGGCAAAGGTCACGGTGAAGCTGGAGCTGACCAGCAAGACGGTGTTGATCAGCGGCAGATGCCAGGGGTTGATGATCTCCTTGGGCGAGGGGAACAACTTCGGATCCGGGCTATTCAGCAGCGGCCAGACATACTCAAAGTTTGGCCAGAGCATATTGCTCACGCCCTTGTCGCCCTCACCACCCAGCCACGGCCCGGCAAAGGTGCGCACATAAAACAGCGCACCAAAGAACGCGGCAAAGAACATCACCTCGGAAAAGATAAACCAGCTCATGCCCCAGCGAAATGAGCGATCCATCTGCGCGCTGTACATGCCGGCGCGGCTCTCTTTGATCACAATACCGAACCAGCCGAACAGCATATAAGCGAGAAACAGCCCACCAATGGTAAAGATCAGTGGCCCATTGGACTCGGCGCGCTGGGCGCTCATGTCGTTGAACCAGGTGGCCAAGCCATAGACGGTGGTGGCCATGCCAATGGTGGCAATGATCGGCCATTTGCTTTGGGCGGGAACGTAGTACTGCTGATAATCTGCCATCGTTGTTCTCCTTATCGGCCTGCTACTGCAGCAGGCGATTTAGTCGCCGTGATGTCGAACAGCGTGTAAGCCAGCGTGAGGTGATGCACGTCCTCAGGTAAGTCGCGGTCGACGATGAAGCGCACTGGCATCTCGATCCGCTGCCCCGGCTGTAACACTTGCTGGGTAAAACAAAAGCATTCGGTTTTATGAAAATAACTGGCGGCCACTGAGGGCGCGATACTCGGTACTGCCTGCGCCGTCATGACCCGATTGCTGGGGTTGCTGGCGATAAATAACATTTCGTTAACGGCCCCCGGATGCACCAGCAGCTCATCGTTTTTTGCTCGAAACTCCCAAACCATATCCGCCGAGTTGGTGGCCAGAAACTGCACCCGCACCGTGCGGGCTTCATTCTCCACCTGAACTCCCTCGTAGGCCGCCCCGGAAGTCTTGCCATTGATGCCCAGCGCCTGGCACATCACCTCATAAATCGGCACCAGCGCGAAGCCAAAGCCAAACATCGCCACCACCACCACTAATAGGCGTTGGATCAGGTGACGATTGGCCGTGGCTGCACTCATAACGGCGGCCTTACTTCACGTCCGGTGGCGTTTGAAAGGTGTGATAGGGCGCCGGTGATGGCAGCGTCCATTCCAGACCTTCGGCGCCGTCCCAAGGCTTGTCGCCGGCAGGCTTGCCGCCACGAATGCACTTAATGACGATAAACAGGAAGAACAGTTGGGTGGCGCCAAACATGAAGGCGCCAATCGAGGAAACCATGTTGAAGTCGGCAAACTGCAGGTTGTAGTCGGGGATCCGCCGCGGCATGCCGGCCAAGCCGACGAAGTGCATCGGGAAGAACGCCAGGTTCATGCCGACAAACGACAGCCAGAAATGCAGCTTGCCGAGGGTTTCGTCATACATGTTGCCGGTCCACTTCGGCAGCCAGTAATAGACCGAGGCGAAGATCCCGAAGATCGCTCCCGGCACCAGCACATAATGGAAATGCGCGACCACAAAGTAGGTGTCTTGGTACTGATAATCCGCCGGCGCCATCGCCAGCATCAGCCCGGAGAAACCACCGATGGTAAACAGAATGACGAAGGCCACGGCGAACAGCATCGGCGTTTCAAAGGTCAGCGAACCTTGCCACATGGTCGCCGCCCAGTTGAACACCTTCACCCCGGTCGGTACCGCGATCAGCATGGTGGCGTACATAAAGAACAGTTCACCCACCAGCGGAATACCAACCACAAACATGTGGTGAGCCCAGACGATAAAGGACAGAAAAGCGATGCTGGAAGTGGCATAAACCATCGAGGTGTAACCGAACAACGGCTTACGCGAGAAGGCTGGAATGATCGCGCTGACCGCACCGAAGGCGGGCAGGATCATGATGTACACCTCGGGGTGGCCGAAGAACCAGAACACATGCTGGAACAGCACCGGATCACCACCACCGGCGGCGCTGAAGAAGCTGGTGCCGAAGTGAATGTCCATCAGCATCATGGTCACGCAACCGGCCAATACCGGCATCACCGCAATCAGCAGAAAGGCGGTGATCAACCAGGTCCAGACGAACAGTGGCATCTTCATCAAGGTCATGCCCGGCGCACGCAGATTGAGCACGGTGGCGATGATATTGATACCACCCATGATCGAGCTGATGCCCATCAGGTGCACGGCAAAGATGAAGTAGGTGACGCTCTCCGGCGCGTAAGTGGTCGATAGCGGGGCGTAGAAGGTCCAGCCAAAGTTCGGCCCGCCACCGTCACTGAACAGCGTCGAAATCATGATGGCGAAGGCCGCCGGCAACAACCAGAAGCTGAAGTTGTTCATCCGCGGCAAGGCCATGTCTGGCGCGCCGATCATCAGCGGCACCATCCAGTTGGCCAGGCCGACGAAGGCCGGCATCACCGCACCAAAGACCATGATCAGGCCGTGCATGGTGGTCATCTGGTTGAAGAATTCCGGCTGCACTATTTGCAGCCCCGGCTGGAACAGCTCGGCGCGAATCACCATGGCAAAAGAGCCACCGAGCAAAAACATCGCAAAACTGAACCACAGGTACATGGTGCCGATGTCTTTGTGGTTGGTGGTCAGCACCCAACGCATCAAGCCTTTGGCTGGGCCGTGATGATGATCATGCCCGGCATGACCATGACCTTTATGAGTGGAGTCGATCACTGCGCTCATGTTCTTACTCCTGAGCTTGCTTGAAGGCGAGCACGTCTTTTGGCGTGACCATGTCGTTCATGGCATTACCCCAAGCGTTGCGTTCGTAGGTGATTACCGCGGCGATATCGACTTCCGACAACTGCTTGCCGAAGGCGGCCATGGCAGTGCCCGGCTTGCCATTGAAGACGAGACCGAGATGACCTTCCTTCGGCCCGGTAGCGATTTTCGAGCCTTTAAGCGCCGGGAACATCGGCGGCAAGCCTTGGCCTTCGGCTTGGTGACAGGCCGCGCAGGTGGTTTGGTAGGTTTTCTCGCCGCGCGCCATCAGCTCTTCGCGGGTCCACTCTTTGCTGGTCAACTCTTTGAGCTGCAAGGCCTCATCTTTACGGGCCGCCAGCCACTTGGCGAAATCTTCTTTGGACCGAGCATCAACCACGATCGGCATAAAGCCGTGATCCTTGCCGCATAGTTCGGTGCACTGGCCGCGGTAGACGCCGGGCTGGTCGATACGGGTCCAGGACTCGTTGACGAAGCCGGGAATCGCGTCTTTTTTTACCGCTAACGCCGGTACCCACCAGGAGTGAATGACATCGGCGCCGGTGATTAAAAACCGCACCTTGGTGCCGACCGGCACCACCAGCGGGTTATCCACCTCCAGCAGGTAGTTCTCCGACTTGGGTTCCTGGTTATGGATTTGGCTTTGCGGAGTGGCCAGGTTGCTGAAGAACTCAACATCCTGGCCCAGGTATTTGTAATGCCACTTCCACTGATAGCCGGTGATCTGGATATCCAGCTCGGACTCAGTGGTGTCGTAGATATCGATCAGGGTCTTGGTTGCCGGAATCGCGATCACCACCAGGATTACCAGCGGGATCAGCGTCCAGAGGACTTCCACCGTGGTGCTTTCGTGGAAGTGTGCCGGTTGCTGACCGGTCGAGCGCCGGTGGATCAGCATTGACCAGAACATCGCGCCAAACACCACCACCCCGATGACCACGCAGATCCAGAAGGTGATCATATGTAAGTCAAACACGGCGCGGCTAACGTCTGTCGCGCCGGGCGCCATGTTTACAGTCCAGGCGGCCTGCGCCTGGCTGAACACAGCCCATAGCAGCAGCCCCACCCAAATTCGTGGACGTTGCATCATTGCGGGTTCCCCTTATCGTTCTTGTTATCCCGCCGGCGGTGCTTACAGCCAAGGCAATGACGGTCAAACCTATGCCCCAGGTTCAACTGGCAGTACCAAAGCCGCAAAGCGCCGTCAGACGTTATCAGGTCGCGCGTTGCGTTTTGAGTATAGCCAGCAACTGCGACATAACAACGCAGTCTAAAAATTCTCTTGGCGCCCCCTCTCGATCACCACCAAGGCGGCACTGAAGCCATCCATAGTGGGATATTTCGCGCGTGCATAAGAGTTACAAAGTTATGACAATTGGGTCTTAGCTAAATGACAAAACCAACTAGAGTTCTTGGCTTACCTTTGCCAACGCCACCCGGAGCATTAATGAATACCGCCGCCCTGCGCCAACTGATCGAACGCGCCCATCAGCACGAAGCCGCCACCGGCCTCCTCGCACGGCAACTAGACAGTCAACTGGAGCGCTTGCATCCGGCCATTCGGCTGCCCAGCCAGGATGCCCGTGGAGTACTGGCGCGCTTCGTGGCCGCCTACATCGCGCAGGTACCCGAGCTGCTGGACGCGGCCCATGCCGTGGCCGAAAAAGCCGGTATCGAGGCGCAGATCAAACCGGTGCTGAAAATAGCCGAAGAGTATTTTTTGCAGCCCCCGGCCTTAATGAGCGGACACGACGGCCTCGATGGCCTGCTCGATGAAGCCTATTTGGCCCACCGTTTGGTGGAGGAAGTGAATGATCTGTATATCGGCCAATTCGGCCAGCCGCTGATCCCGCTGGACACCACGGTCGCCAACCTGATTGCCCATCAACTGATAGGTGAAGCCTTTGCCAATCAGCTTGATGAAGCGGTGCATCAAACCGTGGAGGCCCTGCTTAACCCGGCGCATTTTGACCAACAGCTGCTTGAGGCCTACCGCCAACAGCTGGACGATCCGCAAGTGGTCGCAGCCTGGCAAAACTGGCCATGCCTGTCCCGCCAACTCGGGGTTGAGCTGACGCTGGGACAAGAGCAGCGGGTGGCCAGCTAGACGGAATGCTCGGCGGGCTTGGCGCACGCCATAGATGTGCGTCTGACGTCGATTGGCGGACTGTTCGCTGCGCTCCCGAGTCCGCCCTACCGTTCTGCTTGCAGCGCCTGACAGGTGCTACTGCGGTTTTTTCAGCTTGGGATTGGGGAAAAACTGCACCGCCTGCACTTGGGGATCGGCCGGTTTTTTCACTTCACCGACGTTGACCCGGGTGCCCAGTTCTTTCGGGATCGACTGACCTTGTTCGTTCAGGGTGTCGGCGTAGCCACAGGCCACGCACTCACGGTTCGGCACCCCGTCGACGTCCCACATCTGCACCTTGTCCAGTTTGCTGCAGGCCGGGCACACGGCGCCGGCAATAAAGCGCTTCTTGCTAGCTTTTACCGGCTTGTCGTTGGCTGCGTCGCTCATGCTGCCGCCTCGCTCAGACCACAATGGCGCAGCAGGGCGTCGATGGACGGCTCGCGACCACGAAACGCCACGAACAACGCCATCGGCTCTTGCGAGCCGCCCCGGGCCAGAATCGCCTCACGAAAGGCCCGCCCAGTTTGCGGATTAAGCACGCCGTCTTCCTCGAACTTGGAGAAGGCATCGGCGGACAACACTTCCGCCCATTTGTAGCTGTAGTAACCGGCCGCATAACCGCCGGCAAAGATATGCGCGAAGCTGTTGGCGAAGCGGTTGTAAGCCGGCGGGCGCATGACCGACACCTCGGCGCGAATCGCCTCCAACACCTCCAGCACGCTGCGACCGTCGCCGTGGCTGGCGTGCAGTTCGAAGTCAAACAGCGACAGCTCGACCTGGCGCACCATCTGCATGCCAGACTGAAAGTTCTTCGCCGCCAGCATCTTGTCCA
>MHZN01000024.1 GCA_001830395.1 Pseudomonadales bacterium RIFCSPLOWO2_12_59_9 | reverse complement strand
GCACGGCGGCAGTGTCGAGTTGCTCAATCGCTCGGGCGGCGGCGTCGAGGCGCGGGTTTGCCTGCCGATCGGGCTGATGCTGCCGCGCAACGCGGTGTAATCCGGCCAGTCCGTGTGCCTAAGCCGCGGACAAGCGACATAGGGCATCTGCAACGCGTTTAGACGGCAAGTCGAGCGCGGCTGAACTACGCTCAGGACGCGTATTGAGGCGAGGTATCTATGCCCGCAGCAGCTTGGCGTTTGCCAACATGGACTTGGTGGCTTGCGCTGCCGCTGCTTCATGTGGCGACTTGGTTATCCTTATCCAGCCAGTACCTTGGCGGTATTGCCCTGGGTTATCTGCCATTTGGGCTGGGTTTGGTGCTGAGCCTGTGGTGGGGGCCGCGGGTCTTGCCGGCGCTGTATCTGAATGCGCTGTTGAGCATTCCGCTGTGGGGGCTCGACTGGCACTGGGCGCCACTCTACGCCGTGCCAGAAACGCTTTGTGTGGCCTTGGCTTGGTGGCTGCTGTGGCGGCGGCCCTTTGATGCTGCCCTGGCCAATTTTACCCCCTTGCTGCGGTTGATCTTGCTCGGTGTGTTGTTGCCCCTGTTGTTAATGGCGTTGACCGTGCAGGGCAATCTGCTGCTGCTTGGGCGTATTGCCTGGGGCGACTTGCCGGCGGCGGTGTTAGCTCAATGGTTGGTCGACAGCCTGACCACTCTGGGCCTGAGCGTGACCTTGCTGGTTTACCTCACTCCCTTCTTACGCCAGCGCGGCTGGTGTCGGGTGCCGGTGGATCTGCCGGAGGGGGCGGCGCCGTGCGCCGCGCCACCCTGGCTGTTACTGCTGGTGTTACTGGGCGTTTTACCCTTGCTGTTGAGCCTGCTGCCACCGTTGTTGGCGCTGCCGCTGGTGGCTTGCGTGATGCTGCTGCTGGCCCTGCGTTGGGGTTTTAGTGGCGCGGTGTTTGGGGCTGGCCTGACCACGCTGCTGGCCATAGTGCTGCCAGCCTTGCAGGAGGTTCATGCGGTTGATGCCTGGCTCGACCCGCAGCGCACCGGGCTGCACCTGAGCGCGCTGTTATTGCTTTGCGCCACCTTACTGGTTGGTCGCAGTCTGAGCGATTTACGTCAGGCCTTGGCCCGCAGTGCGCAGATGCAGCAACAGTTGGCGTTGGCCAATTCGGTGCTGGAGGCTTGCCCGCTGGGGATCAGCATCGCCGATGCACGGCAGAGCGATTTCCCGTTGATTTACTGCAATCCGGCCTTTGAACGGATCAGTGGTTACCCCGCCAGCGAGATGCTCGGGCGCAACTGTCGCCTGCTGCAGGGCCAGGCGCCGCGGCAAGCGGCGCTGGCAGTGGTGCGGGCGGCCTTGCAGCGCGGCGAGTCGTGCCGGGTGGTGCTGCGTAATTATCGCAAAGACGGTCGCGCATTCTGGAATGAGTTGAGTCTGACGCCCATGCACGACGCCCTGGGCATTAGTCATTACATCGGCATGCAGCATGATGTCAGCGACCGCGAGCGGCAAACCGGCGAGTTGCACAAGCAGCGCGAGGAGTTGCTGCGGCAAGCGCATTTACTCGCGCAAACTGAGGCGATTGCCGATATCGGCGGCTGGGTGCTGAACTTTCCGGGATACGACATGTTCTGGAGTGAGGGAACTTTCCGCCTCTATGAACTGGACTCGAGTGGCCCGACACCCGGCTTCAATCAGGCCCTGAGTTATTTCGATGCCGAGGGCCGGGCGCGCATCGAGGCCACTTTGGCGAGCCTCTTGCAGTCGCCGCAACCGTTTGACCTCGAAGCGTACCTGCTGGGCGCGCGTGGCACTCCACGCTGGTTGCGGATCAAGGGCTTTTGCGAGCTGAAAGACCAGCAGCTGGTGCGTATTTACGGGGCCATTCAGGATATTTCGGCGCGCAAACTGGCGCAAAAACAACTGCACGAGCGCGATGAATGGCTGCGCCTGTTCTTCGACGCGCCGCTGATCGGTATGGCCATGATCGGCCCGCAGGGGCAGTGGTTGCAGGTCAACAACAAGCTCTGTCAGATCCTTGAGCGTAGCGCCGAAACCTTGCGCCAAAGCAGTTGGGCGGCGATCACCCATGCCGATGACCTGCTCCTTGAAATGCCCTTGTTTGAGGCGGTGCGGGCCGGTGAGCGGGATGACTACGAGTTGGATAAACGCTTTGTGCGCTGCGATGCCAGCAGCGTTTATGTGCGCTTGAGCCTGCGCGCCGTGCGCAACTCGGCGGGTGCGCTGGAGGCCTGCCTGGCATTGATCGAAGACATCAGTGCACGGCATGAGGCCGAGGCGCGTTATCAGATTTTGGTCGAGCACGCCCCCGAGGCGATTCTGCTGTTTGATACCGAGCGCGGGATCATCGAGGTCAATGACAATGCCGTGCGGTTATTCGGTGTCCCACGCGAGCAACTGCTGGGCACTATGCCGACCCAGTATTGCCCCCCTGTGCAGGCCAACGGGCAGTCGTCGCGCCGCCTGGCACACAACTATGCCAAGGCCGCGTTGGCCGGTGCGGTGCCGGTGTTTGATTGGTTGCTGCGTGACGCCGGCGGGCGCATCCGGCCCTGTGAAGTGAGCCTGGTGCGCTTGCAGAGTCAGCAGCGTCCGCTGATTCGCCTGAGCGTTACCGATATTTCCGAGCGCCAGCGTTACCAGAAAGAGATCGAGCGGCTGGCTTTTAGCGACGAGCTCACCGGGCTGCCGAATCGCCGTCTACTGTCGGATCGTTTGCAGCACGCCATCGCCCGCGAGCAGCGGGAGCGGCGCTTTGGCGCCTTGCTGTTTATCGACTTGGATCACTTTAAAACCGTCAACGACAGCCTCGGCCACCCGGTGGGCGACACCTTGCTGCGCGAGGTCAGCGCCCGTTTGGCTGCCTGCCTGCGCACCGAAGACACCCTGGCGCGGATCGGTGGCGATGAATTTGTGGTGTTGCTCGAGGCCCTGGCCGACAACCTGGAAGGCGCCGCCGAACGGGCCGCCGAGGTAGGCGAGAAGCTGCTCGAGTGCCTGTTGGGCAGTTATCTGATCGACGGCCACGAACTGTCGATCAGTGCCAGCATCGGCATCAGCCTGCATCCGCTACCGGGTCAGGCCGCGGCGGATGCGCTCAAGCAAGCCGACACCGCCATGTATCAGGCCAAGCAGGGCGGTCGCAATGGCCTGCACTTTTTTGCCCAAGAGATGCAGGCGGCCATCGACCAGCGGCTACAGATGCAGAGCGAATTGCGCCAGGCCATAGTGCGCAATCAATTGCATTTGGTGTTTCAGCCGCAGGTGGCGCTGGCGGATAACCGCGTGATCGGCGCCGAGGTGTTGCTGCGCTGGCAACACCCGCAGCGCGGCGCCATCTCGCCGGAGCAATTTATCCCGCTGGCCGAAGAAACCGGGCTGATTCTCGAACTCGGCGACTGGGTGCTCGAGCAGGCCTGCGCGGCGTTGGCGCGCTGGCAGCCACAATGGCCGGAGCTGGTGCTGGCGGTCAATCTCAGCCCGCGGCAATTACGTCAGGCCGATGTGGTGGCCCAGGTCAGCGCCTGCCTGCAATGTCACGGCTTGGCGGCCAGCGCGCTGGAGCTGGAAATCACCGAGAGTGTGTTGGTCGAGGACGTCGAACAATGCATCCAGGCCATGCAGGGTTTGAAGGACTTGGGCGTGCGGTTTGCCATCGATGACTTCGGCACCGGCTACTCATCGCTGACCTATCTCAAGCGCTTGCCGCTGGACCGGTTGAAGGTCGACCGCAGCTTTATTCACGACCTGCAAGGCGACCTCAGCGACCGCATGCTGGTGGAAACCATCTTGCTGATCGCCCACAACCTGGACCTGGAGTGCGTCGCCGAAGGCATCGAAAACCCCGAGCAGCTGGCGTTTTTGCGTGAGCGCGGCTGCGCCATTGGCCAGGGTTTTCTGTTTAGCAAGCCACTGCCAGAAACGGCCTTTCTCGACTGGTTGCAGCAGCAGGGGACGTAGGGTGGACTCCTGAGCGCAGTGAAGAGGCCACACGCGGCGAACAGGCTTCAGCCCACCGCCGCTGAACTGCGTATTCTTGGTGGGCTCAAGCCCACCTTACGCCGTCAGCCGGTGCCCTTGGTGCGGGTCAGGTTGGGGCCGCCGGATTTTTCGATGTATTGAATAATGATCCCGGCGACATCCTTGCTGGTGGTGGTTTCTATGCCTTCCAGGCCCGGCGAGGAGTTGACCTCCATCACCAGCGGGCCGTGGTTGGAGCGCAAGATATCCACCCCGGCGACGCTCAAGCCCATGACCTTGGCGGCGCGGATGGCGGTCATGCGCTCTTCGGGGGTGATCTTGATCAGGCTGGCGGTGCCGCCGCGGTGCAGATTGGAGCGAAACTCGCCGGGCTTGGCCTGGCGCTTCATGGCCGCGATCACCTTATCGCCGACCACGAAGCAGCGGATATCGGCGCCGCCGGCTTCTTTGATGTATTCCTGGACCATGATGTCCTGCTTCAAGCCCATAAAGGCTTCGATCACCGACTCGGCGGCGGTCGAGGTTTCACAGAGCACCACGCCGATGCCCTGGGTGCCTTCCAGCACTTTAATCACCAGGGGCGCGCCGTTGACCATCTCGATCAGGTCGGGAATGTCGTCCGGGGAGTGGGCAAAACCGGTCACCGGCAAGCCAATGCCGCGCCGCGACAGCAGTTGCAGTGAGCGCAGCTTGTCCCGTGAGCGGGCGATGGCCACCGACTCGTTGAGCGGGAACACCCCCATCATCTCGAACTGGCGCAGCACCGCGCAGCCATAAAAAGTCACCGAGGCGCCGATCCGCGGGATCACCGCATCGAAGCCTTCCAGCGGTTTGCCGCGGTAGTGAATCTGCGGCTTGTGGCTGGCGATGTTCATATAGGCGCGCAGGGTGTCGATCACCACCATCTCATGGCCGCGCTGCTGGCCGGCTTCAACCAGGCGGCGGGTGGAATACAAGCGCGGGTTGCGCGACAGCACAGCGATTTTCATTTAACACCTGTAGCGCAAGAAATAAGTGCCGGCAGCGCCGGCTCGTGTTGAAGGGGGGCCGTTAGGGCCGGCTTATGCTGAATAGGAGCCGAGGCGGTCGGCTTGTCTTGAATATAAGTAAGGGCCGGATTGACCACCAATTGTCCGTCGATCAGCGCCTTGGCGCCGATCAGCAGGCGATAGCGCATGGCTTTGCGGCAGGTCAGGGTGAAGTCCACCGGCCAGGTGCGGTCACCCAGGTTCAGCTGAGTGCGGATCACGTAGCGGGTCTGGGTTTGGCCGTTGGAGCTTTTGATGGTTTTCAGCGTCACCAGCGGCGCTTCGCAACGCCGATGGCGCAATTGCGCCTGGCTGCCGAAGTGCGCGCTAAAGCGTACCCAGCCGGCACCCTGCTGCTCGAACACTTCGATATCGGAGGCGTGCAGGGTCGAGGTGCTGGCACCGGTGTCGATCTTCGCCCGCAGCCCGGTAACGCCGAGGTCGGGGAGGGCGACCCATTCGCGCAGGCCAATCACGGTGAGGTGGTCGAAAGTCTTCACGGCCGGCTTTTCAGATAAGGTTGTCGGCATTCTAGTCGGGCATTATGCCGAGCGCATCCAAGGATTTAGCCGATCACTTAAGTCGGTGAGATAAAACAGCGAGGCAACATGAGCGGCAAAAGCAATCCGAACCCCAGTGAGGCCGTGCGTCTGGATAAATGGCTGTGGGCGGCGCGGTTTTTCAAGACCCGCGCCCTGGCCAAGGCGGCCATCGAGGGCGGCAAAGTGCATTGCGCCGGCGAGCGCTGCAAGCCCAGCAAGGAGCCGAAGGTCGGCGATGAGTTGCTGATTCGCCAAGGTTTCGAGGAGCGTCTGGTAGTGGTCTGCGCCCTGTCATCGACCCGTCGGGCGGCCTGCGAAGCGCAGCTGCTGTATACGGAAACCGCCGACAGCATCGTCCGCCGCGAACAGGCGGCGGCCCTGCGCAAGGCCGGCGCTTTGGGCATGACCACCGAAGGCCGGCCCACCAAGAAACAGCGCCGGCAGATCCATGGTTTTCGCGATGCCCAGGAGCAATAGCGGTCTGGTGCGTGCCGTTGGCTCGGCCTGATAGATTTCGTCAGCCACCCCGATAGATAACCGGCGCTTGGTGGCCCGGCGGTTTGCGCCTAAAATCGCCGGCCCGAGCCGAACATAGCGAAACTGGCATGTCTGATTTTTCCCAGCGATTTCTGTTTGATGAGTGCGATGTGCGTGGCGAACTGGTCGCCCTTGACGCCAGTTATCAGCATGTCTTGGCCAAACACCCCTACCCGCCGGCCGTCGCCCAGTTGTTGGGCGAGGTGCTGGCCGCTGCCGCTCTGTTGGTCGGCACTCTCAAATTTGATGGCCTGCTGATTCTGCAAGCACGCTCCACTGGCGCGGTGCCGCTGCTGATGGTCGAGTGTTCGAGCAACCGTGAGTTGCGCGGCATTGCCCGTTATCACGCCGAGCAGATCAGCCCCGACGCCGGCCTGCATGATTTGATGCCCGAAGGCATGCTGGCGATCACCGTTGATCCAACTGGTGGCCAGCGTTATCAAGGCATAGTGGCTCTCGATGGGGTGGATCTGGCCGCCTGTTTGTCTGCCTATTTCGAAACCTCCGAGCAGCTGTCGACGCGTTTCCGGTTGCAGGCCGATGGCCGCCGCGCCCGCGGTTTTATGCTGCAGCAATTACCGGCCGATCGGCTGCCCGACAGCGACGATCGGGCCCATAACTGGGAGCACCTGGTGACCCTGGCCAGCACCCTCAGCACCGAAGAACTGCTCGCGCTGGACAACGAAACCTTGCTGCACCGGCTCTATCATCAGGATCCGGTACGGTTGTTTGAACCCAGCCCGTTTAGCTTTCGTTGCAGTTGCTCGCGGGAACGTTCGGCCAATGCGCTGGTCAGCTTAGGGCAGGCCGATGCCGAGAAACTCTTGACTGAGCACGCTGGTGCTATCGTCATCGACTGCCAATTTTGCAATCAGTGCTACTCGTTTGACGCCGCCGACGTTGCCCAATTGTTCGCTGGAGGCGGCAGTGAAGGGGCCGCCGAAACCCGGCACTAAGCAACACTTACTTAACGTTTTAGGCCTGTACAGTTTGTTCTTCTGCGGCCCTAAGGGCCCAGGATTGGCGCGGGTTCTGAGTGTATTTCGCTCACATTCGCGATTTCTGGCATAATTGCCGACAAATTTTTCCGTTGTAGTGGTCAGTTCTAGGCACTACATCACGACTGGAGGACTCGGCCACTGGCCGACGGGGACCCGCATGACTCAAGCCAATACCGCCGTGTACACCGACATTAGTGCCGCGCAACTGATCGAAGAAGCGATTCGGCGTGGCGAGGGTGAACTGGCCGCCAACGGTTCGCTGGTAGTGAAAACCGGTCACCGTACCGGTCGTTCCCCAGCAGACCGCTTCATCGTTGAAGAGTCCACCACCCAGGCCGCTATCGCCTGGGGCAGCATCAACCGGCCGTTCCCGGCCGACAAGTTCGATGCCCTGTGGGAGCGCGTAGAAGCCTACGTCGCTGGCCGCGAGTCGTTCGTTTCCCACGTCCATGTCGGTGCTCACCCAGAGCACTACCTGGCGATCAAAATGACCACCGAAACCGCTTGGCACAACCTGTTCGGCCGTTGCCTGTTCATCAATCCTGAGCAGTTCAACCCCAGCAGCAAGCGCGAGTGGCAGATCATCAACGCGCCGTTCTTCGAGTGCGTGCCTGAGCGTGACGGCACCAACTCCGACGGTTGCGTGATCATCAACTTCGCTGCCAAGAAAGTGTTGTTGGCGGGCATGCAATACGCCGGCGAAATGAAGAAAGCCATGTTCTCGGTGCAGAACTTCCTGCTGCCGGATGTTGACGTGCTGCCGATGCACTGCGCCGCCAACGTTGGCGAAGACGGCGACACCACCTTGTTCTTCGGTCTGTCGGGCACCGGCAAAACCACCCTGTCGGCCGACGAAAGCCGTTACCTGATCGGCGACGACGAACACGCCTGGGGCGTGGGCACAGTGTT
>MHZN01000023.1 GCA_001830395.1 Pseudomonadales bacterium RIFCSPLOWO2_12_59_9 | reverse complement strand
AAGGTACCGCTTCGCGGTGTACCCACCACCGGCTCGCCGGATTCAAACGACTGAATCCAGGCGGGCTTGCCCACCGGCGTCAGCCCCTGCTGGTTGGCAAAGTTGGCCAGCACGACCTGGCCCTGAGTCTTGGACTGGCCATTGGTGTAGCGGGCAAAGATGATTCCAGTGTCATCCACTTCAAGCCCGGCCAACTGGCCCGTAGTGTAACCATCCTGACTAACACTGCTGACTGCGAAGGTGCTGGCAAATTGAGTCGAGGGACTCAGATCAATTTCAATGGGGACGAATGGTGGCGTCGTACCATTCGAACTCCAGATCGGAGGAATTGCCGAGCTCGGTGATGCTGGAACCCAACTGCTTAGATTCATAGCGCCAACTTTCGCAGGAACAGTGGCAGTAAAGTCGCCCGGCGTAGTCGACAGCAACTGCCCAGAAGCACTGAATACCATCGAAGCAGTGAAAGGCAACGCCCCCTGGTCCACCCCCGCCACAATATTAGTTGCCGGGGCGGCAGGATTACGCCCATCAATCAGAACTTTCATGTCCCAAGCATTCGACCCGGTCTTCACAAAGAACTGAGTCATCACATGGGAGTTACCCTGCGAATCATAGATATTGGTCGAGGTCGCCGAATTGTAACTGGTCGGGTCTGTCGCATTGAAGGGTGTAGTAGTCGGAATCTGATTGGTCGAATTTAGATTAAAAGTCTGATCTAACTGAGTAGTGGCTTTCGGCGCCTGACTGGCAGTCTGGATTTGCACATCAGTCACTACACCGTTTTGCAAGTTGCCATTGGCATCCACCGCATAGCCTTGCAGCTTGTAACCGAAGTTATTGACGACAAAACCTTCTTTGTCCGTGCCGAAGTACCCGGCGCGAGTATAGCCAACGTCGCCATTGTTACTGGTGACGAAAAAGCCATTGCCATTGATCGCCAGATCCAGACCATTCTGGGTATTGTTGACGTTGCCTTGCTTAAACAACTGCGACACATTCGCCAGCAATACACCACTGCCAATCGGATTTGAACCACCACCCACAGTTGAGGCCGCATACACATCGGCAAACTCGGCACGCGACTGCTTAAACCCAACGGTACCGGCGTTGGCGATGTTATTGCCGGTGACGTTCAAGTCACTGGTTGCCGCCCGCAGACCACTAAGACCGACGTTAAATGACATGAGATGACTCCTTGGCCGGTAGCGCCGGCACTGATAACGGCTAGCTTACTGACCGATGACCTGAACTTTTGACAGCCCAATGCTGCCAAGACCCGCGAGATTGAGCATCAACTCACCGCCGTTCTGCCCCAGGGTGACGCTGTCGACGTTAGCCGGCAGCATGGTGCTAAGCCCTTTGGTCTCCGAACCGTAACTGGCTTGCGCTTCAAACTTGTAAGCGCCGGGCGGCAACAAATTGCCGCTGGCATCTTTGCCGTCCCACATAAAGCTGACATTGCCGGCCGCCTGGGCACCCAGATTGACCCGGCTGACCGAGGCGCCGGTGTTGTCATAGACGTTGACATAGACGTTGCTGCTGCTGACGGGCAGCGTCAGGCTCGCCTTGAAGGTTTCTTTGGTATCCACCACCGCCCTGTCGGTCGGCACAATCACCTTGCGCCCAACCATAGATGAGGCCTGCAGAGCCTGCGAAGACTGATAACCAGAGACCAGCGACTCCATGCTGGTGTTCAGCTTGCCGATCCCCTCCACCTGACTGAACTGCGCCAGCTGGGCGATAAAGGCACCGTTCTCTTGTGGCGACAGTGGGTCCTGGTTATTCAACTGAGCCACCAGCAGGTTAAGGAACTCATTTTTGCCCAACTCCTTACTCGCTGGAGCCGCGCTCTTGAGCTGATACTGGTCAAGAACCGTACCTGTGGCATTAGTGCTATCGATGCTCATGGTCATCCCTCATTCGCGGTTTACTGGCCCAGGGTCAGCACACGCTGCATCATCTGCTTGGCGGTATTCATCATTTCAACGTTGGTCTGAAAGGCCCGACTGGCGGAAATCATGTCGGCCATCTCCTCCACCACGTTGACGTTGGGGTAATAGACATAACCATTGGCATCGGCGGCCGGGTGATTAGGCTCATAGCGCGGTGTCAGGCTGCTTTGATCTTCAATCACGCCCAGCACCTGCACACCGCTGCCAGATTGATCCTGATCGGCAAACAACGAATCACTGCCCTGCTGGGCATTTTGAAACATCGTGGCAAATACTGGATGACGAGCGCGGTAGGTCTTGTCCACGCTCGAGGACACAGTCTCGGCGTTGGCGATATTGCTGGAGATGGTGTTGAGCCGAGTGCTCTGGGCACTCATGCCGGTCCCGGCGATATTAAATACACTGGCTAGTGACATGACTAAGCTCTCCGTTATTCGCCGCGTATCGCGCCGATCAGACCTTTGAACTTGCTATTGAGCAGGGTAAAACTGGCCTGAAACTGCACCGAGTTTTCCGCATAGCTCGCCTGCTCCAACTGTAAGTCGACGGTGTTCTGGTCCAGCGATGGCGCCGCCGGGGTGCGATACAGCAGGCTTGAATCGCCCACCGGAAAACCATCGGCTTCGATGTGCCGGCTATTGTTGCGATTGAGCTGAAACTGTCCGCCCTGGGCTTTGCTGCTCTGCTCGGCAAGCACCGCGGCAAAATCCAGATCGCGCGCCTTGAAGTTCGGCGTATCGGCATTGGCCATATTGTTAGCCAGCACCTCAGCCCGCTGAGCGCGAAAGCTAAGGGCCTTGTCGTGAATGCCGAGCGCGGAAGCGAAGCTAATACTCATGGTCTTAAGACCCTGTCTGAATGTGCCTAAGCAACACAAAGCAAAGCTTATGCCATAAAATATAATCGTTATTTTTCAATGACTTATAAAAACACAAGGACTTTTAACGAAGGCAAGCGGCAAAGCTTTTCCGCTTGCCGCCACCTAAGCGGCAAAGCGCTGGAGGTTTACTGGCGGCAAAAAAAATGAAGGCCGAGGCCTTCATTTTTGTGCAATCCAATCGGTTTACTTGGCTTTATAGATAATCCCAGGGCTGCACTGAACCATTTGATAATGATCCGGCAAGCCATTGAGCGCCTCCGAGGCCCCCAGGAACAGGTAACCACCGGGTTTTAGCGTGCCATGAATGCGTAACAGGATGTCCTTCTTCACTTCCGCCGAGAAGTAAATCAACACGTTGCGGCAAAACACCACGTCAAACTTGCCAAGGCTTGCGTAACTGTCGAGTAAGTTAAGCGCCCGAAACTCAACCCGAGCCTTGATCGCCGGCTTGATCGCCCAACGACCCGGACCTTTGGGATCGAAGTATTTCTGCAAGCGCTCCGGTGACAAGCCGCGGCCCATTGCCAGGCTGTCGTACTCACCCGATTTACAGGCGGTCAGCATTGAGCCGGACAGGTCAGTGGCAACAATTTGCATGCCTGCCTTGAGCTGCCCCAGATTACTGCGCTCAAATTCTTCAGCGCTCATCGACAGTGAATAAGGTTCTTGTCCGGACGAGCAAGCCGCCGACCAGATACGCAAGCGCTGTCCGGAGTTGGCTTTAAGCAACTCAGGCATTACACGGTTTTTTAACACTTCAAAGGGGTAGGTATCGCGAAACCACAGAGTCTCGTTGGTGGTCATGGCGTCTACCACCTGCTCACGCAGACCACTGCGCGGTTGGGTTTGCATGCGCTGCACCAGCTCACCCAAGGTCTTGATGCCCTGCTGTTCCATCAGTTTATTGAGCCGACTAGACACCAGGTAGAGCTTGTTGCTGCCCAGCAAAATGCCACAGGCTTTTTCCAGGAAGACACGGAACTGCTCGAAATCCAGATTACCTGAAGTCACTAAGGACGCCTCACCGCTCATATGTATTACTGAGAGCTGCGCCCTCAGTCCCCATCTGCCGCATTGATCCGCGCGACCACGCGCGCCGCCAACTCGTCAGGTCGAAACTTGGCCAGAAAATCATCGGCCCCAACCTTTTTCACCATCGCCTGATTGAATACCCCAGACAGTGAAGTATGCAGGATGATATGCAACTTCTGCATACGTGGATCAGCACGAATTTCAGCGGTCAGGGTGTAACCGTCCATTTCCGGCATTTCAATATCAGAAATCAGCATCAACAGCTCACGCTCGGGCTGCTTGCCTTCGGCGACCATGCTGCGCAGGTAATCGTAAGCCGCACGCCCATCATTGAGCGCCACCACCTCAACCCCAATGGTTTCAAGGCAACGAATAACCTGCTTGCGTGCCACCGATGAGTCATCGCAAATCAGCACACGTTTGGTCACCGCTTTTGCCTGAGTCGCGACATCCACCACCCCGTCAGAGATCACCTCAGAAGTCGGCGCTACCTCGGCGAGAATTTTCTCCACATCGATGATTTCAACCAACTGATTATCAACCCGGGTCACTGCCGTCAGGTAATGATCGCGCCCGGTACCCTTGGGTGGCGGATGGATCTCCTCCCAGTTCATGTTGACGATTCGCTCAACCGAACGCACCAGAAACCCCTGAACCTTGGTGTTGTATTCAGTAATGATCACGAAGCTGCTTTTAAGATCTTCCAGCCCCGTCCCACCCGTGGCTATGGCCAAATCAAGGATCGGGATAGTGCCGCCACGCAAGCTTGCCACCCCGCGGACCACGCGGCTGGATTTAGGCATGATGGTGAGTTTGGGGCACTGCAGCACCTCCTTCACCTTGAACACGTTTATTCCATACAGCTGATTGCCTTCAAGGCGAAACAACAGCAACTCAAGACGGTTCTGCCCCACCAGCTGTGTACGCTGGTTAACCGAGTCCATTACACCGGCCATGCCCTGACTCCTTATATTTAAGTCTGCGGACGCACCACCTAGAGTAGCAGGCGGCACGGGCCTTGCTTTTCAATTGTGATGAAAACCAAAACGACATTATTCCGACGTCTACTGGCAGTTTGCCAGTTCTCTATTGCTTTGCCTGCATTATTCGCCGCGGCTTATCCGCCGGGCAGCACGGCGGCAGAGGCAACGCTGCCTGAACAACTTATCGGCACCAGCCAAGAGTTTCTTGAGCAAGCCGTTAGCGCCTATTTGCAACGTAGCGAAATCCAAGCGCGACACGAAATTGAAATCCATCAACTGGACCCACGCTTGCGCCTGCCGGCCTGTGACAAAGCCCTAAACGCCACACTGGAAAGCCCAGCGCAACCGGTAGGACGAGTCACCATCAAGGTCCGCTGCGAAGGCGCAAGTCCCTGGACCATTTTTGTCCCGGCTCAGGTGCATATTTATCGCGATGTATTAATCGCCAGCAGACCTCTCAAGCGTGCAAGCGTGCTTAGCGAGACAGATCTAAAACTGGTTGAGCGCGACGTCGGCCTGCTTAACCAAGGTTACCTGACCAGCATTGAGCAGGCGGTCGACAAAAAACTGACGCGGCAACTGCTGCCTGATCAGGTGCTGGCGCCCGTTTACCTGCAGCAGGCCGAAGTGGTCCGCAAAGGCGATCATGTCGTCATAACCGCACACAGCGGCGGCATTAGCGTGCGCATGACCGGCGAGGCGCTTACCGACGGAGCCCTGGGCCAGCAAATACGGGTGCGCAACCAAGGTTCAGGACGCTCAATCAAAGTCCGGGTAACCGGACCAGGCCAAGTGGAAGCCCCCATGTAAAGATGAATCTTGTGGCGCAAGCAGCCAACGATTTCCTACACTAGCTAAGCGATTACTAATTTTTTCCTAAAGTTTTCTCTAACACCGCCGAAAAACTAGACAAGCGTCCAAACACTGTTCGAGGTTTTGCATCATGGTTATCGATTTCAACCGCCCCAACAACGCCAGCGGCCCTAGCGGCAGCGGTCGCGCTGGCACTACTCAGTCGAGCACTGCGAGTGATGCGTTGAGTGCCGGCAAAACCAGCCCGGTGGCAACACCTACGGCCCAGCCGAGCAGCGCTAAAAGTGGCGAATCGGTGCAATTGAGCAGCGAAGCTCAACACCTGAAAAAAGTCACCGACAAACTGCGCGACCTGCCAGCCGTAAACAAAGAGCAAGTCGCCCGGCTAAAACAGGCCATTAGCGACGGCAGCTATCAAGTCGACAGCCAGCGCGTCGCCAGCAAACTGCTCGATTTCGAATCCCAGCGCTAGTCTAAGGGCTGCGCTGGGGCCATTGGACGCCCAAAACCCCAGAGCCCAACATGCACGACACCGAATTCCTACAGCAGCTGCATGGCGATATCGGCATAGCTCAGCAGCTACTTGAACTTATTCAGGCTGAGTTTGCGGCCCTGGGTGAGCGCGACTTAGCGCGCCTCGATCAAATCCTCAGCGCCAAACTGCCACTGCTTAGTCAACTCGATCAACATGGCCGCCAACGCAGCCAGCGGCTGACCAGCTTGCAATTAACGGCTGACCTGGCGGGCCTGCAGCAGTTTGCAGCACAGTCCACCCTCGGTGCTGACCTGCTCGCGCGTAGCGCTGAACTCGGCACATTGCTCGAACAATGCCAAGCCGCCAACTTGCGCAATGGCCGACTCATTCGCGCCAATCAATCCACCGTTGGCAGTGTCCTCGGTATTCTGCGCGGCAACGAAACCCCAAGCCTCTATGACAGCCGCGGCAGTACCGCTAGAATCGCCCAACAGCGCCCGCTCAGTCAGGCCTAAGAACAACAGGCACAAGGACATACCGGCTCAATGCCAGTATGCTAGTGCCGATTATTTTGTGCCTGGAGTGTTCCGGATCGTGTCAACCCCCTTCACCGAAAGCACTGGCGAGCAGCCACCCAAGACGCTAAAGACCCCAGTAGAGGTGTTCGCCAACCTGCGCCAATTGCAGCAGAGCCATGACCCGTTAGTGATCAGCTTCCCTGAGCGCAGCCAACACTTCCAAAGCTACCTTGTCGAAGTCAATCGCGAACGCGGGCTGCTGGCACTCGATGAACTGGTGCCAAACGATGGCGAGCGCTTCATCCAGAACGGCGAAAGCTTCAATGTCGAAGGCTTCCATGAAGGCGTGCGCATTGCCTGGAAGTGCGAACAAAAAGTTCAAATCGGCGAGTTAGAAGGTGCCCGCTGCTATTGGAGCGCATTGCCCACCGAAGTGATTTATCACCAGCGCCGTAACGCTTTTCGGGCCCAGCTTAAACAAGGCCCATCGATTGGCATCGAGCTGGCTGGCAGCAAACTAAACAAAGGCATTAAAGGCCAGCTACTGGACATGTCCGCCACCGGCTGCAAACTGCGTTTTCAAGGCAACTTGAATAACCGCCTGCAACCAGGCCAAGTCTACGAACAGCTTGCCCTGCAGCTACCCTTTGGTTCGCTTACCACCGCTGCGGAACTGCGCTACCTGAGCTATCAAGACAAACTCGACGTCACCTTTGCCGGACTGCGATTTTTCCGCCTAGAAGGTTTGGCGCAACGCCAGATCGAACGCTTCGTCTTTCAACTCCAGCGCGATGCCCGGCAACAGGATTAACCCCGCGCCGCGCCCTCAGCCGCTCCAGGCCGCAAACCTAAAATAGCGACATACGCACTGGCCTAAAGACTGCGCAGTAATTGGCTGAGCACCGCCCGCAGCTTGCCGGGTTTTACCGGCTTATTCAGCAGCGGCGCGCCGAGTGCCTGCAACTGCAGACGACAAAGGTTGCTGTGGTCGGCGGTAATCATCACCGCCGGTATTGGCTGGCCGAAATGCTCACGCAAATGCTGCACTACCTGACAACCAGTGACACCGTGATCGAGGTGAAAATCCGCCAAGATCAGTTCCGGCGCCCGCCCCTGCAACACGCTTAATGCGGCCGTTTGATCGGTTGCCGTGAGCACTTCACAGCCCCACTGGCCGAGCAGCGCCGCCATGCTCTCGAGGATGCTCAGCTCATTATCGAGCACCAGCAGGCGCCGTCCTGGCAACGGATTGCCAACCACCGTCTGGTGCGGCGCCGCGGACAGGCTAACGCTTGGCGCCTGCCGCGACAGCGGCACTTCGATGCTGAACACCGAACCGCGCCCCGGTTGCGAGCGCACCTGAACCGCACAGCCAAGGATGGTGGCGATTCGGTCGACTATTGCCAGGCCCAAGCCGACGCCCTTGCGATCTGCCGCGCGACCAACGTCCAGTTGATTAAATTCGAGGAAGATCGACGACAACTGATCAGCGGCAATCCCCCGGCCGCTGTCCCAGACCTCCAAGCACAACCGCTCACCACGCCGGCGCGCCCCCAGCAGTACACCGCCCTGGCTCGTATAACGGCAGGCGTTGCTGAGAAAGTTGCGCAAAATCCGCGTCAACAGACGCAGATCGGTACTGATTGCATAATCGGGAGTGCGCACGCGCAGGCTCAGCCCGGCAGCTTCGGCCACGGTTTGAAACTCCGAAGCCAGCGGTGCAAAGAGTTCATCGAGGCGGTAAGTGTCGATATCCGGCTTCACTGCGGCCTGGTCCAACTTGGAGATATCCAGCAAGTCGGTAAGCAAATCCTCCGCGCCCTCCAAGGCCTGATGGGTACGTTCAACCAGACGCTGCTCGGCAGCCGGCAAGCGGCGTTCGCGCAGGGTCGAAATCAACAGCCGGGCGGCATTTAGCGGTTGCAGCAGGTCATGGCTGGCCGCCGCCAGGTATTTGTCCTTGCTGAGGTTGGCCGCTTGCGCCACATCACGGGCTTCGCGCAGCTGCTGATTGAGGATTTGCAATTGCTCGGTGCGGCTGACGACCCGCTGCTCCAGTTCCTCATTAAGCGCCTGCAAATGTTGCTGAGCCTGAATGCGTTCGGTGATGTCGGCCACGAAGCCTTCGACCAAGCCCTCCTCATCGGGTTTGAGCAGCAGGTTCATCAGCACATCGATAGCACTGCCATCTTTGCGCCGCAGTCGGGTGATATAGCCAAACAGCCCCTGCCCCTCGCGCAGCAACTCACGAATATGCAGCAGTTCGGCTTCGCCATCGATAAACAGATGGCTGGCCATGTCGGTCAGCGACCAGAGCACTTCCTGCGGATTGGCATAACCGAGCATCCGCGCCAGCGCTGGATTGGCGGCGCGCAGGCCTTCATGCAGGCTGGCCTGGAAGATCCCGTGCACCGCATGTTCGAACAGCCACTTATAGCGATTACGCTCGGCCTCCAGCTCCTCCAGGCGGCTCAGCAACTCCGGGTAATGGCTTTTGCGCGCCGAATTACTGCCAAGGCCGAGCAGACCCGCCAAGGCCTTTTTTTGTTCGTCAGAGGGCCTCGCCATAGACGACCTCGACATCACGCTGGTTCGACTCACGGGGGTTGGTGAGGATGCACGGATCGTCCATGGCATGCTGCGACAGGAACGGAATATCGGAGCTCCCCACGCCATGCAGGCCAAGGGTTTCATGGAAACCAACGGCATGCTTGAGGGCGATCAGATGCTCGACCAAGCGCTGGCGAATCTGCGGGTGATTGAGCCCGCGGCAATCGATACCGAAGGTCTCGGCGATCACCTTGAAGCGCTCCGGCGCGGCGCTGTAGTTAAAGGCCACCACATGCTCGACCAGCACCGCGTTGCACAGGCCATGGGGCAGGTCGAGAAAGCCGCCCAGGCTGTGGGACATGGCGTGCACCGCGCCGAGGATCGCGTTGGAGAATGCCAGCCCGGCCTGCATGCTGCCGAGCATGATCTTCTCGCGCAGGGCGATGTCTTGCGGGTTGGCGATCATCTGCACCAGGTTGCCATTGATCAGCCGCATCGCCTCCAGGGCGTGGGGGTCGGTGAGCGGGCCGTGGCCGGTGGAAACGAAGGCCTCGATGGCATGCACCAGCGCATCGATACCGGTACAGGCGGACAGGAACGGGTCCATGCTGGCGGTGGTTTCCGGGTCGATCAGCGACACATCCGGGACCACCGCCTTGCTGACGATGGAGAACTTCATGCGCTCCTGCTGGTTGGAGATGATCACAAACTGCGACACATCGGCCGAAGTGCCGGCGGTGGTCGGGATCATGATCAGCGGCGGGCTGGGCACTCGCAGGGTATCCACCCCCTCGAACTCGAGGATGCTGCGACCGTGGGCGACCACTATGCCGATGCCCTTGGCGCAGTCCATCGGGCTGCCGCCGCCAACCGCCACCAGAACGTTGCAATGGTTTTCTCGGTAGACCTCGGCACCGCGCATCACCTCTTCCACCCGCGGGTTGG
>MHZN01000022.1 GCA_001830395.1 Pseudomonadales bacterium RIFCSPLOWO2_12_59_9 | reverse complement strand
ACAAAGACCGCTGGTGCAATCGCCTGCCGGTCTATCAGGTCTGATTCGGAGGCGGCATGAGCGCACGCAAGCAGCAACTCCTCAAGCAGCATCGCCGCCACAAACGTATCGCCCTGCTGATAGGTTTAACCCTGTTGCTGCTGCTCGGGATCTTTGTTGCTTGGTGGTTACTGCCACTGCTGCTGGTGCTGAGCTGGATCGCCCATGAGGCCTGGTTTGCCGATCATCTGTTCTATGCCCCTGGCGATGATTACCAGTACGCCTTCCCGGACGGCACGCCAGCTTTGCCGGTGCGGTTGTCGGACGGTCAGCTGCAGTTGCAAGCTGAGCTTGGCGAGCCCGATACCCTGATTCTGCAACTTGAACTGCGCAGCAGCTGGCTCGGTCGCTGGTTCGACCCCTATGTTCAGATTGGCGCGGATCGGCAGGACTTCGAGCGCGGTGTGTGCGGCCAGCGTTACCTGAATCTGTCCGGTCAACTGGCGGCGCTGAAAGCCGGCCAATTAGCCTTGAGCGGGCGTTTTTGTCGGCTGCCTTTGAGCGCCACCCTGCATGCTTTTAGTCAGCCGGACTACCGCCAACAGCGCCTGCTGGTGATCGCCCCGCACGCCGACGATGCCGAGCTGGCCGCCTTCGGCCTCTACAGTCAGGCGGCCGCCGTTAGCATAGTCACCCTGACGCAGGGCGAGATTGAGGCCGAGAACTATCAGCTGCTTGGGTTGAATCAAGCCCAGGCGGCGCGCTTGAAAGGTCGCTTGCGCAGCTGGGACAGTCTGGCCATTCCGCTCTGGGGCGGCGTGCCACAAAGCCAGTGCGTGCAGCTGGGTTACTACTGCCTGCAGTTGCCGGCCATGCTCGAGCAGCCGGAGCAGGCCTTTGCCTCGCGCGAGTCGGGCGAAAGCGACATTCGCAGCGTCCGCCGGCGCAACCAGCTGCCTTTACCGGGTGATGTGGATGGCCGGCCGAGCGGCGCTAATTTGCACGCCGATCTGCTGGCGTTACTGGAGCATTTTCGCCCGGAGGTGGTGGTCACTCCACACCCCGAATTAGACCCGCACAGCGATCATGTCGCCGCCACTCGGGCACTGCTCGGCGCCATCCAGGCCAGCACTTGGCAGCCGCAGACCCTGCTGCTGTATGCCAATCATCTGCACGACAACGACCGTTGGCCCATGGGCCCGGCGGGCAATGGCATTGCGCTGCCGCCGGCGTTGAGCGCTTTGCCGGCCGACGGCCTGTGGAGCCCGAGCCTGAGTGCCGAACAACAGCTGGATAAGGCCATGGCGCTGCAGATGCAGCACGATTTGCAAGGCTCGCTGCCCTTTAAAAAACGTCTGCGCCGGCTGATCCAGTGGTTGCTGCTGGGGCGCCGTTGGCCGGCGACCGGCGACAACGAGTTTATGCGCAAGGCGGTGCGTCGCCATGAGCTGTTCTGGGTCCGGCATTTGTAGGGCGGTCAACCGCGAAGCGTTGGCCGCCGTGGAGATACCCATGAGTGTCAGAACGGTGGTCAAAGCGCCCTCCGCCAGCCGCAGGCAAAGGCTGCGCGGTTGTCCGCCCCACGACGCCCAATTTGCTCACCCATGTTATGATTCGCGCCGTTTTTGCCGCGCCACACGTGTCCCACGCTGCTTGTCCAAAGCTGGAGTTTCCATGAAGTTGTCCATGCCCCGTTTCGATCAGGCTGCTGTGTTGGTGGTCGGTGATGTCATGCTCGACCGCTACTGGCATGGCGGCACCTCGCGGATCTCGCCGGAGGCGCCGGTGCCGGTGGTCAAGGTTGAGCAGATCGAGGACCGGCCCGGTGGCGCTGCCAACGTCGCGCTGAACATCGCCGCCCTCGGCGCGCCGGCCTTGTTGATCGGGGTTACCGGGGTGGACGAGGCTGCCACCAGCCTAAGCAACAGCTTGGCGGCAGCCGGCGTGGCGGCGCACTTTCAGCAGATCCCTAGCCAGCCGACCATCGTCAAACTGCGGGTCATCAGCCGTCATCAGCAACTGCTGCGGATGGATTTCGAGCAGCCATTCAATACCGATGCGCCGGCCATCGCCGCGACCGTTGAGAGTTTGCTGGCCGGGGTCAAGGTGCTGGTGTTGTCGGACTACGGCAAGGGCGCACTGCAGAACCATCAGGTGTTGGTGCAGGCCGCCCGTGCCCGCGGCATTCCGGTGCTGGCCGACCCCAAGGGTAAGGATTTTTCCATCTACCGTGGCGCCAGCCTGATTACCCCGAACCTGCATGAGTTTGAATCCATAGTCGGTGCCTGCGCCGATGAAGCCGAGCTGGTCGCCAAGGGAGCGCAGCTGATGCGCGAACTGGAGCTGGGCGCCTTGCTGGTGACCCGCGGCGAGCACGGCATGACCCTGTTGCGCCCCGAGCATCCGGCCCTGCATCTGCCGGCCCGCGCCCGCGAAGTCTTTGATGTGACCGGTGCCGGCGATACGGTGATCTCCACCCTGGCCGCCAGCCTGGCGGCCGGAGAAGAGCTGCCGCAAGCCGTGGCCCTGGCCAACCTGGCCGCCGGCATAGTGGTCGGTAAACTCGGTACCGCCGCCATCAGCGCGCCGGAACTGCGCCGCGCGGTGCAGCGCGAGCAGGGCTCCGAGCGTGGCGTATTGAGCCTGGAACAGTTGCTGTGCAGCATCGGCGATGCCCGCGCCCACGGCGAGAAAATCGTCTTCACCAATGGCTGCTTCGACATTCTGCATGCCGGCCACGTTAGCTACCTGGAACAGGCCCGCGCCCAAGGCGACCGGCTGGTACTGGCGGTCAATGACGACGCCTCGGTCAGCCGCCTGAAAGGCCCGGGTCGGCCGATCAACTCGGTGGATCGGCGCATGGCCGTGCTGGCCGGTTTGGGGGCGGTCGATTGGGTGGTCAGCTTCAGCGAAGACACCCCGGAAAACCTGTTGCGCGCGGTCAAACCCGACGTGCTGGTCAAGGGCGGCGACTACGGCATCGACGGCGTAGTCGGTGGCGATATAGTGCGCGCCTATGGTGGCGAAGTGCGGGTGCTGGGGCTGGTGGCAAACAGCTCGACCACCGCCATTGTCGAAAAAATTCGCGAAGGTTCGTAGGCTGGAATATCCAAGGTGGGCAACGCTTCGCGGTTGCCCACCCTACGACCCATAACCTAAACCAACATCGATTAAGACGGCCGCAGCCGACTCTGTAATCAAGGAAGAAGTAGCGTATGTATATCTTGGGCATTCACACCGGCCACGATGCAGGCGCTTGCCTGTTTACCGACGACACATTGGTGGCGTTTTGCAAGGAAGAGCGGCTGAACCGGGTCAAGAACGATGGCGGATTTTTCAATCTGCAATCGGTTGATGAGGTGCTGCGGATCGCCGGCATCGGGCGTCAGCACGTCGATGCGGTGGCCTTTACCCGGATGAAGTTTCCGGTCGCGTGCTTCAAGACTTCGGCGCTACCGCTCAAAGATGTGCGCCGTAAAGTGCTCGGCCAGCAGCGCGAGCGCTCCCTGGCCAGCCTGATGATCAAGCAGCAGAACCTCAATCCGGCGGCCTTCCTGGACTTTGCCAAGCTGCGCAGCCACATGGGCCTGCGCGCCGATGTGGCGCTGCATTTCAGCAACCACCACCGCGCCCATGTGCTGTCGTCGTTGCGTTACTGCGACTGGACCGATGACTTCCTGCTGGTCAGCTGCGATGGCGGCGGTGATGCGGCACAGTACTCGGCCTATCGCTATGCCAATCAACAGCTGGAGCCGCTCTGGGGCGGCGAAGAAACCCTGCTCGATCAGCCGCAGAACTCCGGTGCCTCGATCGGCCTGGCCTATGCCTATGCCACCTCGGCGTGCGGCTTCAAGCCCAATCGCCATGAAGGCAAACTGACCGGATTGGCCGCCTTCGGCCAGCCGGTTGTGGCGGCGCAGATAGTCGCGCTGTTCCCGGTCGATGCCAATGGCCATATCCATACTGAGCTGGCCGATAACCTGGCATTGCACGGCGCTCTCGAACAACTGTTCAAAGGCCTGTCGCACGAAGACATCGCCGCTTCGATCCAGGTGGCCACCGAGCAGGTGATAGTCAACTGGCTGCACGCCTTGCTGAAAAAACACCCGGCCAAGCACATCGCCATGAGCGGCGGGGTGTTCTCCAATGTGCGGCTGAACCAGCTGGTGGCGGAGCTGCCGGGCATTGAGGAGGTGTTTATCTTCCCGGCCATGGGCGACGAAGGCTTGCCGGTTGGCGCTTGCGTCGACTACTGGATTGCCAGCCAAGGCTTGGCCAAGTTGACCCGCGATCGCCTGACCCACCTGCATTACGGCTGGTCCTACAGCGGCGAAGACCTGCTCAGCACCGGCGAGCGCCTGGGTTTTCGGGTTGAGCGTTGCCCCGATCATGTCGAGAAAACTGCGCAATTGCTGGCGGATAATTCGGTCGGCGCGATCTTCTACGGCGCCATGGAAATGGGCCCGCGCGCCCTCGGCGGCCGGACCATTCTGGCCAGCCCGGCGCAACGTGAAGTCAACTACAGCATCAACAAGCGTTTGCAGCGCACCGAGTTCATGCCCTTTGCCCCCTTCGTGCTGGATGTGGACGCCTCGCAGGTGTACGAGGTCGATGAGCGCAATCGCTATGCCTGCCGCTTTATGACCATCACCACCAAGGTCAAGCCCGAGTGGGCGGCGAAGATTCCGGCCGTGGTACATGTCGATGGCACGGCCCGCCCGCAAGTCATTGAGCGGGCGACTAACCCGCTGTACTACGACATCCTCACGGCCTTCAAGGGCATCACTGGCTTGCCGACCCTGGTCAACACCAGCTTCAACGCCCACGAAGAGCCGATCATCAACACCCCGGAAGAGGCGCTGCAGGCGCTGGCCGATGACCGTATCGACTTCCTGGTGTGCGACGGTGGTTTGATTTTCCCAGCCGCCACCTGCTGAGTCGTTAAACCGCTGCAGGCAAGGCCCCGCGCAGTCACTGCGCGGGGCCTTGTGCTTTCTGCGCCGGGTTTTGCGACTGGCTAAGCTGCAGCCTATGGCTGTCGAAGCAGTCATAGTCGCTTGGCGCAAGCTCAGTGCATGATCGACTCACCTTGATCCTGCAGTGAGCCGCTACCGATGAAACTTGACGTACAAGGCCGCGCGTTGGCGGTGCTGAATCGCTTGGCGCAAGCCGATTGGCCGGATCGGCTGAAGCTGCGCAAACCTTTCGAAAAACTCATTTTTCGTGGCAGTCGGGCCAGCTTTCGGTTGGCGGCGAGCCGTGCGGCCAAGGGCAGTCGTAGCCCCCGACCACTCGATCCGGATGCGTTGTTCGATCTGTCGTTGTCCGACGAGCAGCAGATGCTGGTGGAGATGCTCGACAGTTTCGCCGCTGAGGTACTGCGCCCGGCCGCCCATGACGCCGACGCGGCGGCTGCCATGCCGGCGGCCTTGCTGGCTCAGGCGCAGGAACTGGGCCTGACCTTTTACGGGGTTAGCGAGCAGCACGGTGGCATGGCCGGCGCACGCACCACCCTGACGAATGCCTTGATTGCCGAGGCGCTGGCCAAGGGCGACCTGTCCCTGGCCGCCGCCTTGCTGGTGCCGCTGTCGGCGGCCAACTGCATGCGTCGCTGGGCCAGCGCCGAGCAACAGGCGCGCTGGCTGCCGGCCTTCGTCGGCGAACAAGCCGCGCCGCTGACGGCGATTGCCGTGAGTGAACCGACGGTGATGTTTGATCCGCTGCGCCTCACCACCCGGGCCAAACGCAAGGCTGGCCACTATCTATTGACCGGCGAGAAGTGCCTGGTGTTGCGCGGCCTGGAAGCCAGCCAGCTGATAGTGGCGGCGCAGACGAAGCAAGGCCCGGCGTTGTTTCTGCTGGATGCCAACAGTGCCGGTATTGAGCGCCGGGCCGAGCCGGCCATGGGCTTGAAGGCGACCGGCACCGCGCGGCTGGTGCTGAACAAGGTCAAGGTGCCGGCGGAGAATCGCCTGGCCGCCGAGCACTTCAACTACCAGAGCTTTCTCGACCATGCCGCCCTGGCCTGGTGCGCGTTGGCGGTCGGCACCGCCCAGGCGGCGCTGGATTACGTGATCCCTTATTGCAACGAGCGCCTGGCCTTCGGCGAGCCGATCAGTCACCGCCAGGGCGTGGCCTTTATGGTCGCCGACCTGGCCATCGAGGTGGACGCCATGCGCCTAATGGTCTGGCGCGCCTGCGCCCGCGCCGAACAAGGCTTGCCGTTCCAGCGCGAGGCCTATCTGGCCCGCCTGCTGTGCGGCGAGAAGGCCATGCAGATCGGCACCGACGCCGTGCAGTTGCTCGGCGGTCACGGCTTCACCAAAGAACATCCGGTTGAACGCTGGTACCGCGATCTGCGCGGCGTGGCGATCATGGCCGGCGGCCTACAACTTTAAGGGGCGCACCGTATGAACTTAGAAACCCCGAAGAAATTCCGAGGCTTGGTCACCCAGGCCCATCAGGTGGCGGCCCATTATTTTCGGCCGATTTCGCGCAAATACGACAAGGCCGAGCATGCCTATCCGCAGGAGCTGGACTTGCTGGCGGCCTTGCTGGATGGCATGAACGCCGGCTCCCCGGATGCGATTGGCGCCACTTCGGCGAGCAAACGCGGCGCCGCCCTGGAGCTGGCGCCGGGCAATAAGAATGGCGGCAATCTGTCGGCGCTGCTGGGGGTGATGGAGCTGTGCTGGGGCGATGTCGGCCTGCTGCTGGCCATGCCACGCCAAGGCCTGGGCAATGCGGCGATTGCCGCAGTGGCCAATGATGAGCAGTTGCAGCGCTTCGCTGGCAGCTGGTCGGCGATGGCGATTACCGAGCCGGGCTGCGGCTCGGACTCGGCGGCGATCCGCACCACGGCGATCAAGGATGGCGATCACTACGTGCTGAATGGCGAGAAGATTTTCGTCACCTCGGGTGAGCGCGCTGATTCGGTGGTGGTCTGGGCCACCCTGGATAAAGCCCTGGGCCGTGCGGCGATCAAGTCCTTCGTGGTCGAACAGGGCACGCCGGGCATGAGCATTGCCCGGCTGGAGAAGAAGCTCGGCATCAAGGCCTCCGACACCGCCGCGATCAGCTTTGTCGATTGCCGGGTGCCGGCCGCCAACCTGCTGGGCAACCCGGAAATCGACGTGCAAAAGGGTTTTGCCGGGGTGATGGAAACCTTCGACAACACCCGGCCGCTGGTCGCCGGCATGGCCATAGGGGTGGCCAAGGCGGCGCTGGATCGCACCCGCGAGCTGCTGAAAAAGCACTGCAAGTTGGATTATGCCAAGCCGCTGTTTTCTGTCACCCATGCCGAAGCGACTCTGTATCGCCTGGAAGCCGAATGGGAGGCGGCGCGCCTGCTGACCATGAAGGCGGCATGGATGGCCGACAACAAACTGCCCAACTCCAAGGAGGCCTCGATTGCCAAGGCCAAGGCCGGGCGGCTGGCCAATCAGATGACCCTTAAATGCGTCGAGCTGGCCGGCGCCCTGGGCTACGGCGAAGACGAACTGCTGGAAAAGTGGGCGCGGGACTCGAAGATTCTCGATATTTTCGAGGGCACCCAGCAGATCCAGTTGTTGATAGTCGCGCGGCGTTTGCTGGGTAAGAGTTCCAGCGAGTTGAAGTAGCGCAGGCTATGTGGCGTTGTTCCTGTTGCGCAGGGCTGTAGCTCTTTGTAGGAGCAACTGTCTTGCTCACGATGCGGGCAATACAAAAAGCTATGTCCCAGTTATGTATTGCAGGCCCAGTTTTGTAGGGTGGGCTTTAGCCCACCAGCGCTGGACAAGGGCCTTGGTGGGCTAAAGCCCACCCTACGTTTTGCGTTCAACACGTAACTGGTACAGAGCCATACAAAAGCATCGCAGGCAAGCCCGCTCCTGCGGGTCTATCGGCACTTAGGCGCGTTGGCGTTTGAGCCAGTCGTCCCAGCTGATGCGTTCATCGCGCACCAGCCAGCCATCACGCTCGGCAAAGCCTTCCGACAGCCACAGCTGGTCGCTGCTGGCCGGTTGCAGTTGGCCTTGCTGCAGGGTGTAGAGCTCGCCGCTGGCGCGCTCGTTGCGCAAGGCGATCAGGTAGAGATCGGGGTATTGGCGTTCCAGGCGGGTAATCAGCTCATGGCCCTCGAGCTGTTCGTCGGCATGGAACAGGCTGAGGTCGCGGGCCAGGCTCGGTAGCTCCAGGCGCAGGCTGTAGATCAGTTGCAAGGAGGCGGTTGGCAGGTGCACGTAGGCCATCGGCCGCTCCAGCAGCGGCAGCTCGGCGCTGAATACCGGATGGGTCGAGCCCACTTGCGCCTGCAGGTCGAAGTGCAGCTCATCGATATAGTGCAGGCAATCGGCATAGGGGGTGTCCAGCCAGGTCTGGGCAAAGCGCCCGCCGAGCCAGCCGGCATCGCTCTCAACCAGGCACTCCTCGGCCACCTCTTGCAGGGCAGTGAGCAGTGGTAGGTGCAGTTCGTGGGCCGGCACGTAGCCGGAGATCAGCTTGAGCACAGTATCGCCACGGTCTTCGCGCTGCTGGCGCACCACCACCCAGTAGTCCCGACCGTTCAGGTGCAGGGTCAGGCGTACCGAGACACCGAGATTGGCCAGCTCTACGGTAAATTGCTGGCTGTCGGCGATGGCCAGCGGCTTGCGCCGCGCCTGCATCTGGCTGAAGTTCAGTGGCTGACCTATGCCCTGATAGCAGAGCTGATGGGCATTGGCTTCGACATGCAGGGCCAGCGTCTTGAAGTTCTCTGGGGGCTTGCGGGCGAGGGTCTGCGGCATAGTCGGCTCCGGTCAACGGCATACGGGAAAGCAGTTACAGGCTAGCAGGCTGCCAGTGTGCGACCCAATAGGTGACAGGTGGCCAGCGCTGCGACCAACGGCCGCAGCCTGAAAATGGCCGTGGATGGGCTAATAGCTATGTCCCAGTTACGTGTTGCACCGCGCTTTGTCGGGGGGACAACCGCGAAGCGTTGTCCGCCCTACGCAAAACTGCGAATAACCGCTGCGGCGGTGGCGACGTTATGGGCCAGGTGCACGGGGTTGATGGTGCCGACTATGGCGCTGCACACGCCTGGGTGACTGAACAGCAACTCAAAGCTGGCGCGCACCGGATCAACTCCGGCAGCCAGGCAGACATGACCGCTGGCCAGGGCTTTTTTCACCAGGATGGCTTTGCCGTGAGCGGCGGCGTAGTCGAGCACTGGCTTCTCGCCTTGCTCGTTGAGGTTGTAGGTGACCATGGCGCAGTCGCCTTGCTGCAGCGCCAACAGGCCGCCCTCGACGGTTTTGCCGGACAGGCCGAAGGCGCCGATTTTACCTTCGCGTTTAAGCTCGGCGAGGGTCGCGTAGATGCCGCTGTGTTGCAGAATCGCTAAATCGTTGCCGTCGGAGTGCACCAGCAGCAGGTCGATCTGCTCGGTCTCCAGCCGGCGCAAACTGCGCTCCACCGATAAGCGGGTGTGCGCCGGGCTGAAGTCGAAGTGCGACTGGCCATCTGCGTACTCTTCGCCGACCTTGCTGACGATCACCCAGTCCTGGCGTTGGCCGCGCAGCAGTGGGCCGAGACGTTCCTCGCTGATGCCGTAGGCCGGGGCGGTGTCGATCAGGTTGATGCCCAGTTCGCGCGCTTGCGCAAGCAGGGTGCGGGCGTCGGCATCATCCGGGATGCTGAAGCCGTTGGGGTATTTCACCCCTTGGTCACGGCCCAGCTTCACCGTGCCCAAACCGAGCGGCGAGACCATCAGGCCGGTGCTGCCCAGTGGGCGGTGCAGGTCGTGCAAGCTGGCGGCAAAGCTCATGGCAGTAACTCATCCCAGGGGGCGCGGGCCAGGGCCGGGCGCGGCAGTGCGGGGAATGCGGAATGTTGGCCGGGGGTTATGCCGTCTTTTTGCAGCGCGGCCAACACGCGGTCGGCGAAGTCCGGCGCCAGCGCCAGCTTGGTCGGCCAGCCAACCAGCAGGCGGCCCTGTTCGGCGAGAAAGGCATTGTCCGGGCGCAGCAAACCCGATTGCGCGGGTTCGGCGCGACTGACCCGCAGGGTCGCCCACTGGGTGGCGGATTGATCGACCCAGGGCAGCAAATCGGCCAGTTCTTTTTGCGCCGCACGGATTTGTCCCGCCGCGTCGCGGGCCACGCCCTCGGCTTCGGCCAAGTCGCCGCCCAAATACCAGACCCACTGGCCGTCGGCCGCCGGATGGGTGGTGACTGTCACCCGAGGTTTCGGCCCGCCGCCCAGGCAGTGGGCATACAGCGGCTTGAGCGCCGGCCCCTTGGCCAGCACCATATGCAGCGGCCGCAATTGCTGGGCGGGCTGCTGAATATCGAGCCTGGCCAGCAACTCGGCATTGCCGGCGCCGGCACTCAGCACGATGCGCTGGGCGCGAACCGCACGGCCATCAATGATCAGCCCTGCCAGCGCGCCGTCTTCGAGCAGCGGCTCGATCTGGGTGCCGGCCAGCAAGCTGTCGCCGGCCAGTTCGGCCAGTCGGGCGATCAGACTCGGCACGTCCAGCACCAGTTCGGCCAGACGGTAAACACGGCCCTTGAACTTGGGGTGTTGCAACGCCGGCGGCAGTTGCTCGCCCTTGACCTGATCGACCCGGCCGCGCACCGCCTTGCTGGCGAAAAAACTGGTGAGATTGCCGGCCAGGGTGCCGGGTGACCATAGATAGTGGGCATCGGACAGCAGGCGCACGCCGCGCAGGTCCAGCTCGCCCGCGCCACTCAAGGCTTCGCGCCAACGCCGCGGCATATCGGCAATCGCCTCCGAGGCGCCGCTCAGGGCACCGTGCAACGCGTACTTGGCGCCGCCGTGGATGATCCCCTGGGATTTGACGCTCTGGCCGCCGCCGAGGCTGGCATTCTCCACCAGCAGGCTGGCAAAGCCCTGTTGGCGCAGACGGGCGTGCAGCCAGAGACCGGCGATACCGCCGCCAAGGATCAACACGTCAGTAGAAAGGGCCTGGGTCATGGCGCAGCCTTGTTCGGGAAAACAGGCCGGCAGTATACAGGCTGTGGGAAAGCTACTGCGCTCGGTTATACGGCGTTAAAAGCAGACTAAAAATGCTCATTTACAGCGCGTAAACTCCGCTTTTTAGTCTGCTTTTGCCTTGTCTAACCTTCGCTCGCTACGCTTTCGCGGCTATCGGGCTATCGGGCTATCGCCTCAGTGCCCAGCGGTGCTGGAAAACAACTGGATCACCACCACGCCGCCGACAATCAGACTCATGCCGACTACTGCCGGCAGGTCGAGTTTTTGCTGATACAAAAACAGCGCGGCAATGCTCACCAGCACTATTCCAAGGCCAGCCCAGACCGCGTAGGCGATGCCGATCGGGATGGTTTTGACCACCAGCGACAACAACCACAACGACAGGCCATAACCGACCACCACCAGCAGTAGAGGCAGCGGTTTATTGAAGCCGTCGAGGGCCTTCATGGAGGTGGTGGCTATCACTTCGGCGGCGATGGCAATACCGAGAAACAGGTAACCGGACATGCTGATTACTCCTTTGGATGTGCCGCGATTCTACGGGCTGCCTTGATGGGGTAAAGTTAATAGCAATCTGCATAGGAGATGGGTTGTGCGCTGGAACCTTGAGCAATTAACGCTGTTTGTGCGCATCGCCGAGGGTCAGTCCTTCTCCGCCGTGGCCCGTGATCTGCAGCGCGCCCAGTCGGCGGTGAGCAATGCGATGGCCCTGTTGGAGGCGGACTTGGGCATGTTGCTGTTCGAGCGCAGCAGTGGCCGCCAGCCGCGCCTGACCGATGCCGGCAAGGTACTGTTGGAGGATGCGCGGGAGATTCTGCGCCAGTGTCAGCGCCTGGACGCCCGCGCCCAAGGCCTGGTGCGCGGCGAGGAGGCGACCCTGCGTTTGGCTCAGGACGAAGCCGTGCCGTTTCGCCCGGTGCACGACAGTCTGGAGGTGCTGGCCCGGCAATTTCCCTTGCTGGAGGTGCAACTGGCCAGTGGCGCCCAGGGCGAGGTGGCGAGCATGTTGCTGGAGCGGCGCGCCGATCTGGGTTTGCTGTTTCAGCACGAGCGCATCCCCGAAGCACTGGAGCGCCAACGCTTGGGCAGTATCGAGATGGTCACCGTCTGCGGCGCCGGTCACCCCTTGGCGGGGGCCAGTTATGTCGACCGCCGCGAGTTGGCGCGGCACCGACAATTGCTGATGGCGCCCCACGACAGCCACTACCCAGGCGGGGAGCAAATCAGCCCGGCGCTGTGGCGGGCCGACAGCTTTTATTCCATGGCCGAATTATTGATGCGTAACCTCGGCTGGGCCTGGTTGCCGCGCCATGTGTTGCAGTACCCGGCCTATCAGCAGCAATTGCTGGAACTGGCCAGCGACTGGACGCCGCCACCGCTGGTGGTGGAGTTGGTCTGGCGCCGCGATGAAGCGCTCGGCCCAGCCGCCCGTTGCCTGGCCGAATGCCTGCGCCAGCATTTGCAGGCGCTGGGCTGAGGCTCTTCATCCATACGGTTAACCGGGTAAACTGCGCGGCATGAATAGAACCCTGTACAGCCTGTTGTTTTATCTCGGTTTACCCTTGCTGGCGTTACGCATTCTGTGGCGCGGCTGGCAGGCGCCGGCTTATCGACAGCGTCTCGCTGAGCGTTTCGCCCTTGGCATGGCAGAGTTGCAGCCCGGCGGCATCTGGCTGCACGCGGTGTCGGTGGGCGAAAGCATCGCCGCAGCGCCCTTGGTGCGTGAGTTGCTGCTGCGCTATCCAGATGTGCCGATCACCATCACCTGCATGACCCCGACCGGTTCCGAGCGGATTCGCGCGCTGTTCTGCCAGGGCGAATTTGCCGCCCGGGTGCAGCACTGCTATCTGCCCTACGACCTGCCCTGGGCGGCGGCGCGTTTTATTCGGCGGCTGCAGCCTAAGCTGGCGGTGATCATGGAGACCGAGCTGTGGCCCAACCATATCCACCAATGCGCCAAGCGCGGGGTGCCGGTGCTGTTGGCCAATGCGCGCTTGTCCGAGCGTTCGGCGCGCGGCTATGGACGCTTTGCCAAGTTGACCGCGCCGATGCTGGCCGAGCTGAGCCTGATCGCGGCGCAGACCGAGGTCGAGGCGCAGCGTTTTCGCCAACTCTGCGCGCGCCCCGAATGCGTGACTGTGACCGGCTCGATCAAGTTCGACCTGCACCTGGACCCGCAGCTGTTGCCCCGCGCCCAAGCCTTGCGCGCCGACTGGCAGGCCGGGCAG
>MHZN01000021.1 GCA_001830395.1 Pseudomonadales bacterium RIFCSPLOWO2_12_59_9 | reverse complement strand
GCTGCTGGCCAAGGCCCCGCACATCGTCAAACCGCTGCGTTTTATCCTGCCGCACCGCCCGCACCTGCGTCCGGCCTGGATGATTCGCGCCGGGCTGTTTCTTTACGACCACCTGGGCAAGCGGGAAAAATTACCCGGCTCGCGCGGCCTGCGTTTCGGCGCCGGCAGCCCGCTCAAGGCCAGCATCAGTCGCGGTTTAGAATATTCCGATTGCTGGGTCGACGATGCCCGCCTGGTGGTACTGAACGCCATGGCCATCCGCGAACACGGCGGCCATGTGCATACCCAGACCCGTTGCGTCAGCGCCCGGCGCAGCAAAGGCCTGTGGCACCTGCATCTGGAGCGCAGCGACGGCAGCCGCTACTCGATCCGCGCCAGCGCCCTGGTGAATGCCGCCGGGCCTTGGGTGGCCCGTTTCATCAAGGAAGACCTGGGGCAACAATCGCCCTACGGCATCCGCCTGATTCAAGGCAGCCACATAGTGGTGCCACGGCTGTTTGACGGTGACGAAGCCTATATTTTGCAGAACGAAGATGGCCGGATTGTCTTCGCCATTCCGTACCTGGAGCGTTTCACCCTGATCGGCACCACCGACCACGAGTACCAGGGGGATCCTGCCAAGGTGAAAATCACCGAGGGCGAAATCGACTACCTGCTGAGCGTGGTCAACAACCACTTCAAGCGGCCACTGGCCCGCGCCGACATAGTTCACACCTACGCCGGCGTGCGCCCGCTCTGTGATGATGAATCAAACGATCCGTCCGCCGTGACCCGCGACTACACCCTGGCACTGTCCGGCTTGCCCGGCGAAGCACCACTGCTGTCGGTATTCGGCGGCAAGCTGACCACCTACCGCAAACTGGCCGAGTCGGCCTTGAGCCAATTGTCGGCGCATTTTCCCAAGATGACCGCCAGCTGGACCGCCAGCGCACCGCTACCGGGCGGCGAGCAGATGAGCAGCGTCAGCGAACTCAGCGAGCGCCTCTGCCAGCAGTTCGGCTGGCTGCCACAAGCCCTGGCCAAGCGTTGGGCCAGCAGCTATGGCAGCCGCGTCTGGCAACTGCTGGATGGGGTCAGCAACCTCAGCGACCTGGGCGAGCACCTGGGCGCCGGCCTCTACGAGCGCGAGGTCGACTACCTGTGCCAACAGGAATGGGCCAAGTGCAGCGCCGACATCCTCTGGCGGCGCAGCAAGCTCGGCCTCTTTATGACCGCCAGCCAACAAACCAAGCTGGACCACTACTTACTGCAGCACAGCCCGCAAGGCGCCCGCGTCGCCTGAGCAACCCGAGCAATCCCCCTTGGCCCCGCGAATGCGGGGCTTTTTTTTGGGCGGTGTACCCGTTACGGGTTGAGTGCAAAACGTAGGGCGGGCTTTAGCCCACCAAGGCCCTTATCACGCGGCGGTGGGCTGAAGCCCACCCTACAAAATCGACCTGCAACCGCTAAAAGACAGATAGTCTTTCTTTGTCCTCTACCGGGCTAATCCGCCAAGCAAACTACCGGGCCACGCAGGCGATCAATACCTGCCGCCAGCAACAGAGTCAGCCCCACCGGCAGCAGCCAGCCGAGGCTTTGCGCGGCCAGCGGCATTTGGTTGAACACACTGGGCACCCAGGTTTTCAGGCCGGCGGCGAGCAGGCCGTCCATCAGGCCAAACACCAGCGTCACCGCCATGACCGGGACAAAGACCCGCTTAGGCTCGCACCACAGGCGATCGGCCAGGCTCAAGGCCACCAGCACTATGGCCAGCGGATACAGCGCCACCAGCACCGGTACCGAGACGCTGATCAACTGGGTCAGGCCCTGGTTGGCCACCAGCAGACTGAAGGCGCCAAGCAACAGCACCACGGTGCGATACGACAGCGGCAGCAGCTTGCTGAAGAATTCACCACAGGCCGTCAACAGCCCGACCGCGGTGGTCAAGCAGGCCAGGGTAATCACCAATGCCAACAACAAACTACCGGCAACGCCGAAGGTGTGTTGCACATAGCTGGACAAAATTTGCACACCGTTCTGCGCCCCGCCGGCAATGCTTTGACTGGTGGCCCCCAAGTAAAACAGCGACAAATAAACCAGCGACAGACCGCAGGCGGCGATCAGCCCAGCGCTGATCGCGTAACGGGTGATCAGCGCTTCGTTGCGCACCCCGCGGTCACGAATGGCGGTGGCAATCACAATGCCAAACACCAGGGCGCCGAGGGTATCCATGGTCAGATAGCCCTGCAGAAAACCCTGCAGCAGCGGCGCGGTTTGATAGGCCGGTGCAGTGCTGCCGATCACTCCGGCCGGGGCCAAGACGGCGGCGCCGCCCAACACCAGCAAGGCGCTGAGCAGCAGCGGTGCAATCCATTTACCGATCCGATCGACCAGTTGCCCGGGGTTCAGCGACAGGAACAACACGCAGGCGAAATAGCCCAGGGTGTAGAGCCGCAAGGCCGTTTCACTGTTGCCGCTAAAGGGCGCCACGCCCATTTCAAACGACACCACCGCCGTGCGCGGGGTGGCAAACAAGGGCCCGATGGCAAGGTACACCACCACCGCAAAGAGCCCGCCGGCGTGCCGTCCGAGCGGCGCGGTGAGGCGCTGCAAGCCACCGCCAACGCGGGCCAGCGCCACTACGGTGAGCAGCGGCAAGCCAACTCCGGTGAGCAGAAAGCCCAGCGCCGCCAGCCACAGCTGCGCACCGGCAGCCATGCCAACGCTCGGCGGAAAGATGATATTGCCGGCGCCGAGAAACAGCGCAAAGGTCATAAAGCCAAGGGCTAACAGGTCGCGACGGGTCAAGCGTTGCATGGGGTTCACCACAGCAGAAGGGTCGACAGCGGTTTCCCGGCGCATAGACGGGAAACGCCAAACCGATGCCTCGGACTGTGTGAAACGCTGCATAACCGAGCGCAGTAGTTTGCACACCGCCTGACCAGCCGGTTTAGCCTGACTCAACCGGCCTCCTGGGGAGGCTGCAGAGCGCAGCGGTCGCCACCTTAAAGCAAGGCTGGCGACACCACAGCCGCCGTCAGGCTGCAGGTCGATGCCTTAACCGCAGATGTCGCAATCCTGAACTTAGCCGGCGCAATAGCGCGCCGTAAATAACCCTATGACACCCACAGTCTTAGCGGAGGTAGTCGGCGCTTTTGCCCGGCGCCAGCGCTAACTGCGGACCCGCCAGCGGCAGTTGATGGGCCGCCAGATGCGGCAGCACCGCCGCCAGCAACGGTGCCTTGAAGCGCTCTTGAAAGCGATGGGCCAAGCCCCGTACCAGCACCAGTTGGCTGCCATGGATTTGCGCGGCCAGGTGCACGCCGTGCATCACCGGCAGCAGCGGGTCGGCGGTGCCGTGGATCACCAGGGTCGGCACTTGCAGACGCTTGAGCAGCTCGACTCGGCTGGGCTCGGCCAGGATCGCCAGCAACTGACGTTCAACCCCCGACGGATTGAACGCCCGGTCGTAACTGCGCGCCGCCGCCTGCAGCAATTTAGCCCGCTCATCCGCCACCTGCGGACTGCCCAAAGCAGCCAGCAAATCCGCTTGCTGCTCCAGGGCCACCGCTCTATTAGGTGCCTCACGGCGCGCCAGCAACTCCAGCAAAGCCGGCTGCGGCGCCGGCAAACCGAGGGCGCCAGAACTGCTAATCAGCAGGGTCAGGCTCTGGATGCGCTGTGGCGCCAAGTCCGCCATATGCTGGGCGATCATGCCGCCCATGCTGGCGCCCAGCAGATGAAAATGCTCAACCTGCAAGGCATCCATCAACTGCAAGGCATCCACCGCCATGTCGCGCAAATGATAGGGCGCACTCACCGGCAAACCGAGCTTGTAACGCAGCGCGCCCAGGGTCAGGTTGCTGCTCGGCACCGGCCCGACCCAGGCCGACAAACCCACATCGCGGTTATCGAAACGTATCACCCGCAAACCCTGCTGACAGAGGCTGGTCAGCACCGAATTGGGCCAATCGATTAACTGTCCGCCCACCCCCATCACCAGCAGCACCGCCGGGTCCGTGCTGCGGCCAATGCTTTGATAAGCCAGGCGGACAGTGCCCAGTTCGACAGTTTCGGTCGGCGCCCGCACATCGCAATGAGTCGCCGCAAAACACGGCAGGCCGGCACCCAGGGCCAGCAAAAATAACCAAATACGCATCCTGCACACCTACATACCACGACTCATCAAGCGCGCAGTTTGCGGATGTTTTGCCGTGCTAGCTGCCACAGTTCGGTGACAGTTTGATGAAAGCCGCCGAACGGTGGTGACTCGCCGCAGGAGCCTCTAGAAAAAGTCAAAAACATTGCGACTGAAGCCCTAAGGTGCGCAGCAGCCTAGATAAAGACTACGGCGCATCCGGCTGTTGCTCGGGGGCGGCCTGTTTGAAGGCGGCCAGGGCTTCGCAGCGGATGCAGAGGTCGAGGATGCGCGGATAGGCCTGCAGCTCACAGTTAAAGCGTCGGGCGTTGTAGACCTGCGGGATCAAGCAAGCTTCCAGATAACCCGGCCGATCGCCCAGCGACAGGCGCCCGCCAAACGCCGCCAGCCCCTGCTCCACCGCCGCCAAACCAAGCGCCAGCCAATGCCGGAGCCAGGCATCTTTCGCCGCCTCATTCACCCCCAGCTCGGCCGACAAATACTGCAGCACCCGCAGGTTGTTCAGCGGATGGATGTCGCAGGCAATGTGCAGCGCCAGCGCCCGCACTTGGGCGCGCTGGGCCGGCTCGCTCGGCAACAGGGCCGGCAGCGGAAAGACCTCTTCCAGGTATTCGAGAATCGCCAAAGACTGGGCAATTTTCGTCTGGCCATCCACCAACAGCGGCAGCAAGCCCTGGGGATTGAGCGCCAGGTAGTCGGGTGAATGCTGCTGACCACCGTCTTTAAGCAAATGCACCGGCACCTGCCGATAGCTCAGGCCCTTGAGGTTTAGCGCGATGCGCACCCGGTAGGCGGCGCTGGAGCGCCAGTAGGAATAGAGAAGCAGCTCAGGATTCATAGATTTCCACCCTGTAGGAGCCAGCTGAAAACAGCTCAGCCTTCATAGCGCTCCACCACCTGATCGAGATGATTCCCGAAGACGCTCTGCCGCACTGGAGCGCGAATAGAACACCTCAAGGCTCATAGCACTCCACCACCTGATCGATGGCGCCGAAGATGCTGTTCCCCTCGGCGTCGAACATCTCGATGCGCACCCGATCACCAAACTTGAGGAACGGCGTACTGGCCTTGCCGTGCTCGAGAGTTTCCAGCATCCGCGTCTCGGCCAGGCAGCTGGAGCCGGCGCTGCGGTCGTAGTTCGACACCGTGCCCGAGCCGATGATGCTGCCAGCGCCCAGTAGCCGGGTCTTGGCGGCGTGGGCCAGCAGGGTCGGGAAGTTGAAGGTCATGTCGACCCCGGCATTCGGCTGGCCAAACAGCCGGCCGTTGATCTGCGACACCAGTGGCAGATGCACTTTGCCGTCCGCCCAGCTGGCGCCCAACTCGTCCGGCGTGACCGCTACAGGGGAGAAACTCGACGAAGGTTTGCTCTGGTAAAAACCAAAACCCTTAGCCAATTCTGCCGGGATCAAGTTGCGCAGCGACACGTCATTGACCAGCAGCACCAACTGGATATGGGCGGCGGCGGCGGCCGGCGAAACGCCCATGGGAACGTCGTCGGTGATCACCGCCACCTCCGCTTCCAAGTCGATGCCCCAGGCCTCATCGGCCGCGAAAATCGGTCCGTGCGGTGGGCTAAAGCTGTCGGCGCCGCCCTGATACATCAGCGGTTCAGTCCAAAAGGATTCCGGCATCTCGGCGCCACGGGCCTTGCGCACCAGCTCGATATGATTGACGTAGGCACTGCCATCGGCCCAGTGGTAGGCGCGCGGCAACGGGCTGGCGCAGGTGCTCTGCTCGAAGGTAAAAGCTTCAAGCTCCAGTCCTTCGTTCAGCCGCTGATAGACCTCCTGCAACGGCGCCTGCAGATCGGCCCAGTCATCCAGGGCGGCCTGCAAAGTAGCGGCGATGCCGGGCACCGCCACGGCCTGGCGCAGGTCGCGGGACACCACCAGCAACACCCCGTCACGGCCTTGATTTAAGGAGGCGAGTTTCATCCGGGTTCCTTGCCTGGGGCTTTCCAGGAGTTGACGTATTCAGGCACATCCACCAGGGCGGCGGCCGCACCTATCTCCAGGTCGCGGCGGCTGTCGATCATCAGCGCCACCTCATCGACGAAGCTGGCCGGGGCCGCCAGGCTCTTCGCCAAGGCCTTGGGGTGCGGGCCGTGGGGGAAGCCGCTGGGGTGCAGGGTAACCATCCCGGCCTCGATATTGTCGCGGCTGAAGAAGTTGCCGCTGTGGTAGAAAATCGCCTCGTCGTACTCCTCGTTACTGTGGAAGAACGGCACTTTCAACGCCCCCGGATCGCTTTCCACTGGGCGCGGGCAAAAGGTGCTGATGACAAAATTCTTGGCCACGAAGGTGCTGTGGGCCGAGGGCGGCAGGTGGTAGCGATGGCTCATCAGCGGGCGAATATCGCGCCAATTGAGGCGCACCACTGTGTTGTCACCATGCCAGCCGACCGCGTCCAGCGGGTTAAACGGATAGGTGACGGTGCTGAGTTGGTTATGTCGTTTGATACGGATCTGCCAGGTGTTCTCGTCCTGCTGGGCCTTGAAGGCCTCGTCCAGACGCGGATGCTCAAGCAGCGCCGGATCGAACAGCGCATGGGGGCCGACCAGGCCTCTGTCCGGCAGTTGATAGGCGCCATCGGTGCTTTCAATCAGCAAGATAAAGCAGGGTTCTGTGGTCTCAATGCGCCAGGCGGTGCCGCGCGGCACCAGCAGGTAATCGCCATCGCGAAACGGCAGATGGCCGAAGTCGCAATACAAATTCCCGGCCCCTTGGTGCACAAACAGCAGGTCGTCGCCGTCGCTGTTACGCACCAGATGGCGCATGGCGCCGTGGGTCTTCCACACTCGCAGTTGCAGGTCGCTGTTGTGCAGCGTGACAGGGGCCAGCAGCGGACAATCGCGCTCACTGGCCAGCGCATTGAAGTTGAAGGCATGCGGGCGCAACGGCCCTTCCCAGTCGATCCAGGCGGTCGGTGGATGCTTGTGATGCAGGTGGCTGGCCGGGCCAAAGAAGCCCTCGCGGCCCATCTCCCGCTCATAGGTGCCGGCCGGAAAATCGCAATGGGCTTGGCGCGAACAGTCGCCTTCACGCAGGGGAAAATTGATCCATTTGCTGCTCATAACGCCTCCTCGCTGTGACGCGTTGCTTTGCGTTAGGTTAGTCCGCTTTAAGCACACCGCGCTGGATCTGATCCTCCTCGATCGACTCGAACAAGGCCTTGAAATTACCCTCGCCAAAGCCCTGATTGCCTTTGCGCTGGATGATCTCGAAGAAGATCGGGCCGATCACCGTCTTGGTAAAAATCTGCAGCAAGATGCCGTCATCGGCCGGCGCGCCGTCGAGCAAAATCCCCAGTTCGCGCAACTGCTCGGTGGGCTCGCCATGGCCGGCGACACGTTGGTCGAGCTTGGCGTAATAACTGTCCGGGGTACTCAGGAAGACCACGCCGTTGGCGCGCAACTGGCGCACGCTGGCGTAGATATCCTCGCTGCTGAGGGCGATATGCTGGATGCCTTCGCCGTGGTACTCGCGGATAAATTCTTCAATCTGCGACTTGTCATCCGCCGACTCGTTGATCGGTATGCGGATCTTGCCGCAGGGCGCGGTCATGGCCCGCGACAGCAGGCCGCTGAGTTTGCCCTCGATGTCGAAATAGCGAATCTCGCGAAAGTTGGCGATGCGCGCATAAAAGCCCGACCAGACATCCATCTGCCCACGTTTGACGTTGTGGGTCAGGTGATCCAGTTCCAGCAGGCCCACGGCATGATCCTGCGGCGTGCGGCCGGGGATGTAGTCAAAGTCCACATCGTAGATGCTGTTGTGGCAGCCCGCGTGGGGGTAGCGGTCGACCAGGTACAGCAGGGAGCCGCCGATACCCTCGACGCAGGGGATATTCAGCTCGCCAAAGTTGGCGTGGCTGCCGACCAAGTTGCCGCCGTGGGCCGCCACATAGGCCGCAGCCTTGGCCGCATTGGCAACCCGAAACGCCATGGCACAGGCGCTCGGCCCGTGTTGCTCGGCGAACGCCCGCACATGCCCGGTG
>MHZN01000020.1 GCA_001830395.1 Pseudomonadales bacterium RIFCSPLOWO2_12_59_9 | reverse complement strand
GCAGGCGCAGCGGGCGCTCGACGGTAATTCGCCGGTAGCCAAAATCGGTGGTGGCAAACACCTTGCTGTTCGTAGCGTTTTCGCCCGCCTCATGCAGCTTGGCAATTTCGGCAATCTGCTCATCAGCAAGAAACTTGCGCTTGCTGCCCAGGCTTTTGCGCATGGGAGCGTGCATGGCGGTGGCATCGATCATCAGCACCTGGCCTTTGCGAGCGGCGTCCTTGTGGTTTGACAGCACCCAGATATAAGTGCCGATGCCGGTGTTGTAGAACAGGTCGTTGGGTAGGGCGATGATCGCCTCCAGCCAGTCGTTCTCTAGTATCCAGCGACGGACTTCAGATTCGCCGGAGCCAGCACCGCCATTAAATAGCGGCGAGCCAGACAGGACGATACCGATGCGCGTGCCGCCCAGCGCCACCGGTTTACGCTTGGACAGCAGGTGCATCAGAAACAGCAGCGAGCCATCGCCCACGCGCGGCAGGCCGGGACCGAAGCGACCGGCAAAGCCGAGGCTGGCTTGCTCGTCCTGCACCTGCTTCTGCACCTTCTCCCACTTCACCCCGAACGGCGGGTTAGCCAGGCAGTAGTCGAACTGCTCATGGGGCAGCAGGTCGTTGGACAGGGTGTTGCCGAGCTTGATGTTCTTGGTCTCGAAGCCCTGGATCAGCTTATCCGCCACCGAGATGGCGTAGGTTTCCGGGTTCAATTCCTGGGCGTAGGGCACCAGGCGGGCATTGGGGTTCCACTCAGCCACCTGCTCGATGGCCGAGGAGAGGAAGCCGCCCGTACCGGCAGCGCAGTCGTACACGGTGCGCACCACGCCATCGCCATTCAGGGCCTGATGGTCGGGGGCAAAGATCAGCGTGGTGGCCAGGCGCACCACATCACGCGGGGTAAAGAACTCCCCGGCCGTGTCGTTGGCGGATTCGGCGAACTTGCGGATCAGGTGCTCGAACACCAGACCCATTTCGTGGTTACTGATGGCGCTGGGATGCAAGTCGATGCTGGCGAACTTCTGCGTCACCAGGTACAGCAAGTTGGCGGTTTCCAGCCGGCTAAGCCAATCAGCAAAATTGAAGTGCTGAAACACCTGATGGGCGTTGGCAGAAAACTTGGCGATGTAATCTTCCAGGTTGGCGCGGGTGCTGGTGGAGCCGACGCTGGCCAGGGCGAACTGCGAGACGTTGTAGAAGGTGGCGCCGGCAATACCCGGCAAGATCAAATCCAGATCCACGCCAGTGCTTTGCAGCGCTTGATGCTGCCTGCAGACCTTGTCGCGGGTGGGCTCCAGCACGCACTCCAGCCGGCGCAGCACGGTGAACGGCAGGATGATGCGGCCGAACTCGGACTGCCTGAAATCGCCCCGCAGCACGTCGGCCACGTTCCAGATGAAATCGGCGAGGTTTTGCTGTTGCTGGTTCACGCAGGAGTCCTTCTATAACAAATGAACGCAAGGAAGATTGCCGCGCGCTGATCGCCCCGCAGCCTCCTTACGTCGGTTGTATTACTGACGGCCGAACCTTAACCGGTTAGGCGGCTGGGAACCAGCGCGCGAGCGGCAGTAAGAGGCGCACCGCGCCTTGACCGAGCAATCAGTGTGTTAGTTACTGCAGCCATCACCAGTGATGGTAATCCCCCAAAAAAGCACCGCCGTTGCATTAAATCAAAGTCATGTTCACCTGATGCTCCCCACCAACGGAGAGACTCAATGAACATCACCACCCCGGAACAACTCTGTTCTAAGCTGTGGCGGCGCCTATTCCTGTGCGGCCTGGCGGTCATGGCTATGGCTGCAGTCGTGACGGTGAGATTGGCCTATCTACCCGCCGGCCCAGACGCCAGCGCCGACCAGGTGATTGAAATGGCATGCTGGCGTATCAGCCTGCTTTTGGCATTCCAATCGGCCCCACTGGTATGGGCTCACTTCATTTTCAAAAGCTACCAACGCAAGCGCATTTCTATTCCGCTGTACCAGACCATGGCGCTGCTAAGAATGCCGCTGGCCACCTGGGCGGGTGGATGCTTGATAACGGCGGTTATGTTGTGGCCAGAACTCAATGCCTAAGCCCTCAACCAGGCTTCACCTCGCACTTAGCAAGGCCCCAACCAAGTACTCACAAGGAAAATCAATGCTACGCACGACCGCTTTAATCGTCATCGCTCTGCTTATCTCTGGATGCGGCCTCATTCCCAGAACCGGGACGCCCTCTGAGGCGTTGACGATCGCTGATGCCATGAGCGTTCCCGCGACAGACATACCGAAAGCCAAATACACAGGAATGATGGCTCGCCGGAATGGCGCAGGCGATGGCAGAAATCTCGACAACACCGTGGCGGGCGCTGCACAGCTGATGGCCTCTGGCGACCCAGCGATGTTGCTGCTGAGCGGTTTCACACCCCGCAGCATCTCAGCAAACATTCAGTTTGTGGCCTGGGTTCCTGAGGATGTCGCCTCCAGTCCGGAGGAGGCAGTCGAGATCAGTTCAAAGGCCTACATTGAAGCCAGTGCCAACGCGCACGCGCGAAATGAGGAAGAACGGCAGAAGCTGCTTGGGAACAAAGTGCGCTACATCCTGGGCCAGCCCTATGGAGAGGGCAGCCCAGTGCATGCCTACGTGCAACTCTTCGACCTGGTAGCGGATCATTCCCCCAACCAGGTCGATGCACCAGCCTTCATGAAAACCAAGCGCAAGGTATATGGGCCCATTTTCATTGGTGCCTGGGGCGGACATGCCAAGGCCGAGGATGTGCAAATGACGCTGAAAATGTCCGCACAGTTGCCGCCTTGGTTTTATATCTACAGCCCTGGTCTGGCGGGCATCGCACCGCGTTCGATCATGAACCAAGGCAAGCAATATCTGTTTATCGAACCATAAAAGGTCGCCCGGACAACTCATCTCAGGTTTGCACTCTCAGCGGTGGCCTCTCGCCACCGCTCAAGACTTATTTCTGTAGGGCCTGATCGACGATATGCAGAGTGCACTCGAAAGTGCTCCAGCAACTGGACTTGCACTTTTCGAAACCAAAGGAAACTGGAATCCGTACCCCAGACGGAGCCAGTCAATGAAATATCAAAACCCACTTCCACTCGACACCAGCCAACAAGCGCATCTCGATGCCTGGGCAGATATTTACTTCAAAGCACACATCGTAGAACTGCTCGCTATCCCGCTCTCAAAATTCCTGACAGCCCCAACTCGCTACTTGGCTCAGGCCGGACAGGAAACTGCACTCACTGCCAACGCCAATGACTATCGCCCTCTGCTGCCAGCACAAGTAGCCGCCAGTCAGCGCATCCAAAAGCAGTGGCAGGATCAAGACAATGCTGTGCCTGCAGAGAAATCCGCCCTCCAAGCTCTTGCCACCCACTCATAACGCCATAGGGAAGAACGATATGAATCTGTTAGCTACGCTCATTATTGCAGTCCTTGCCCTGGCGTGCCTCTCTGACAAGCTCAAACAACTGAAGCGGGAAGACCTTCATAGCGAGTGGTTAGGGTTACCTGATCTCTGCAAATACAAAGAGCACTACCAACCCAATCACAACAGCCGAAATGGCAGCACTTGCTGTTACTGCGGCTCCCGCAGCATCCGCCACTTCGGCTTAGTGGCGCGTAATGACCAGCGTCGTATACACACTTGCAACCACTGCAATGCAAACCTCTATCGGACCTATCGCCAAAGCACGTCAACAAACACCCACTTGAGCCTCTAACACCGCTAGCAGCCTAACAAGACTCGCCTCAGCAGTACCCAATCTCGGAGCGTACACTTCGGCATTCTGGCAGGCTCGCTTGAGGCTCTGCACGTTGATTTCCAGCGCCCCGGATTGAGCGTTCGATGCTGGCAAAACAGCTAACCGCAACGTTTCAGCCACCCGCGTCGTGCGCATTTGCTCCACGTGACTGGGCAGCAGAAGTAATGGCTTCCCCGCACGTAAACTACGACTGACAGTGCCAATACCGCCATGGCAAACCACCAGATCGCAGTCAGCGAGCACCCGCTGTAAATCAACAGGCTCTGGGCTGATGCTGATAGCCCCGAGCGCTTTCAGTTTTTGTATTAAGGACTCAGGCCACGAGGGCAGGTAAGCCATGACGCGATAACCCTGCCTGAGGCACCATTCCAGCATAGAAAAGGACTTTGAATGGCTGTGTTTGAGATAAGCAAAGACTCTTGCGCCTGCGCCCTCAGGCCAATCCATGACCAGACCAGCACTTTTGCCATAGATAGGGCCAAGATGACGATCTGGCGAGTGCTTACCGAAGTGATTGAGCTCCGGCCATGTGAGCCAATAGGTGTTGAGATCAAATAGTTCAGAAAATTGCGTTAGCTGGTGAAAGTTCAGCTGCCCCAAAGCAGCATTGATGACCTGCAAGGTTTGCGCTTCGCGACGCTCAAGCTCGCCAACGGCTATCGGCGCCCAAGATCGCAAGGCAGGCATTGGACTGCTTGGCGGCGGACTAAAGAAACCGCTATCTAAGCAGATATAGGGCAACCCAGCAGAACGCGCCGCAAGGGCCGCAGTAGGGGCCGCTTCGGCTATAACCAAGTCAGCCTTAAGCAATCTGAGCAGCCCACCCCAAGCATGCAATAAGCCCGCTAACCGGTCGGAATTGTCATACCCTTTTCCGCGCAGAATGTCCGCGTGATTGAGTGGCGGTTTAGTCGAACGAAAACCGCTGGACTGTGGCGCTTGATACCAATCAATACCTAAGGGCTTAAGATAGCGCACGGCATGGGTCACATCCTTGATGATCGCGCTGACGCGATGACCGCGCTCTTGCAGCGCCTGAGCGATAGTCGCAATTTGGGTAATATGCCCAAGATCTGCGCCAATTTCCCAGCAAAATACAAAGTGCTTAGCCGTCATACCCACGTCCTTTATTGTTATTCCCGGCTCAAGCCATGACGTCAGAATTGAATAGGTAGTTCAGTCAGCCATATTAGCGTTTAGAGCACGCTATTGATCATCATGACAGCTTGCTCGACCGCCTGATCTGGATTGAAATCCGCATAACGGGCCGCAAACAATTTGGCAGCAGCAACATATGATGGTTCTACAAGAATGCGCGTTAAGGCGTCTTGTATTGCCTGTTGACTCCGGGCATTGCGCAGAATTAAACCCGCCCCCAGCGACTCTACTCGCGTACAAAATAAGTATTGCTCAACATTCTGAGGGGCAAGAAGTACCGGCACCCCGCCAAGCAAAAGAGGCGTCACAGTGCCGATACCGCCATATGACATGCCCAGATCCATATCACCAATCAGAACACCCAAATCTACTGGATCGCGATAAATGCAAACGCTGTCCGTCGAGAAGGCATCAAGCAGATTTTTATCAGCACCAGGGACGACACAAATCACGCGTGCGCGACTCTGGCTGAGCGCCGCCATTAGTAAGTTAAAGCCCGGAACAGATGGGCGCAGATAGGCAAATATGCGAGGCCCGGTACCCCTAGGCCAATTTACTTTTTGTCCATGATGACGCGGATAGATCGGTCCCGCGTAATTTATGCTCTGCCGAGGGCCGTAATGATCGAGCTCCGAAAAACTCGCCAAGGTGAATCCGTTAAGATCGAACAAGTCCGTTATCTGACTCAATGGCTTGCCTTGATAAATTTCCGCGACAGCATTGATGGCCGCAAGAGCCGTCGCTTCTGAATGCTCCAGTAACGCGCTGGCAATGGACTCCCATGGACGAATCGAGGGGAAAGGTCGCACCAGCGGCGGTAATTCGAAACCGTTACCCACTTGAACTCGACAAATATCCAAGAACCTTGCAGCAAGCAGCGCCGTGGGCGAGTGATCTGCCACCACAATGTCTGGACGATAGAGCTGATAAATCCCGGCCCAACCCTCCACCTTGCCTCTCAATGCGGTCGGCTCAGCATAGCCCTCGGCGAGTAGCACTTCGGTGTAGTTAGCCGGCGGCCTGGTTAACTTATAAGCCGTAGCCGAGACAGGAGCTTGCAAGAAGCGATAGCCATAGGGCCCCAACCATTTCGCAGCGCACTGCGTATCCTTAGACACGAACAAAACCTCATGCCCGGCCGCGCGCAAATTACGGGCTATAGGCTCTAGCCGACTCAAATGACCGAAGCCGCCGCCTAACTCCCAGGCAAATAAAATCCTGCTCATAAAAATCAGCCCTACAACTTAATATTCAATCAAGTCACTTTTAGCCGCGCACGTAATTTCGTGACGGACAACCACAGAGACCTATTATTAAAAACAAGCCGCACATAAAAATAAAATATTAAAATGCAAGAGGCCCATCACTTGATGGGCCTCTTGTTATCTACTCGACTTATTGCCAGTTAGCGGCGATCACCGAATCCAACGCGGCATGGTAGTTGGATGACAGGCTTGTTTGCCCTGCCGCCGGCGGTGCGAACGACGCCATGGCGTTCACCAAGTTTTGCACATTACTATCCAGCAGCGTTTTACCATCACTGGTCTTAAACTGCTCGACGTGGCTTGCACTACTGGCATACCAATCTTTGATAGTTAGCTTGTCAGCAGTACCGATAACACTCACCTCGAGGTTATTAGTACCTAAGACCTTCTTGAACCACAGTTGGTCGACACTCACGCCGGATTGGAATTTAGCGACGTCAACATTTCCTTTCGTGGCATCGTACTCCACGATCGTATCAGCTCTATAGCCACGGCCGAAGAGATAGGTATCGTTACCCAGTCCACCGGTTAATGTGTCGACACCACCACGGCCGCTAAGGGTGTCGTTACCTGCGCCACCACTGAGATTATTGGCCGCGCTATTACCCGTCAGCACGTTATTCAGAGTATTGCCCGCGCCATTGATTGCCGCCGTACCTACGAGTGCCAGATTTTCAACATTCCACCCCAGCGTGTAGCTAACAGAGCTGTTGACAGTATCCACCCCGTCATCACAGGCGTCTTCCACAACAACGTCACAAGCGCTATCGACAAGGTAAGTGTCATTGCCTCCACCACCCAACATTAGGTCCGCGCCCTGCGCGCCATCTAGTGTATTGGCAGCATTGTTGCCGATCAGCGTGTTATCCAAGCTATTACCGGTACCGTTAATTGCTGCTGTTCCGGTAAGCACAAGCCTTTCAACATGAGCGCCTAGCGTGTAATTCACGCTGGCCTGCACCGTATCGTAGTCCCAGCAAGAGTCTTCGGTTACCACATCATTAACGTTGTCAACAATGTAAGTGTCGTCGCCCCAGCCGCCGATCATCGTATCGGCGCCAACACCTCCGCTGAGGAGATCGTTGCCAAATAATCCATAGATGGTGTCATTGCCGGAGGTCCCCATCAGCCTGTCACACCACCAAGTACCATAGATGACCGAGCCCAATGCCGAGGCCGCAACGACAAAAGCAAACACATCGGCCACTTGTGCACCCGCCGCGTCAGTCGCTTTCACCTGAATATTGAGCGTCGATGCGCTGCCCGCTGGCGGAGTACCGCTAAAGATCCGAGTATTTGCATCAAACACCAACCATGCGGGCAGAGCGGCGCCACCAGAAAGCGAAGCCGACAAGGTTAAACCGTCGTTCGCATCCACATCGACAAAGGTGTTAGCCGGCAAGGCATAGCTGAAGGACGCACCTTCATTTCCGGTCTGATCGGCGATGGCGTTCGACAAGATCGGCGCATCATTGGTGTTATTGACCGTGACGCGGAACACGTCCGAAGCCGAAGCTCCGGCCATATCAGTCGCGGCAACGACAATCTCAACAACCCCGACATCGCCATTCAGCGGCGTACCACTAAGGGTGCGGGTCGCGGCATCGAAGCTCAGCCACGATGGCAGTGCATTACCATTGGCCAGCGTCGCGCTGTAGCTCAAGGCATCGCCAAGGTCCGCATCACTGAAGGTTGCATCCGGCACCGTGTAGCTGAACGCTGCATCCTCGTTGCTGCTGGCATCTGCCAACGGCAGCGATACCACAGGCGCATCATTGGTGTTGTTGACAGTGACACGAAACACGTCAGAAGCCGTAGCGCCGGCCAAGTCAGTCGCAGTGATCTCGATATCAATCACCCCAACATCGCCATTCAGCGGCGTACCGCTGAAGGTGCAGGTCGTGGCATCGAAGCTCAGCCACGATGGCAAGGCATCGCCATTAGCCAGCGTCGCGCTGTAGCTCAAGGCATCGCCCAGGTCCGCATCAGTGAAGGTCGAAGCCGGCACCGTATAACTGAACGCCGCATCTTCGTTGCCGCTGGCATCCACCAACGGCAGCGATACCACTGGGGCATCAGCGGTGTTGTTGACGGTGACACTGAACACGTCGGAAACCGAGGCGCCGGCCAAGTCAGTTGCAGTGATCGCGATATCAACAACCCCAACATCGCCATCCAGCGGCGTACCGCTGAAGGTGCGCGTTGCCGCATCGAAGCTCAGCCACGATGGCAATGCATCGCCATTAGCCAGAGTCGCGCTGTAGCTCAAGGCATCGCCCAGGTCCGCATCGGTGAAGGTCGAAGCCGGCACCGTGTAGCTGAACGCAGCATCTTCGTTGCTGCTGGCATCTACCAACGGCAGCGACACCACAGGGGCATCGTTGGTGTTCTGCACCGTCACCAAGAAGCTGTGGTAAGCAGTGGCTCCCAGAGCATCCATGCCTTGGACGATCACCTCGTACTCGCCCACCTCGGCATTATCTGGCGTACCGAAAAGCGTGCGAGTGGCCGCGTCATAGCTCAGCCATTCGGGTGCATGGCTATAACCAGACACTGTCACTCGATTGACGATGGTATCGCCATCGGCATCCACAAACAGACCGACAGGAAGTGTCAGGCTGAACAGAGCATCCTCCGCTACCGCCTGATGACTGATGGCCTCACCGACTTGCGGTGCCCGGTTCATGAATTCGCGAAGCGTAACTGTTGAGCCGTCAGCGAACTCAAAGGTGTCGATTACGCTCGCCCCCCCAGCGCCCGCAGCGGTGAAGTTGGCAACCCGCACCAAATCGCCAGCGTTACCGTATTGGATCAATAAGTCGTCGCCGTCTTGCGTAACACGCACATCCCCATGAGCAATCCCGGCACCGAAGGTGACGATATTGCCAAGTCCGGCTTCGACTGAATCTTGGATGGTGTCCTGGCCGTCGCCCAAATTAAATACATAGGCATCACGGCCATCACCACCAATGAGTTCATCGCCACCTTGACCACCGGTCAATACATCATCGCCCGCGCCACTTTCTAGCAAGTCGTCACCGTCATGACCATAGAGACGATCACCGACACTGGTACCCGTAAGCGCATTAGCGTCGTTATCGCCCTCAACCACGATGGTCCATGACACCAAGGTGGCGTAGTCCACCGCAGTGCCATCAGCAAACTCAAAACGGTCTACCGGGTGCGCGCTATCAAGCACGTCATCAGGTTCAAAACCGACGAGTCGAACCACATCGCCGGAGGCACCATAAGGGATGAGTAACGCGTAACCATTGCCGTATTCTTCAAAGCGCAGGCTATTGCGCAAATCAGCCACTTCAATTCCTGCGCCGAAGCGCAGGACATTGCCTGCATCAGTAAGCGCTACGTCGTCAATTGTGACCTCACCATCGCCACGATTGACCACATAGATATCGTTACCGACGCCGCCCATAAGCAAGTCGCCGCCAGCAGATGCGTCGAGCAAGTCGTTACCGTCACCACCTGAAATACGATCATTCAGTGCAGTACCACTGAGTGCATCATTCGCATCAGTACCAAAAATATCGAAGCCTTGCTCAAGCAAGTCTTCATAACTGATTTCCGCGCCATCTGGGCCGAAGCGGAAACGCTCCACCGCATGCGGTCCCAAGGGATTGGCAGGATCAAAACCAGATAGCCGAACGCGAGCATCCATACCATCCAGATCGATAACCAAGAAACCCTCGCCATCAAACGACAGGCGCACATCCTCCAGCGTGCTGCCTTCTGGTAACACTAGAACATTCGGTGCAAGACCACTCTCTGAGTCGATGATGGTGTCGGTACCACCATCCGCCTCGATCACATAGGTATCGCCGCCCGCGCCGCCTTGCAGCGTGTCGGCGCTTTCCCGCCCTTCAATCCAGTCGTTTAGCGCGGTGCCAATCAGCACATCAGCCGCTGGGGTGCCGATGAGGCGCACACCACGAGCAAGTAGCGACTCAAAGTCGATTGTCATGCCTTCCCAGGGCAAGCTGATCTCATCAATCGGGGCCTGCATACCAGGTGTGCGCGGATCGAAGCCAGCAAAGCGGACCACATCCCCACCGTCACCAAGTCGAAGCAACAGATCACGGCCATCAAACTCAAGAAAGAGATCTGCGGCGCTTACGTCACCAGTTACTTCAATGCGATTCAGGTCATCCGCACGCCAGCTCTCCGCAATCACCGTCTCGGTGCTAAGCGTACGATCCGAGTCTTGATAGATACGGTAGGTGTCGCTGCCGGCGCCGCCCAGCAAGCGGTCGGAGCCGCCTCGCCCAGCCAGTATGTCATCCCCCTCACCACCCACTAAGGTATCGGCAAACGAACTGCCATAAAGCCAACTACCCTCGTCATTGCCAATCACGGTAGAGCCCGTAGGCTCGATACTTTCAGCAACTATCTCGGTGCCATCAGCAAAACGAATGATGTCTACCGAACGGGTATGCGTGGTTCGATTGGCATCATAACCACGCAGGATCACTCGATCGTCCGGGTGCCCAGCAAACTCGATCAACAGATCGCCATCACGTTCTGAGTAGCGCAGATCCTCAGCACGAATGCCGGGACCAAAAGCAAGTACGTTCGGCGCGGCGTCAACTAGAGCACCGTTGTAGACCCATTCGCCACCGTAATCACCACCATAGCCACCGCCATAACCTCCATCTTCGCCGTCATACTCGGCGAAG
>MHZN01000019.1:3501-14910 GCA_001830395.1 Pseudomonadales bacterium RIFCSPLOWO2_12_59_9 | reverse complement strand
GCGTGGCGGTGTCGATCACCGAGACACTGGCGCCGTGCATATTGGCGACATAGAGCGTCTTGCCATCCGGGCTCAGGCGCAAGCCATGGGGGAAACTGCCGGTCTTGACCGTGCCGATTGGCTTGCGCTGCGCTAGGTCAAACACTCGCACCAGATTCGCTGCCGAGTCGCTAACGAAGGCTCGCTGGCCACTCAGATCGGTCACCACATGGGCCGGGTGTTCACCGGCCGGCAGGCTGAAAGCTGGTTTATCCAGAGCCGCCGTGCTGAACACCTGCAACTCGCCGGCACTCTTGGCGCCGGTTTGATGCTCAGCATGGGCCGGCATGCCCACCACCAACAGCCAGCGATCATCGGCCGTGACTTGCAGATTATGCGGAGCGATGTTCAGGGCAGTAGTCTTGGTCTGCCCCGTAGCGAGTCGCACCTGGCTGATCGAGCTGTCGCGCTCATTGGCGGTGTACACAGTGCCAACCGGAGCGGCCTGCGCCAGATTCAGCGCCAGCATGAGGGTCGAGGCCAACAGCAGTTTGAATTTGCACATAAGCACTTATCCTTTTCGCAAAACAGGGACAGTTACGACAGGACGTTCGACGGCTATTCGCCCGCCTACCAAACTGCGCCGCCAGCCGCGAGCGAACCTTGATAATGATCAACTAGCCGGCATTGAACTCAGGGCAAGACGAAGCGAAACAACTCGGCGGACTTGCCCGGCAGGGTCAGCTTGAGCACCGCCTTGCTGCCCGCCACGGCCTGATAAGCACCTTGCGCCATCAAGGAGTTGGCGCCTGAAGGAGCCAGCGGCAACACTTGCTTGGCGCTGCCGTTCAACAAGGTGACCTCCCCCTGCGCACCTGCGCTGTCGATTGGCGCGCCCTCGTGGTCACGCACGTACACCATCAGCATGCCACCGGCCAGGCTCAGTTCGGCGTTATGGCCGGACGCGGCCTCGCTGACCAGGCCTGCATGCTGCGGCGCTTGTGGCGCATCTTCATGGCCATAGGCGACGTTCGCGGCAAGCAGCAAGCTGCTGCTCAATAACAGGGCGTTGAAGGTTTTTTTCAGGGTAACTGCGTTCATGGTGGACCTCGGGTTGGGGTTAAAGGAATCTACAAATTCGGTCTGTAGGGTGGGCTTTAGCCCACCAGCGCGGGATAAGGGCCTTGGTGGGCTAAAGCCCACCCTACATTTGCGCTCAATACATAACGGGTACAAAACCTAGAGCATGGTCTGGCTGTGGTCATCCAATAAGCGTTGCAAGGGGGCCCGGCCAAATAGCCAGAACAGCAAAGGTGTCAGGAAGCTGTCCATCAGGGTCGAGCTGACCAGCCCGCCGAAAATCACCACCGCCACCGGGTGCAAGATTTCCTTGCCGGCCGCATCGGCGGCAAACAGCAGCGGCAGCAAGGCCAGCGCGGCGGTCAGGGCGGTCATCAGTACCGGGGTGAGGCGCTCCAGCGAGCCCCGCACGATCATCGCCTGGCCGAAGGTCGCGCCCTCGAACTTGCACAGGTTGATGTAGTGGCTGACCTTCAAAATACCGTTGCGGGTGGCGATGCCGGTCAGGGTGATAAAGCCGACCAGGGAGGCCACCGATAAGGAAATCCCCGCCAGCCACATGGCGATCACGCTGCCGATCAGCGCCATGGGAATATTGCCCATGATCAGCGCCGCCAAAACCGCCGATTTATAGCGGCTGTAGAGCACCATAAAAATCAGCGCCAGAGACACCAGCGACAAGCCCGCGATCAACTGGCTGGCGGCTTCCTGGGCCTGGAACTGCCCTTCCAGGCTGACAAAGTAGCCGTCGGGCAGCGTCTGTTTGGCCAGCAGCCCACGAATCTGTTCGATGATCACGGCCATGTCCGAGCCGTCGCTGTTGGCGGCAATCACGATGCGCCGGCGGCTGTTTTCGCGGCCGATCTGGTTGGGGCCGTCGGACTCCTCGATGCTCGCCACTTGCGCCAAGGGCACCTTGCCATGCGGCGTATCAATCAAAATATTGCCCAGGCCTTGCGGGTCACGGGCCGAGTCCGGTAGGCGCACCACCAGGTTGAAGCGTTTGTTGTTGTCGATGATCTGGGTGATGGTGTCGCCCTCACTCAGGGTCTCCAGGGTTTGCAGCAAGGTGCCTGGGGACACGCCCAGTTGCGCGGCGCGGTCATAGTCCAGGCGCACCTTGATCTGTGGGATCAACACCTGTTTTTCCACTTGCAGGTCGGTCAGGCCGGGAATCTGCGCCAGCTGCTCTTTGAGCCCGGCCGCGATACCGCGCAAGGCGTCCAGATCGTCGCCGTAGACTTTCAAGGCGATCTGCGCCCGCACCCCGGACAGCAGATGATCCAGGCGATGGGAGATCGGCTGGCCGACCGTGACCGTGGCCGGCAGCAGCGCCAGGCGCTGGCGGATATCGGCCATGATGGCTTCCCGCGAGCGCTCGGAATGCTTGAGGTCGACGTCGATCTCGCTGGAATGCACGCCTTCGGCATGTTCATCCAGCTCGGCCCGGCCGGTGCGCCGGCCGACGCTTTTTGCCTCCGGCACTTCCAGAATCAGGCTTTCAGCCAAACTACCGATACGATTGGACTCGCTCAACGAGGTGCCCGGATTGAGCAGCAGGCTGATGGTCAGGGTGCCTTCGTTAAAGGCCGGCAAAAACGCCTTGGGGAAATACGGCACGGTTGCTAACGCTGCGATCAGCAACAGTACGGCGCCGACCAGGGCCACTTTGGCGTGGGCAAAGGAGGCCAATAACAGGCGTTGATCCCAACGCTTAAGCCAGGTCACCAGGGGCGAATCGCCGTGGCCGAGTTGTTTCATCTTCGGCAGCAGGAAGTAGCAGAGCACCGGCGTGACCGTCAGCGCCACCAGCAAACTGGCCAGAATCGAGGTGATGTAGGCCACCCCCAACGGCGCAAACAGGCGGCCCTCGATACCCGGCAAGGCAAACAGCGGCACGAACACCAGCACCACCACCAGGGTGGCGACTATCACCCCGGAGCGCACTTCATTACAGGCCGCGGCTATCACCTTAATGGTCTCGGTGATGCTCTTGGGTTGCTGCTCTTTGAGGCGGCGCAAGACGTTTTCGACATACACCAGGGCGTCGTCCACCAACTCGCCAATGGCAATCGCCAAGCCGCCCAGGGTCATCACGTTGACCGACAGGCCCAAGGCCTTGAACACCATAAAGGTGATGGCCAGCGCCAGTGGAATGGCCGTCAGCGAGATCAGCGTGGTGCGCACATTCATCAGAAACAGCAGCAAGATGATCGCCACCATGATGGCGCCATCGCGCAGGGCTTCCTGCACGTTGGCAATCGAGGCGTCGATAAAGTCGGCCTGGCGAAACGACACTTGCGGCGCACTGATCCCCGCCGGCAAGGCCTTGCCCAGGCTGGCCAGGGCCGCTTCGATTTGCCCGGTGAGCTTGATCGAATCGGCGTTGGGCTGCTTTTGCACGCTGACGATCACCGCCGGCTTGCCGGCAAAACCCGCATCGCCGCGCTTGAACGCCGCAGCAAACTTCACCTCGGCCACCTGTTTGAGCAGGATCGGCTGGCCATTGACCACCTTGACCGCCAGGTTCTGCATGTCCGCCAGTTTGGTGGTGCGGCCCATATTGCGGATCAGGTATTCGCGGGCGTTCTGCTCCAGGTAGCCGCCGCTGGTGTTGCTGGAAAAGCCTTTCAAGGTGCTGGCCAGCTCGTCATAACTGACGTCCAGCTGGGCCATCATCGCCGAGTTGGGCTCGACCCGAAACTGCCGCACTTCGCCGCCAATCGGGATCACCTGGGCCACACCGGGGATCGACAGCAAGCGTGGGCGCAGGACGAAATCGACGTACTCGCGCACGGCCATCGGGCTGCTGTTAGCCGGGTCGGCCGGGAAGGCAATCAGCATGATTTCGCCCATCACCGAAGAGATCGGCCCCATCGCCGGCTTGACGCCTTCGGGCAGCTGCTCTTTGACTTCGGCCAGGCGTTCGGCGATCAGCTGGCGGTTGCGATAGATGTCCGAACCCCATTCGAACTCGGCATACACAATCGACAAACCGATGCCCGACACCGAGCGTACCCGGGTGACGCCGGGCATGCCGTTCAAGGCGGTTTCCAGCGGGAAGCTGACCAGCTGCTCGACCTCCTCCGGCGCCATGCCACCGGCTTCACTCATGATAGTGACCGTCGGTTTGTTCAGGTCGGGGAACACATCCACCGGCATCTGCTGCGCGGTCAGGCCGCCATAGATCAAGGTGATCAGGGCAAAGGCCAGCACGAACAGCCGGTTTTGCAGGCTGTTATTGACTATCCAGCTAAACATTGTGTCTCCTCGGTACGGCAGTCAACGTCGGCGTAGGGTGGGCTTTAGCCCACCAATGCCTTCGAGCAGTGCGGCGGTGGGCTGAAGCCCACCCTACAAATCGACTCGCAGCGTCGCCTTAACGAATCTGATTGAGCAGGCTGGCGCCTTCGGTAACCACCCGGCTGCCGGCTTTGATCTGGGTCACCAACACCCGCTTGCCGTCCAACGCCTGGGGTTGCACCGGCACGGCGCGAAACAGCAGCGCCTGCTCGTGCAACCAGACCACCGACTCATTGGCACTGTTTTTCACCACACTGCTGGCCGGCAATACCACCCCGGTAAGCTGCTCACGGGTCTGGGCGATCAGCCGCACGCTTTGCCCTAACGCCAATGGCAAGGGTTGCTGCGGGGCAAACCGCAGCGGCAAGGCGCCATCGCGCAGCACCAGGGCACCGCCCAAATAACGCAAGCTGACGCCCTGCAACGAGGCGCCGGCCAGGTTGTTGACCAGCGCCGGGTCATAGGCCAGGGCTTCGATCTGCAGCCCCGCCGGGTCAACGATGCTAAACAGCACCGCCAAGGGTTCGACCACCTGACCGTTGAGCACATTGCTGGCGGCCAGCACCCCGGCGCTCGGCGCGCGCAAGGCCTCGCCGGCAGACACCGCCGCCAGCGCCGCATGCCGGCCACGCAGGGCGGTCAACTCGGCCGCGGCCGCTTGCAGCTCTTTACCTGGCACTGTGTTGACCAGCGCCCGCAAGCGTTGCAGGTGTTGCTCGGCGAGAGTCAGTTGGCTGCGGGTGGCGGCCAGCTCGGCCTGTTGTTGCGCCTGCTCATAGGCACTCAGGGTGGGGATCACCCAGGCGAGAATTTGCCCCTGGCGGATGGCGCTGCCCAGCGCCGGAATACCGCCGGCCGGAGCTTTGATCCGGCCACTGCTGCTGGCCTGCACCTGACCGCCGCGATTGGGGTCCATCACCACATGGCCATTGAGTTCGATCGACTTGGCGACCGTGCTTTCACTGGCCAGCAGCGTGCGCACGGCCAGCCGATGCTGGGCCTCCTTGGGCAACAGCACCCGGCCATCCGCCAAGCGTTGCGGATTATTACCGCTGCTCTGCACCACCGCGGCCTCGCCGTGCACCTCATCACCGTGGGCCCAGGCGGCAGGGCTATGGCTGGCCGTGGCCATTAACAGCAAGGTGGCAACCGCCAGCCATGCTGCGCTGAGGGGATTACTCATAGCGGTGCGCCTCCCTGATTAGCCAAGCCCAGACGTCGCCGGCCCTTGAACAGCAGCACGGCGACGGTGAGTAGTGCGATTGCCGCGCCCCACCACCAGAGCCGGCTGCTGGCCGCGGCCGGTGCGGCTGCGGTGGCGCTGACGTTAAGCACGGCGTCGAGCAAATCGGACTGCTCCCCCGCCACTATGGTGAACAGCAAACTATGCTCGCCCGGATGATTCAAGGCGCTGGCGCTGGCTTGGTAAGTGCCTGGGGCAGTGGCCTGCAAGCTGGCTTTAAAACTGTCGCTTTCCACTTCGACAGTGGCGCCGAGCACCGGTTGGTTGTCGCTGTAATTGTCCAGATAGACCGTCAAGTGGTCGCCCTGCAGCTGCGCAACCAACTCAAAGTCTGGCGAGTGAGCTTCTGCACTGGGCAGGCTAAGCGCGTTAGTCGGCAGCGCTGGCGCCTCGCCATGCGGCTCATCGCCGTGGGCAAAGACGTTAGTGAGCGGCAGGCTCAACGCTGCGGCCAGTAAAAGCCGGTAACCCATCATGGTAAAACTCCAGCAGCCTGATTGAAGCGGGAAATGGCCCGCCCTATGCCGTACTCGGCCCGCGTCACTTGCGCCTGGGCTTCGAGCTGTTCCTGCTGGCTGCGCAGCTGCGCAGGCAAGTCGAACTGACCCAGCCGAAAGCCCTTGGCAATCCACTCGGCGCGCTGCTTGGCCAGGGTTAGTTCTTCGTCGGCCAAGGCCCGTTGCTGCTGGCTCTGGCTGAGTTCCAGGCGGGCGTTGGCGAGCTCGGCGCTGATGCGTTGGCTTTCCAGTTCACGGCTGGTTTGCGCCTCAATCCAGTCGGCATTGGCGGCGCTGATGCGCGGTTGATTGCGCGACTCGGAGCCGAAGGGAACTGTGATGCCGAGCTTGACCCGGCCCCGATAGGGCGCCGAGCTCTCATCGCGCTCGGAGGTGTAGCTGAGCGCCAGCTCCGGGGCGTCGCGCGTATCCCCGGTGGCTTGCTCCAACCGCGCCTGGGCGCTGCGGGTGGCGTCCTGCAAACTGCTGAGCAGCGGGTGCAATTCCAGTGCGGGTGGCGTCGCCAGCAGTTCGTTCTGCTCAGGCAAGGTGGCGCCGCGGCTGATCAGCGCAAAAGTCTGCCGGGCCCGTTGCAACTCCAACTGGGCAATGCCTTGCTGACGTTTGGCCTGTTGAATCCGGCTCTGCGCCAGATTGCCGTCCAGCGCCGCCAACTCGCCGGCCCGTACCCGCTGGCCAACATCCTTGGCCAATAACTGGGCGGCCTCCAGTTGCTCACTGGCGCTGCGCAACTCCAGTTGCGCCAAGCGCAGCGCCCAACAGCTCTCGCGCAACTGACCGGCCAGCTGCCAGCGGCTCAAGGCGCTGCGCCCGCTAAATGCGGCTTGTTCGGCAGAAGCCAAGGCCTCAGCCTGGTCACGCTGACCCGGCAACCAAATAGGTGCACTTACCCCCACTTCCCACTCACGACGGCCGTAGTCGCCATTCAACTGGTCAGTGGTATTGAACAGCCCGACACTCGGTGGCGCCGGAGTCCAGGCCTGGCTGGCCGCCACTTGCGCGCTAAATTGCTGATCGCGGGCGCTGAGCTGATTGGCCTGCGCCGCCCAGGCGTGATCGAGGGCCTCACGCAAGGTGGCCGCCTGCACGTTGCCGAGCCAGGTTGCACTGGCCAGCAGGCCAATGCGCAGTAAGGAGGAGCCAAGCACAGGATTTAACCTTCTGTTTTAAAAGGGTTTGAAATAAGCAGACGCGGGCTGAGGATCGACATTGCCACAGCGCCAGCGGCCAAGTGATTACATTTATGTAAGCTTCAAGCTGCAATAAAAGGCTCTGTACCCGTTATGGGTTGAAGAGCAGGTAACGGTCAAAATGCAAACCCTGTAGGAGCGAGCTTGCTCGCGATGCTTTCGTTGAGTCTGGATCGCCAGCAAGCTGGCTCCTACAGGGACTGTGCGCAGCTTCAATACATAACGGGTACAGCACCAATAAAAAACACGGCGCCACGCGGCGCCGCCAGGCCAAGGGAGCATGCAAAGCAGGCCTGCAAACCAAGCAAATCTATGGGTGGCACTCACTCATCATCAACTGATGCTCACGCTGCATTTGGCCAAGCGCATCGTCCACCGACTTATCGTGAGCTTCCATCCAGGCCAGGTGTTGCTCTGCGCTCATGCCGGTACTGGGATGCTCGGCGTGCAGTGCTTGCAGCATGTCGCCGAGCAGTTGCATGTGTTCACTCATTCTCAGTTGGCGCTGATCTGGCGACGCTTTCTCGGCCACCACCAGCGCTGCCTGGGCTTTGGCGCGCAACGCTTGGATATGTTGATTGGCACGGTCGCCGCCGCCTTCGGCCCAGGCCGAAGACGAGAGAATCAGTGCGGCAGTCAGCAACAGCGGTTTGATCAGTTTCATGGGCGGGTCTCCAGAGAGTCATTCTTGCCCGGCCGAAATGGCCAGCTAACAAGTAAGCAGATGACTCTGTTCTGGCGTGCACCTTAACCAGCGGCGCCTGACCGCCAGCTGAGCGGCAGATTACATTTGTGTCAGTTGCTGGCCGCCCTGCCCTAATCGCGGCACACTTTGCGCATTCTTGTGTTGAGTGCTGCAGATGAAAATTTTGGTCGCCGAAGATGAGCCGAAAACCGGCCTTTACTTGCAGCAAGGGCTTAGCGAGGCCGGCTTTGTGGTGGACCGCTTCACCAACGGCAGCGATGCCGCGCAGGCCGCCCTGGTTGAGACCTATGACCTGCTGATTCTCGACGTCATGTTGCCCGGCCTGGACGGCTGGGAAGTGCTGCGCCGCGTGCGCGCCAACGGCCAGCAAGTGCCGGTGTTGTTTCTCACCGCCCGCGACCGGGTGGAAGACCGGGTCAAGGGCCTGGAACTCGGCGCCGACGATTACCTGATCAAACCCTTCGCCTTTTCCGAGCTGCTGGCGCGGGTCAGAACCCTGCTGCGTCGAGGCAATAACAGCACGGCACCGACCTGCCTGACGATTGCCGACTTGCAGGTGGATTTGCTCAAACGCCGCGCCAGTCGCGCCGGGCAGCGGATCGAGCTGACCGCCAAGGAGTTTGCCTTGTTGGAGTTACTGCTGCGCCGGCGCGGTGAGGTGCTGTCCAAATCGCTGATCGCCTCCCAGGTGTGGGACATGAATTTTGACAGCGACACCAATGTCATCGAGGTGGCGATCCGTCGGCTGCGCGCCAAGATCGACGATGCCAGCCTGACGCCTTCGGCCCAGGTGCTCGCGCAGCTGCAGCAGGGCGAAAGCTTCAGCCAGTTCGCCCTGCGCCAGAGCAAGCAGCACGCCGACTACTTCCGCAGCCCGCCGTTGAGCGCAGAGCAGCAGGCCGCTTTCGAAGCCGCGAGCGCACGCTCACTGCGTGAGCAGGCGGAGCTGGAGGCTCAGGAAGAAGGGGATTTCGACAGCTTTGCCGCGGCCTATCAGGCGAGCATCCTGGCTCCGGGGTTTTAGTCGACCCAGTCACAAAAGCAAGCAACGACGCAAAAGCTGTGACCGGCGACCCAGCCAGGGAAGCCGGGCGCAACTAGCATAGGCACAGAGCATTCAACACGAGCTGTGCCCATGGAGTCCGACGCCCATCCCAAGGACGACCGCCACTGGAGCCTGGAAAGCCTGAACAAGGCTTACCAGCAAGGCTACATGGCGGGCCTCACCGGCCACCCCAACACCCGCCACGACCACAGCGCCGAGGTGCTTGCCGCTGCCTGGGAGGCCGGCTGGGACGACGGCCATGAGCAACTGCTGCGCCAGCAGAAGAGCGCCTGATCCCAGGGCATTCGCCGCCTTGGCGCAGGCCTGCCGTTTGCCTGCTCGACAGCCCTTTTGCCATTTTCCCCACAGGCGCTACTGCGCAACAAGCTGCGCAGCAAGATGTGCATAAGCCTGTGGATACTTCGCTACAGGCGCCGCAGTTTAAGGCCTGCATGGTAGTGCGCAATTTCTTGCGCAGCACTGCGCAAGAAGTTGCGCACTTTTCCGTGACTTAGCGCGCACTGTGACTTTTTTGTTGCTTTAGGTCACGCTAACCGTTTGGTTTGTATCGAATTTATAAACATGGCACGTTTATGGCTTTCTACTTGGCTCCCGGATCACTTCAGATCCATGACCCAAGGCAAGGAAAGCACTCATGCCAACACCCGCGTATCTGTCCCTCGAAGGCACCAAGCAAGGCCTGATCACCGCTGGCACCTTCACCGAAGATTCGGTCGGCAACATCTTCCAGGAAGGTCATGAAGACCAGATCCTGGTCCAGGCCTTCAGTCACCAGGTCATCATCCCGCGCGATCCGCAATCCGGTCAGCCGACTGGCCAGCGCGTGCACAAGCCGCTGATGATCACCAAGGTGTTCGACAAATCCTCGCCGCTGATCTTCAACTCCCTGACCTCCGGCGAGCGCCTGAACAAGTGCCGCCTGGAGTGGTACCGCACCTCCTCCACCGGTACCCAGGAGCACTACTTCACCATCGAGCTGGAAGATGCCGTGATCGTCGACGTGCAGTCGCGCATGCCGAACTGCCAGGATCCGAACATGTCGCACTTCACTCACCTGGAAGATGTGTACTTCACCTACCGCAAAATCGTCTGGACCCACGAAGTATCCGGCACTTCCGGTTCCGACGACTGGCGTACCCCGATCGCCGCCTAAGTACTGGCTGAGGTCACATGACACCGCTTCGGCCAGGCATCGTCCTGGCCGAAGCGTTTCAGTGCGATGGCCAGGCAGAAAAGTCGAATGCGCCCAACCGCCAGCTCGACGCTCTCGTAAAATGGCCGGCCTATTCATGGAACGATAACTCCCGGAGCCCAGGCTCATGGAACGGAGGAACAACGAATGTTCGCCCCTGCCAACCAGACCCATTTCAGCCTGAGTATCGAAGGCCTCGCGCACGATCTGCAGGTCCTCGAATTCAGCGGCCGTGAGGCAATCAGCCAGCCCTTCGTGTTCGAACTGGAACTGGTCAGCGAACGTCCCGACCTCGACCTGGAAAGCCTGCTGCATCAGGCCGCATTCCTGGCTTTGTCACCCGCCGGCAACGGCATCCACGGGCAGATCTACCGCGTCGCCCAGGGCGAATCCGGCCAGCGCCTGAGTCGCTACCACGTGACCCTGCGCCCGCAGCTGGCCTACCTGGCCCTGCGCAGCAACCAACGGATCTTCCAGCACCTGACGGTGGCGAAGATCATCGGCCAGGTGTTAGAGGAGCACGGCATCCAGGCCAACGCCTACCACTTCCAACTCGGCTCGATCTACCCCGAGCGCGAGTACTGCGTGCAGTACGACGAAAGCGACCTGCACTTCGTCCAGCGCCTGTGCGAGGAAGAAGGTATTCACTACCACTTCCAGCACAGCACAGACGGGCATGTGCTGGTCTTCGGCGACGACCAGACGCCGTTCCCCAAGCTCGCGCCCACGGCTTATCAGCAAGACAGCGGCCTGGTCGCCGATACGCCTGCGATCAAACGCTTCGGCGTGCGCGTGGAAACCCGCACCAGCCGGGTGACCCGCCGCGACTACGACTTCGAAAAGCCCAAGCTGCTGATGGAAGCCGAGGCCAAGAGCGAGTTCGTCCCGGACCTCGAGGACTACGACTACCCTGGGCGTTTCGTCGAACGCGAGCGCGGCAAGCACCTCAGCCAGCGTGCCCTCGAACGCCACCGCCACGACTTCGAACAGGCCCAGGGCGAAAGCGACCAGACCCTGTTGGTATCGGGCCACTTCCTCGCCTTCACCGATCACCCGCGCCCCAGCTGGAACGACCTCTGGCTACTGACCGAAATCCATCACCAAGGCAAACAGCCCCAGGTGCTCGAAGAAT
>MHZN01000019.1:609-3494 GCA_001830395.1 Pseudomonadales bacterium RIFCSPLOWO2_12_59_9 | reverse complement strand
CTGGCTGCTTAGCGAAATCCACCACGAGGGCAAGCAACCGCAGGTGCTGGAAGAGTCGGTCACCGAGCACGGCGAAGCCGATGGCGGCTTCCAGCAAGGCTACCGTAACCGCTTCACCGCCACGCCCTGGACGGTGCCCTACCGCCCGAGCCTGGAACACCCCAAGCCGCGCATCCTCGGCAGCCAGAGCGCCGTGGTTACCGGCCCCGCCGGCGAAGAAATCCACTGCGATCAATACGGCCGGATCAAAGTGCAATTCTTCTGGGATCGCATTGGTGCGGCCGACGACAAAACCAGCTGTTGGCTGCGAGTGTCGTCGAGCTGGGCCGGCGACCGCTACGGCGCCATCGCCATCCCGCGCATCGGCATGGAAGTGTTGGTGACCTTCCTCGAAGGCGACCCCGACCAGCCCCTGGTCAGCGGCTGCCTGCACCACGCCGCCCATGAAGTGCCCTACGACCTACCGGCGAACAAGACCCGCAGCGTGTTCAAAACCCTGAGCAGCCCCGGCGCTGGCGGCTACAACGAAGTGCGCATCGAGGACAAAAAGGGCGAGGAACAGATCTACATCCACGCCGAGCGCGACTGGGACGAAAACATCGAGCACGACCAGAAGATCCGCATCGGCCACGAACGCCACGATACCGTCGAGGCCAACAGCTACAGCGAATTCAAAGCCGAAGAACACCGCACCACCCACCTCGACCGCAAAAGCGAAATCAAGGCCAGCGACCACCTCACCGTCGGCAACAACCAGCACATCAAGATCGGCACCGGTCAGTTCATCAACGCCGGCAGCGAAATCCACCTGTCCAGCGGCCAGAAAGTCGTGCTCGAAGCCGGCAGCGAACTGACCTTCAAAGCCGCTGGCAGCTTTATCAAGCTCGACGGCGGCGGCATCACCCTGGTCGGGCCGATCATCAAATTCAACTCCGGCGGCGCGCCGGGCAACGGCTCGGGGGCCAGCCCGACCCTGCCAACCAAACCCAAACCGGCGGATACCGCGCCAGTAGGAGAAAAGACCGGAAGAACGCGGGTTAACACTCCGCTCGCCTTGTCTGCGCAAAGCAAAAAAGGCTCCGAAGCGCTGATCGTGGATGTCTGGGGAGACCCGGCACAAGGCGGGCAGATTGAGTTGCTTGGTCCGGAGGACAACGCATGAGTAGTTTCAACGACCAGAACATCGAACAGGGCGTTCGCAAGCGCACTGAATACGAGAACGCCCGTCGTGCTCGGCTGGTGCTTAATATCGGCCGCAAGGACGGCGGCAAGCTGCAACTACCTGTCCTGCTGGATGCCCGCACTACCGAGGAAGAAGAAAACATCCAGCAGAACACCCTGCTGGCAGTGGTTCCGATGGCCCGTTTACCGGGATATGAGACCCACAGCGAGGCTCCCAGGGGCGCCTTGCCACGCCCAGGCCGCATCTACGTTTTCCTGCAGAACAAGCTATGGCGCGAACTGGAGTGCGATGGCAAGGGGCAGCTGTCCGAAGTGGACGTCGCCCATTGGCGCAAGGTGGCGGAGAAGGGCGGTAAAGCCGATCAACGCGAGGCCGTGGGCATGACCCAGTACCTGATCCTTCTGCCCATGATTCTGCAAGGCCGCGATATCGCCAACGACATCTACATGGCCTACAGCGAAATGCCCTGGGCTTGGGAATATATCCAGTGGCTGGAGGCCAATAGCGGGCGCATCAAGAACCGCTGCCAGAACGTTCGGCCGGCCTGGGCCGCCGCGGTGGTCGATGCCAAGCAGTGGAAACCGACACAGGTCATGCCAGCGCTACCCATCGCCACTATCAGTCAGGGCCTATGCGCCCGCGAACTCCATGTGGAAACCCTGCTGGACGATTCGACGCTATTCACGCCCGCGCTGAAAGAACTGCCCGCCCATTCGCCGATCAAGCAGCTAGAGCGATATCAACGGGAACTGGCTGGCCACCTTGGCATCACTCCACCGCCCCCCCTGCCGGCATTGCCTGAAGGCAAGGACCTGCTCGATGAATACAAGCTGCGGGACTATCCGAAGCTGGTCGGCCTTATGCTCGACGATCCACTCTTTGCCTTGCGTCACGCCGTTGCCCAGTCGCGACTGCACATGGAGCTGCTGCAAACCCTGAACGCCCTGATACCGCACCAGCCCTATGGCCGCTATGCCGAAGTACTCTACCGGTATGCAGGGCCACCAACGGGGCCGCTCGCGGAGTTTCAATCGCACATAGACATGCCCGCCTTGCACAAGGCAGTTCTGCAGCAGGAACGCCGAGAAGCCCGCAATCGGCTCTACCGCATCCAGGAGCGCATGGTGGGCTTGACCAAGAGCGCGCTGTCTGCCGCCTTTAATGACTTTTTGCACGCCCGAGACGAACGCCTCCTGGAGCCCTATGCGCTGATCAGCGAAATCCAGCAGACACTGCGCTCCCCCGTTGCCTGCGATCCACTATGCATCGAGCCGGAGGACCGGAAGGTCGCCGCCGAAGCGCGCCGGTTGGCAGCGCAACTCGCCGAAGGCATTCATACGCTGACACGCAGTCTCTTACCCAAAGCGCCGGACCAGCGCCTCGACACGGTACAGCGCGTGGATGCGCTGAAGAGGGAAAATGCCTTGCCGGCACCGGAGCGAGTCGGCCTCAGCTCGATGAACTTCTTCGCTCAAGCCTACGCGGCGCAGAACCTGACCCTCGGCATCGATGAACTGCTCGGCGATTTCATTCGCAGCAGCGCACTGGTCCTGAAGAGCGTCGAGCAAAGTGAAAAACTGACCCAGATAAAACTCGACCGCCTCTTCGCCCCGAGCTTTAACCTGATCAAGCAAATGCACAGCCAGGCCGCCGGCTTGAAACTGATCACCCAGGGCGAAGCCTTGAACCAGGACTTGGTGGT
>MHZN01000019.1:0-603 GCA_001830395.1 Pseudomonadales bacterium RIFCSPLOWO2_12_59_9 | reverse complement strand
CGTGCACGGCGGTGGACTGAGCTTCGGGCTTACCCCCGCCGAACGACAGACCCTCACCCGGGAAAACTACCTGTACGCCAACCTCCAAGGCAAAGACGGCAGCACCATCGCCACCACCAGCGGCAAGCAGGCCAACCGCCTGAGCTTCGCCCGCCAGAGCCTGGGGCATATCACGGTGGTTGCCGCACCTGCGAATGATCCGATAGTGGCGCAGTTCGCCAAGATACGGGGTATTGCGCCCCACTTGGGCAAGCTGGAGGCTGTCGGCACCACGCCGGTATTACCGGCTTTAGCGACGGTGTGTGCGGCATTTAGTTGGTATGCGAATACGGTGGGGGCGAAGGCGCTCTACCAGTCTGAAGAGGAGCGCTTCTGGGGAGGTATGGCCTCAGCCACGGCCGATCTTGCCCTGGCAGGCAATACCACGGCACTACGCATGCTCGAAGGATTCGGCAAGACGGATACCTTTTGGTATCGGCTCTGGGAAGATACTGGTGTCGATGTCCGCAAGTTCTCGCAGCGCTGGGCGGAAAACCTGACCAAACGCACCGGCGGCAGCCTGCTCAGCGTCTCACGCATGAGCAACTTTTTGGGCATGAGCTT
>MHZN01000018.1 GCA_001830395.1 Pseudomonadales bacterium RIFCSPLOWO2_12_59_9 | reverse complement strand
CGACACAGTTGACCCCGCGCTGGCCGTGCCGGCCGTGGCAAACCCCGCAGTGCTGCAGTTTCACTGGTAGTGATTGCCGGCAGCGGCCGCCTTAACAGCCTCGGTTGCTGCGCCATCTGCCTGATTTGTATAAACTTTACGGCTGCATGGGCCACTGTCCCGTGGCCTACTCACTACTTAACGAGTGTATCGACGGCGCTGTAGCGCTGTTCTGCCTGCCATGACCCCGATCCAACTGCCCCTGGGCGTGCGTCTGCGCGATGACGCCACCTTCGCCAACTATTACCCTGGTGCTAACGCCGCGGCGCTCGGCTATGTCGAGCGTTTGTGCGAGCCTGAGGCCGGCTGGACGGAGAGCCTGATTTATCTCTGGGGCGGCGCGGGGGTGGGTTGCAGCCACTTATTGCAAGCGGCTTGCCTGCGTTTCGAACAGCGCGATGAGCCGGCGGTGTACTTGCCGCTGCGTGAGGTGGTGGATTACGGCCCGCAACTGCTGGATAACCTGGAGCAGTGCGAGCTGGTCTGTCTGGATGACCTGGATGCAGTGGTCGGGCGTAGCGACTGGGAAGAGGCCTTGTTTCACCTGTTTAACCGCTTGCGCGACAGCGGTCGGCGTTTGCTGCTGTCGGCCGCCTGCTCGCCCCGTGAACTGGCGGTGGGCTTGCCGGACCTGCAGTCGCGCCTGACCATGGCGCTGGTGTTTCAGCTGCAGTCGTTGTCCGATGAAGACAAACTGCGCGCCCTGCAATTGCGCGCCTCGCGCCGTGGTTTGCAACTCCCCGATGAAGTCGGCCGCTTTATCCTCACCCGCGGTACGCGCAGCATGAGCGCGTTGTTCGAACTGCTCGAACGCCTGGATCAGGCCTCCCTGCAGGCCCAGCGCAAGCTGACCATTCCCTTCCTAAAAGAAACCCTTGGCTGGTAAAAATCCGCCTTGAAGCTACTGCGCTCGCTCATGCTGCGTTGAAGACGGGGCTGAAAATGCTCATTTACAATACGTAAACTCCGCTTTTCAGCCCCATCTTCGTCTTGCCTGAACTTCGCTCGCGACGCTTCACTTGCGGATTTTGCTACTCGGTTGAACCTTTAAAGTAATCGAGTTCATAGGCGGCTGTGGGCGCAGTGATGCCCATTGATGTAGCGCAAACTTCGGCTCTTGTTTATTCGCCAGCCAGCTTGCGGTCGTACTGGAAGCGCCAACGGGTGTACATCAGCGCCGAGCAGAACAGCGTGACGCTGAGGCATAGTAATGCCCAGTCAAAAAATGTTGTTTTTGCTCCCATGACCGCGAGCACCCCAGCGATGAAGTACAGATTGACCACGAAACAGAGCCACGCCGAGGCTCTTGGGTGACCCGCCAGCATCCCTGGAGTCAACAGCGCCAAGGGGGTCAGGGCGAACAGCAGAATGCCCCAGGGCCGAGCACCGTTTAAGTCCGCAAAGAACAAATTCCACAGCAGAATTAGCAGCGCCAGCGCGAAGAAGCACCCAAGGCTTATAGCTCGGGTTAGTTTTACGCGCGGCTGCAGCCAATCAAGTTCAGGCAAGGGTTTCGGGGCTTTAGCCACGGGGCGTCTCCAGTTGCTGGGCGGTTTTTGCCAAACGCAGGCCAAGGGCGCGGCACAGGGCGATTTCGTCGTCATCGAGGGGGCGTTTGCCGTCGGCCCCGGCATGATGGCTGGGGCCATAAGGGGTGCCGCCGCCACGGGTTTGCAGCAGGGCTGCTTCGCTGTAGGGCAGGCCGCAGACCAGCATGCCGTGGTGCAGCAGCGGTAACAGCATCGACAGCAGGGTGGTTTCCTGGCCGCCGTGCAGGCTGGCAGTGCTGGTGAAGACCCCGGCCGGTTTGCCGACCAGGCCGCCGGTGAGCCACAGGTTGCTGGTGCCGTCGAGAAAGTACTTGAGTGGCGCGGCCATGTTACCTAAGCGGGTCGGGCTGCCCATGGCCAGGCCGGCGCAGCCTTTTAAATCATCCAGGCTGGCGTACAGGGCGCCTTCGGTGGCGATCTCGGGCGCGACCTGTTGGCAGTCGCTGGACACCCCCGGCACTGTGCGCAGTCGTGCTTCCAGACCGCCAAGTTCCACGCCGCGGGCAATCTGCCGGGCCATCTCAGTAGTCGAACCGTGACGGCTGTAGTAGAGCACTAGGATGTAGGGCGCACTCATGCCAGCAACTCGAGAATGCGCTCCGGTGGGCGACCAACGATGGCGCGCTCACCGGCAATCAGAATCGGCCGCTCAATCAGCTTTGGGTGGGCGACCATGGCGGCGATCAATTGTGCTTCGCTAAGGCTGGCGTCGGCCAAATTGAGGCTTTTGTAGGCCTCCTCACCGGTGCGCAACAGTTGCCGGGCAGGCAGGCCGAGTTTGACCAGCAAGGCTTGCAGTTCGGCTGCGCTGGGTGGGGTGTCGAGGTAACGGACAATTTTTGGACTGAGGCCGCGGGCCTCGAGTATTTCCAGCGCCCCACGCGATTTGGAGCAAGACGGGTTGTGATAGAGCGTCAAATCGGTCATTTGCGGGTCGCTTCTTGGTTAGGCGGGCGGCTATTCTAACCGCGTCTACGCAGCCAGCTGAACCCAGTGTGAAAAGTCCGGGCGGCGAGGCATCAATCGATCACCTACCAAGGAGCAGGAATGCGCCAACGTCTTCACGATGCGATGGATTTTTGGCGATTTTTATTTCGACGTTTCCTTGCCGACCGCGGTATCAGCAGCGCAGCAGCACTGACCTACACCAGTCTGTTTGCGGTAGTGCCGATGATGACGGTGACCTTCGCCATGCTCTCGGCCGTACCGGCTTTTCAGGGGGTTGGCGAGCAGATTCAAACCTTTGTGTTTCGTAACTTTGTGCCTTCAACCGGCGCTGCGGTGCAGGAGTACCTCAAGGCGTTCACCGTGCAGGCACGGCAACTGACCTGGGTGGGGGTGCTGGCATTGGCGGTCACGGCTTTTATGATGTTGGTGACCATCGAACAGGCCTTTAACACCATCTGGCGAGTGCGTCAGAGCCGGCGCGGGGTTTCCAGTTTTCTGCTGTATTGGGCAATTCTCAGTCTCGGCCCGTTGCTGTTGGGCAGCGGCTTTGCGGTCAGCACCTATCTGACCTCCACCTCGTTGTTGTCGGGGCCGCACGCGCTGGTGGGGGCGAAGACCCTGCTCAGTTTCACGCCGTTAATCTTTAGCGTGGCGGCTTTTACGTTGATCTACGCCACTGTCCCGAATGCCCGCGTGCCACTGAAACATGCCCTGCTTGGCGGGCTGTTTACCGCCGTGTTGTTTGAGGTGGCCAAGGCTTTGTTTGGTCTGTATGTGAGCTTCTTTCCTGGCTATCAGCTGATCTACGGCGCCTTTGCCACTGTGCCGCTGTTTTTGCTGTGGCTTTACCTGTCGTGGTTGATCGTGCTGTTTGGCGCCGAGCTGGTGTGTAATTTGTCGGCGCCGCATCACTGGCGCCGCCGTGCCTTGCCAAGGTTGTTGGTGTTGCTGGGGGTTTTGCGGGTGTTTCATGAGCGTCAGCAGCGCGGTTTGCCGGTGCGCCACAGCAGTGTGCAGCGCGCCGGCTGGCTGTTACCGGGCGATGAGTGGCTGGAAATGATTGATTTTCTTGAGCGCGAGCAGCTGATTTCCGCCACCGGTAGCGATGCCTGGGTGCTGTGTCGCGACCTGTCGAATTACCCGCTACAGCAATTAATCACTCATAGCCCTTGGCCGCTGCCACGCCTTGCGCAGTTGCCGGCGCAGTTGGATGAGCCTTGGTACCCGGCCTTGCGCGGTGCTTTGGAGGGGCTCTATCAGCAGCAGGCCGAGCTGTTTGACGGCAGCCTGGCGCAATGGCTGCAACCGCCGGCACAGTGACGCAAATGGTCAGTTTGCGGCGCGCTGCAGCCCTGGGTTTGGTTTGTTTGGGCTGTTAGGGGTGCGTAATCGTTTGGATAGGAGGCTGGCACGCTTCTGGCTATCACTGGAATAGACAGTTGTTTAATTGCCAGCAAGTCATGGATTGACTGGGAAGTAGTCGCTTATGAGTAGCAAAGCTAAGATTATCTATCTGCATCAGCTCGACCCGCAGGCGGCACTGGAGCGGCTTAACCGGCTGACCGGTTTGCAATTCAGTCGCTGGCCGCAAAGTCTAAAACCAGTCCAGCAGGAGCTGGCTCCGCCGGCGTGTGCGTCGGCAGAAGGGGGGGCGATTAGCGAGGGGTTAGGCAGGGACTCAGCGGCCGCTGAGCCGCTTAGCTATGTTGCTCAACAGGCACTGGCGCTGCTTTAGACCAGCGCTTGGAGCTTGTCGTTATTGGCCTGCTCGACGGCCTGCACAAATAATTCCTCGACCAGCATGCTTTGCGCCGGCACTGCGCTGCGCAGAAATACTTCGGCTTGCTGAATTTTTTGTTTGACGGTCAAACGGGCAATTCCCGACAGTAACACCTTGCCGTGGGCACCCACATTACCGTGGTCGACGGCCACTTCACGGCGTTGCTCACCGTCCAGGTAGCGAATCATCAGCGACACCGGCAAGCGCTCCAGCCCCGCCAGTTGCAGCCAGGCAGCAATATTGAACTCGGCAACGCGACCGTCATAGGCGGTTACGAGGGTGCGGGCGAGATTGATAATTTGCGCGGGAACTGGGCCAATCAGACGATCGTTGGCAGAAGGCATGGCGATGTTCGCTCGAATAGGTAACTGACGAGCAAATTTTAAACTGACTACCCAGTTAAAAACTGTGCAGTCAGGCGCGCCTGTGTGTGACTGGCTTTGCAGAATCAGTTGGCTGCTGCGGCTCAGGCCAAACGCAGGGGGTAACGCGATACCGAGGGGGTGAGCAGGTTGCAGGCCGGCAACTGCACCACTGTCTGGTTGGGCATGTTGGTTAGTTGCAACCAGAGGCTTTCAGCCTCCACAAACTGGCCGTTGGGCAACCATAAACCGTGATGCCAGCCATTGCCGGGCTCGGGTGTGCTTTGCAATACCCCTGGGTGAGTTTGCGAGCTGGGCGAGCGGCGCAGCCAAACCGGGCGTGGCAGTCCTTTCAGATAGCGTAACCCCAGGTGCAGGCCTTCAGCGTTTTGGTGCCGCCAGCGCACTAAGGCCAAAGTTGGTGTGCCGCTGTCCGCCAGGAGCAGCACCAGTTGGCCGACGGGCAAGTGCGCGCCTTGGTCGCTGTTGCACAGCAGTCGAGCGCCGCCGGCGCTGCCGTCGAGCATCAGGGTGGCGCAGTGGTTTGGGCGTTTTTCCAGCAGCTGGGCGTGAATGTCGGCAAGGCCGATGATCAGGTTGCACGGGCCTTCATATTCGCTGCGGGTGTGCCGGCGTTGCTGGCGACCCAGCCAGTTAACCCGCACTTTTTCGAGTAATTGCCGCTCAATTGGGGTTTGCAGTGGCGCCGGTTCATGCAAGCCGATTAGCAAGGCGCCTAACTCGAAGCGGCGCAAGTCATTGGGTTGCCCCTGCGGCACGGCATCAAAGGCCAGGCAGGGCTGCGAGACGGTTAGATCAACCGTTGGGCCGTCACCTTCGTCGTCATCGTCCCAGGGCAGCAGGCGGGCGAGACTGGACAGTGGCGCCAGTGCGGCAAATAACTGGATGCACTCGCCTTGGGCCAAGTGAAAGGGATTACTCAGTGCCAGCAGCAAGGCCTGTTGATAGATGCCGCGCAAGGTACTGGCGGGTGCAGGCATAAAAGCGGCGGCGATGTGCTCGTCGAGGCAGTCCTGATGTTCACCGATCCAGTACAGCAGGTGACTGTCACGCCATAGGCTGGGGGGCGGCTCTTGGTAAATCTGGTAGTGGCGTAGCAAGCTTTGCGCAAGGTAATACTGGGCCTTGTACAGGCACCAAGCCAGATGCGGGCGTGATGGTTGGCGGCCTTGCAGAATTTGCAGCAGCAAACGTTTGAAGCCGGCGGCCAGCTCGCTGCACAGGCGTAAAAACAGCGGGGGTGGCGTGGTTTCTCCGGCGTAAGCTTGGGCGTAATAACGGTAAGCATCGCTGAAGCTTTGCAGGCTGCGCTGTCTTTCAAGTAAGGTCATGGCGCTGCGGTTGCAACGAAACAATAGGCTCAGCACTTCTTGGAGGGCGTTTTCAGGTTGCAGCAGGCGCGCAGCGGCGAGTTGCTCGGTAAGCTCGGTCAGTGCCGGCGCCTGCTCATTGAGAATGTCCGGAACTTCCAGGCGCAAGGCATCCAGCGTCATAACAATCCTGCAGATACGAGGTTCGACGGCATGGCAATGCAACACCACTGGTACAGGTTCAGGGGGCGGATGCTCATGGTGATCCTTGTTAGCCTGATGCTGGCCGGCTGTAGTGAAGACTACGGTGTTGATCAGTATGGACGAAAGGTAACGGCTGAACAGCTAGAAGGCCAGTGGTTGCTGATTAATTACTGGGCGCAGTGGTGTGGTCCATGCCGTGGCGAAATCGCCGAGCTGAATAAGCTGGCGCAGCAATCCAGCGCTCAATCAGTGACTGTGCTGGGGGTTAATTTTGACCAGCTGCAGGGCGCCGAGTTAAGTAAGGCCAGTGCCGAGTTGGGGATTAATTACCGGGTGTTGGCGCAAGACCCAGCGGCACGCTGGCAGTTGCCGCGCAGTGAAGTGCTGCCGGTGACTTATATTATCGATGCCCAGGGCCAGTTACGTGAGCGTTTGCTCGGCGAGCAAACCGCCGCCGGTTTAACCGCGCGTTTGGCGCAGTTACAAAAAGGAGCGCAGTGATGCCACGCATTTGTTTGCATGCCATCGTCAGTGGTCGGGTCCAGGGTGTCGGCTTTCGCCAGCATACAGATGAGCAGGCCCAGCGTTTAGAGCTTGATGGCTGGGTGCGTAACCTGGCGGATGGTCGAGTCGAGGTGCTGATGGAAGGCGAGGAGATGCTTGTGCGTGAGCTGGCGGACTGGCTGCCGCAGGGGCCGCAGGCGGCGCAGGTGATCGAAGTGGCGTTAAGCGAGCAGCCGTTACAGGGGGTGGTGGGTTTTATTGTGCGGCGTTGATCGGCTTTTGCCTGCTGGTTGAGCCAGCTGCCGCACACCGGCGGCAGCTAGCGATTTACTCGTTGGCGCCGGGATCGGCCGCCAAGCGGCCGGCATTTTTTTGCAGCGCTTGCAGAAACTCCTGCTGCAACTGCGGATCGTTGCGGGTGAGTTCGATCAGGCTTTGTTCCAGTTCGCTGGCTTCTTCTTCCAGACCTAAATCGGCTAAACGCTTGACCCTGTGCACCCATTGGGCCACGTCGTCGCCTTCTAGGTCATCAAAAATCAGCCTGTGGGCTTCCACCAGTTTGCCGCGCAGCGAGCGGCTGACCAGCAAGGTTGCTTGGGCCTGGGTGTCGTCCTGCGGGTCGATGACGCTGAGCTGCAGCTTGCCGACGCGGCTGATATTGGCTTGCTCGGCGAACGGACTGTCGAGCAGGTTCAGGCGCAAAATGCCTTTGCTGTCGGTGCTGAGTTCGTGGCGCTGCTTGCCGGCTATCACGCTGACTGGACGATCCGCCCAGGGCAGGCTGGAGTACTCTTTGCGCGCAACCAGTTGGTTTTCATCGGTGCTGGCCAGGTTTTGCTGTGAGCGACCGTGGGACTCGACGTTCATGGCTGGGTTGAGCCCGGCGAAACCATAATCAAACCAGCCCTTGGTGGCGCTGTCGGGTACGTTGCCAAAGGTCAGGATGTTGGCCACGTTGGCACCCACCCCGGCCACCACGGCGCCGACGCCCAGTGGCACTTCATACAGTTCGCGCCAACCCTGGTAAGGGGTGTAGCGGTCGTAGTGGCGGCTCACCTCGAACTCGGTGACCTCGAAGGTTTTCTGTTCGAGGATGCGTACCCGGCGCTGCGGTAGCTCAAGCAGTGGCGGCTCGCCTACGTCAATCTGCAGGCTGTGCTCGAGTAATTTGCGCTCGATACGTTGCTCGTGTTCGCTGCGCTGACCCAGCTGGTTGGCGCAGCCGCTAAGTAGCAGCGCGCCACACAGCGCGGCGCCGGCTTGAACTGCGTTTGGGTGAAACATGTGGCCTCGCTTAGCCGCGGATGCGCGCTTGCAAAAACGCCAAAACGTCAGCAGCAGGAATCGCCTGGGGTTCAGTCTCGCGCCGGCTCTTGTACTCCAGGTTACCGTCGGCCAAGCCGCGATCGCTGATGACGATGCGGTGTGGGATGCCGATCAGCTCCATGTCGGCAAACTTGATGCCGGGGCTGGTCTTCTTGTCGCGGTCGTCCAGCA
>MHZN01000017.1 GCA_001830395.1 Pseudomonadales bacterium RIFCSPLOWO2_12_59_9 | reverse complement strand
GAGTCATCGGGGCCATGACCATGCGGTTGGACAGGTTGTAGCGGCCGATCTGGACGTGAGAGAAAAGCGAATTCATTGGGGGGTTCCTCAGTGGTGATGTGGCTATCATTGACCAAACCGAATGCGGGATAAATCCGGCTAAATTGAAATGACTGATCCACTGATGGAGCAATGCACGTGGTGTTTCTCAATGACATGGCCCTGTTCGTCGAGGTCGCGAAGGTGCGCAGTTTCCGCCGAGCGGCGCAGGCGCTGGGGATGCCCAACTCGACGCTGTCGCGCCGCATCAGTGGCCTGGAGAAGGCAATTGGCTTAAGGCTGCTGCACCGCACCACGCGCAAGATCGAGCTGACCGAAGCGGGTCAGCTGTACTTTGAACGCTGCAAGCGCATCGTCGAGGAAGCCCGACTGGCCCATGAGCAGCTGGGGGAAATGCTCGCCAGACCCAGTGGCGTGCTGCGGGCCTCACTGCCAGTGGACTTCGCCACCCTCTACCTGGCGCCGCTGATTGCAGAGTTTGCCCGGCTTTATCCCGGTATCAGCTTCGAGTTCGACCTGACCCCGCGCCAGGTCGATCTGGTGAGCGAGCCGGTGGATGTGGTCATTCGCATGGGCGAGCCGGCGAGTTCGAACCTGATCGCCCGTAAGCTCGCCAGTTTGCGCCGCGGCCTCTATGCCTCGCCTCGCTATCTGGAACTGTCCGGTGAGCCTGTGCATCCCGCGGACCTGGCCAACCACGAATGCCTGCGCCAGCGCGGGCCCGGCACCGATCGCTGGACGCTGTCCAGCGCTGAAGGGGCTGTCGAGGTGGCGGTGGGTGGGCGGTTCGAACTCAACAGTGTCGGCATGCTGCGCCGTCTGGCGACGCTGGATCTGGGCATCGCCTTACTCGCGGAAGGCATCGCGGCACCGGACCTGGCCAATGGCACGCTGCGCAGAGTCTTGCCACAGTGGCAGGCCTCGCCCATCGCGGTGTATGCCCTCACCGAGACCCGCCTGCTGCCGGCCAAGACCCAGCGCTTTATCGAGTTCCTGCGTGAACAACTCGACAAGGCATAACTAGAGCAGCTTAGAAAGCTGCTTGGGAAACCCGTGCTAGTTCGGGCACGAAGCACATTGGCGGCTGATTCGCCGGCGCTCAAGAGCGCTGAGGGGGGCATTTGGCCGATTTCAGCCTGTTACGTTGGCAGTTGTCGGCCCAGGCTGTGTAAAAACGCAGGCTCCGTTTTGAAGTCTGCGTTGCTACTTAAAATCTGTCGGTGCTTGGTTAGTCAGCAGACCTGAAATTTGCGTAGGAGCGCGTTTTTTGCTCCGATTCAGACCATAAAACCTGCTCGAAAACGTTTTTACACAGCCTCGGCCCAAAGCGGACTTGTAGTTCTAGCATGTAACCCGCCCCAAGCTACTCAATTACGGCTTCGGCTGATACTTCTCAATGTATTGCCTGGCAAGCGCCTGACCTTGTTCTAGCTGGCTTTGGGTTAGTTCCATGGCAGCAATATCTCGGTTTTTGCCTGCGTCTGCGTTTCCGCTGACAACAGCAGCTGAAAACCATGCATAAGCTTCCTTATCGTCCTGAGGAACGCCTTGGCCTTTGCCGTACATCATCCCGAGATTGTATTGCGCGTCAGCAAAGCCCTGCTCAGCGGCTTTGCGGTACCACTTAACCGCTGCGTTATAGTCCTGAGGCACGCCTTGGCCGTTGTCGTACAACCACCCGAGCGCGCCTTGGCCGGTTTCGTACATCACCCCGAGATTGTATTGCCCGGAGGCATCGCCCTGTTCTGCGGCTTTGCGGTACCACTTAACCGCTGCGTTATCGTCCCCAGGCACGCCTTGGCCATTATCGTACATCCACCCGAGATTGGATTGCGCGGCGGCATAACCCTGCTCAGCGGCTTTGCTCAACCACTTAACCGCATCCTTATCGTCCTGAGGCACGTCTTGGCCGGAGTGGTACAACACTCCGAGATTGAACTGCGCAGTGGCATAGCCCTGCTCAGCGGCTTTGCGGTACCACTTAACCGCTTCCTTACCGTCCTGAGAAACGCCCTGACCATTGAAGTACATCTGCGCGAGACGATATTGCGCTTCGGCATCGCCCTGCTCAGCGGCTTTACGGTACCACTTAACTGCTGCCACTTCGTCCTGAGGAATGCCTTGGCCGGTTTCGTACATCCCCCCGAGGTTGAGCTGCGCGTTGGCATAGCCCTGCTCAGCGGCATTGAACTGCGCAGCGGTATAACTGTCCAGAGGCACGTCTTGGCCGTTGTCGTACATCACCCCGCGATTGAGCTGCGCGGTGGCATAGCCTTGCTCAGCGGCATTAAACTGCGCAGCGGCATAACTGTCCTGAGGCATGTCTTGGTCGTTGTCGTACATCCCCCCGAGATTGAGCTGCGCGGCAGCATCACCCTGCTCAGCGGCTTGGCGGTACCACTCAACCGCAGCCTTATCGTCCTGAAGCACGCCTTGGCCGTGGGCGTACATCACCCCGAGATTGTATTGCGCGTCGGCTAAGCCCTGCTCAGCGGCTTTGCGGTACCACTTAACCGCTTCCTTAGCGTCCTGAGGAACGCCTTGGCCGTGGGCGTACATCCTCCCGAGATTGGATTGCGCGGCAGCATCGCCCTGCTCAGCGGCTTTGCGGTACCACTTAACCGCTTCCTTAGCGTCCTGAAGCACGCCTTGGCCGTGGGCGTACATCCCCCCGAGATTGGATTGCGCGGCGGCTAAGCCCTGCTCAGCGGCTTTGCGGTACCACTTAACCGCTTCCTTAGCGTCCTGAGGAACGCCCTCACCACTGGCATACATCACCCCGAGATTGTGTTGCGCGGTGGCATAGCCCTGCTCAGCGGCTTTGCGGTACCACTTAACCGCTTCCTTAGCGTCCTGAGGCACGTCTTGGCCGGAGTGGTACAACACTCCGAGAGTGAACTGCGCAGTGGCTAAGCCCTGCTCAGCAGCTTTGCGGTACCACTTAACCGCTTCCTTATCGTCCTGAGGAACGCCCTCGCCACTGGCGTACATCACCCCGAGATTGTATTGCGCGGTGGCTAAGCCCTGCTCAGCGGCTTTGCGGTACAACTTAACTGCTGCCTTATAGTCCTGAGGAACGCCTTGGCCGTAGTGGTACATCACTCCGAGATTGATCTGCGCATCGGCATAGCCCTGCTCAGCAGCTTTGCGGTACCACTTAACCGCTGCCTTATAGTCCTGAGGCACGCCTTGGCCACTGGCGTACATCCACCCGAGATTGCACTGCGCATCGGCATAGCCCTGCTCAGCCAGAGGCATCCATTCAGACAGCGCAGTCTTGAAGTCTCCTTGATTAGCGACAGCCAAACCCTTACCGACACTGGCGTAGACAGTGCTCATGAAACCAGTGAGCACGAGAAAGATCAGGGCGTGACGTAGCGACATGGGCGAAAATCCTTATTCGAATAGATACACAGTATGGCGGCATGATGCCTGTATACCGCTAGGGGTGCGAGGCGTCTCGGCCAGTCGAGAGTTATTTTGAAGCCAGACTGAGTGACTGCTTTTGGCCGAAAGCCGGCGTTTAGAGCAGGAAAAATAAATCTGTCCCCGTTGGCCGACGAACGCCGTCAAGACTGCATACAATGTGCGCCCAATTATCCCGGGCCATGAATATGGCTGCACCGGACAAGGAACTCGCCTCCATGGCCTCCCCAGATAAACAGCAAAAACGCGCCCAGCGGGCCAAAGCCAAGGCCAAGCAGAACCGTTCGGGCAAGGCCAAAGTCAATGTCGTACACCCGCTGCTGGCCAATCCGCTGATCAACGAGCCGTTCGATGATGTCGAAATCGATCTGAGCACCTTCGACTTCCAAGACATCGAAGAGAACGGTTTCGACCCGGCGCTCTTCGACGACCTGTTTCAGGCGATGAAATTCGGCGAAGGCATCAGCCTGCTAGCGATGTGCCTGGTGTTCCTGCAATACCCGGTGTTGGAGCTGGTGGTCGCCGAGGAAGCGGAAGACCCGGCGACCGACTTCATGATGGGCCTGCTGATCACCTATCGGGGGATCTTCCACGATGAAGACGAAGACACGGCAGTGGCTTGGATCGGCGGCGACGCCTTCCAGAAGGCCTACAACGAAGCGTCGATGATCCTGCAGAAGAAGCACGCTCGCGGCGCCCCAGGCGCCCACGCTTAACAGAGCAAAAGGGTCGGTAGCGGCCAACCATAGAAGCTGGTGGACAAGTAAACGTTGCCCACCCTACATCGCTCTCAAGCCCGCGTAGGGTGGGAAACCGCGAAGCGTTTCCCACCAGAGAATATCCAGGCTGCCTGGCTGTGCTGGCATTGTTCGGGTATCCCGGTCTGGCTGCTGTCGCTTCCGCCACCGGCAGCAGCACAACCTACGGCATCCCCTCCCCCAGCCGCTGCACCAAGAACTCCACGGCCACTCGCACCTTAGGTATCTGGTAGCGCGTTTGCAGGTACAGCAGGTAGATACCCGCTTCCTCGCCGCGATTGACCGACACCGGCTGGTCGAGCGTGACTCGCAGCAGTTCGCCACGGCGCAGGTAGCCCTGCAAGCCCCATTCCGACAGCAACACCAGGCCACGATGTTTGCAAGCCATGGCGATCAGGCTGGCGCCGTCGTTGCTGATAAAGGCCGGCGTGATGGGAATTTCGCGCCAACCGCCGTCGTCCAGCCCCTGCCATTTGATCACCGTGTTGGGGCCGCGATACATGAGCGCGCGGTGGCCTTGCAGGTCGTCCAGCGTGCGCGGCGTGCCCATTTGCGCCAGATAGTCTGGCGAGGCCGCCAGGACGAAGTTGTTGGGGTCGAGCTTGCGCATCACCACGCGGTCTTGCGGCTGGCGACCGCCGCGGATGGCAATGTCGATCTGGTCGCGACCGAGGTCCACCAGGGCGTCGCTCAGGTGCACATCCAGCACTATGTCCGGGTAGCGCTCACCGAACTCCTGCAGCGCGGGCATCAGCAGCAGCTGACCATAGCCGGGCATGGTGCTGATGCGCAGGGTGCCGCTGGGCGTGCTACTGCGCTGCCCCACCAACTCTTCGGCATCGCTGAGTTGGGCCAAGCCGGCACGCACCTGTTCCAGGTAGAGCGCACCGATCTCGGTGAGTCGCACCGTGCGTGTCGTACGGTGCAGCAACTCCACACCCAGTAGCGCCTCCAGGTCGGCAATGCGCCGCGAGATGGACGATGCCGGCACGCCGAATGCCGTGGCGGCACGCGAGAAACTCTGGGTATCCGCGACCTTGAGCAGGTATTGCATGGCGCGCAGCTTGTCCATGGCTTGCCTCCGTCTGCATTCGATTATTGTCATTAAGACAAAAGATATTACTGAATGCAGTGGATTACGTCTTGATTGAGTTTTCCCTAGGATGCACTCATCGCCAGCCCAAGCCGACGACTCCACAGAGGAAACCCCCATGACCATGATGCTCAAAGCCCAATACAGCGAACGCGGCCCGGTGCCGCAAGCGGTGATCGAAGCGGTGCCCTTCGCCCGCCCCGTGTTGCTCCAGGGCCAAGCCCTGGTGGCCGTGTTGGCCGCGCCCATTAACCCCAGCGACGTGCTGACGCTCACCGGCCAATACGGCATGCTCCCGCCGCTGCCGGCCGTGGGTGGCAGCGAAGGCGTGGGCCGCGTGATCGAGCTGGGGCCGGATACCCAAGGCCCAGCCGTGGGCCAGACGGTGCTGCTGCCCGTCGGTGCCGGCACCTGGGCGACCCATCTGGTCGTGCCTGCCGCGAGCCTGATCCCGCTGCCGAACGAGGCCGACCCCAAGCAACTGGCCATGCTCACGGTGAACCCGCCCACGGCATCGCTGCTGCTCAGCGACTTTGCCAGCCTGCAGCCAGGCGACTGGGTCATCCAGAACGGCGCCAACTCGGGCGTGGGCAGCTACGTGGTGCAACTGGCCAAGCTGCGCGGCCTGAAGACCGTCAACATCGTGCGGCGTGAATCGGCCGTGGCCGGCGTGCAAGCGCAAGGTGGCGACGTGGTGCTGGTCGACGGTGCTGACCTGGCCGAACGCGTGCACGCCGCCACCGGTGGCGCGGCCATCAAGCTGGGCATCGACGCCGTTGGCGGCACCGCCACCTTGCTGCTCGCCGCCAGCCTGGCCGAAGGCAGCAGCCTGGTGAACTACGGCGCGCTCAGCGGTGAACCGTGCAGCCTGTCCCCGCGCGAGCTGGTGTTCCGCGACGTGACGCTCAAGGGCTTCTGGCTGGCACGCTGGTTTCGCACCACCCCGCAGCCCCAGCAGTTTGCGCTACTCAGCGAACTGGCCGGGCTGATCGCCGCCGGCAAACTCAGCACGCCGATCCAGGCAACCTATGACGTCACGCAGATCAAAGAAGCCGTCGCTGCCGCCGCCGCGAGCGAGCGTCAGGGCAAGATCCTGATCACCCCGTCTCACGCCTGATCAAGGCAACCGCAGCAGCATCATGGACGGGCTGCCGGTCGCGATGCGTAGGGCCGGCGAGGTACGACGGCCCTGGTTGGCACACTTGCGAAACAGCGCGCCCCTATCATTCACGCCATGGTAAGCGCGGGCTGGACGCCCTCCCCCGTGCAGCCTGCCGCAGAAGCTGGTGGACAAGTAAACGTTGTCCACCCTACAAAATTCCTGAGATCGCGTAAGGTGGGAAACTGCGAAGCATTTTCCACCAGAAAACATCCAGGCAACCTTGCTGCGATCAAGCCGATACAGATCACTCAACTGCTCGAAGAACTACTCGCGGTTAAGACCTCAAGTAACCGATAACCAACCCCGGCCTCGGTGACGATAAAGCGCGGTGCGGTCGGGTCGTCGCTGAGTTTCTGGCGTAGATGGCCGACCACCACGCGCAGGTAGTGGCTGTCTTCGCCATGGCTGGGGCCCCAGATGTCTTTGAGCAGTTGTTGCTGGGTCAGTACCCGGCCGAGGTGGCGGGCGAGCGTGGCCAGTACCTCGTACTCCTTGCGGGTCAACGCCACTTCAGCCCCATCCAGGGTCACCCGTCGATAGGCGAAATCCACCGTTAACGGCCCGCTGCTGACGCTGGCGGCCTGTTGTTCACCGCTGCCGGCCTGGCGCAGCAACACCCGCACCCGGGCGAGAAACTCCTGAATACCGAAGGGTTTGGTCACGTAATCATTGGCGCCGCCGTCCAGGGCCAGCACCTTTTCACTCTCGCTGGAGCGCACCGAGAGCACCAGCACCGGCACCTGCGACCATTCACGCAGTTCGCGCAGCACCGTCTGGCCGTCCATGTCCGGCAGGCCGAGGTCGAGTACCACCAAGTCCGGCTTGGCCAGCGCGGCATGGGCCAAGCCCTCTCCGCCATTGCTGCCCTCTAGCACTTTGTAGCCTTGGGCCGCCAGGCTGATGCGCAGGAACTTGCGGATCTGCGCTTCGTCGTCGATGACCAGGATGGTCGGTTGATTAGTGGTCATTGCACTCGTTCGTCAAAGCGATAATGAGGGTTCTGGCGCGGTATGCGGGAGCGATCAACCGTAGGGTGGGCTTCAGCCCACCGCCCTGAACAGCGCAATATTGGTGGGCTAAAGCCCACCCTACGCGTCTTCTTCCAACTGCGGTTGGGGATGCAGCGGCAGGTGCAGGCACAGGGTAGCACCGCGGCCATCCAGGCCGTCATCCACAGTCACCCGCCCGCCGTGGGCACCGACCATGCCTTGGCAAATCGCCAACCCCAGGCCGGTGCCCTGGCCGCCACGGTCGCCGCGGGCGGCGGTGTAGAACATGTCGAAAATCTTCTCGCGCTCATGCAGCGGAATGCCCGGGCCCTGATCGCTGACGGCGAAGCGCAGTTCCTTGGCATCGGTCTCGACGGCGATGCGCAAGCGGCCCTGAACGGGCGAGAAGCGCGCGGCGTTTTCCAGCACATTAATCAGTGCCTGTTCGATCAGCGCCGCATGCACGTAGAGCAGCGGCAGTTGCGCCGGCAATTGCACCTCCAGTTGCAGATCGGCCAGCACCGGACGTAACCGCTGCACGGCACTGGCGACTATATCGCCGGGCGCCACCCAATCGCGCGCCAAGGCCAGGCCGCCGTGGCCCAGGCGGGTCATGTCGAGCAGGTTCTGGATATAGCGGTCGAGGCGCTCGGCCTCATCGCGGGTGCCTTGCAGCAACTCGCGGCGGTCACTCAGGGAGATGCTTTCACCGAGGGTCAGCAGGCTGTCGATGGAGCCGCGCATGGCCGTCAGCGGGGTGCGCAAGTCATGGGACACCGAGGCCAGCAAGGC
>MHZN01000016.1:5398-10503 GCA_001830395.1 Pseudomonadales bacterium RIFCSPLOWO2_12_59_9 | reverse complement strand
TTGTCGGCGGGCAGATGCTTGCCGTGGGTGACTTCGACCTTGTGCTCAATCGGCAGACCGTGACAGTCCCAGCCCGGCACATAGGGCGCATCGAAGCCCGCCAAAGTCTTGGAGCGGGTGATGATGTCTTTGAGGATTTTATTGACCGCATGACCGATATGAATGCTGCCGTTGGCGTACGGAGGGCCGTCGTGCAGGACAAACTTAGGCCGCCCTTGGCCCTGCTCGCGCAGTTTCTGGTAGAGCCCAAGGCTGTTCCAGCGCTCGAGGATTTGCGGTTCGCGCTGGGGCAGACCGGCCTTCATTGGGAACGCCGTGTCGGGCAGGTTCAGGGTCGCTTTGTAATCGGTCATGTCAGTCGAGGCTCATCATTCAAGAGGCTAGTCAGCAAGAGGCTGGTGCCAGTAGGCGCGGGCGGCAGCGACATCCGCAGCAATCGCTGTCTTCAGCGCGTCCAGCGAGGCAAACCGCTGTTCATCACGCAATTTGTGTTTGAAGGTCACGCTCAAATGCTGGCCGTAAAGATCGCCGGCAAAATCGAGCAAAAACACCTCTAGATGGGCTTGCCCATCACTTTTTACCGATGGCCGCACACCAATATTGGCGACCCCCGGTTGCTGCACGCCAGCCAACTCGATGCTGACCAGATACACGCCGGTCAGCGGCACGCGGCAACGCTTGAGCTGGATATTGGCAGTTGGCGTCCCGAGCTGGCGCCCGAGCTTCTGCCCGTGCAAAACCCGCCCGGCAATCTGAAACGGCCGCCCGAGCAAGGACTCAACTCGCGCAAAATCTGCGGCAGTGAGTGCATCACGCACCCCGGTACTGCTCACGCGTACGCCATCCACCTCAATGGTGGAAGCCTCTTCAACAGTAAAGTCGTGCGCTTGCCCGGCCTGCTGCAAAAAGGCGAAATCACCGGCGCGATCGCAGCCAAAACGAAAGTCGTCACCGACCTCCAGATGCTGCACGCCAAGACCATCGAGCAACACACGCTGGACAAATTCGGCGGCGCTTAATTCGCGCAAGCGCCGGTTAAAGGCCAGGCACAACACCCGATCAACGCCGGCGGCAGCCAACAACTCAAGTTTGTCACGCAGGCGGCTAAGGCGCACAGGCGCGGTTTGCGGAGCAAAGAATTCGCGTGGCTGCGGCTCGAAAATCACCACGCAGCTGGGCACGCCTAACTCGGCGGCGCGCTCACGCAAACGCGCCAAGATGGCCTGATGACCACGGTGCACGCCGTCGAAGTTGCCGATAGTGGCAACGCAGCCCCGATGCTCGGGACGCAAATTGTGTAGGCCTCGGACCAGCTGCATAGCACGCTTCTTGCCTAAAAAGTGCACGATTATACGCACACCCGGCAGCAGACAACAGGCGCACAGCCGTACAACAGCGATTGAACGTACCGCGCACAGCTCAATCGACAGACGGCATCAGCTCAACTGATGCCGCGAGAAGTGCCGCACGCGAAACCCCAGCAACGCCAGGGCCGCAAAATAACTCAGCGCCCCGGCCGCCACCAACAGCATTAGCCGCAGCAGACGCTCAAGCATGCCGCCCTGCTCCCAGACAGGCATGTAATGCATCACCCCCAGCAATACGGCCACCATCGCCAACACAGCCGCCAGCAACTTAAGTAAAAATCCGCCCCAACCCGCCAACGGCGTGTACATCGCCTGCTTACGTGACTGCCAAAACAGCAAGCTCGCATTCAGGCAGGCGCCAAGGCCAATCGCCAGCGCCAAACCGGCATGCTTGGTGCCCTCGGGGAAAACGTAGAAAAACAGCAGGTTGAATAGTTGCGTAACGGCAATGCTCAGCAGCGCGATGCGCACCGGGGTGCGGATATTGCGCTGGGCGTAAAAGCCCGGCGCCAGCACCTTGATCAGCAAGATGCCGGTCAGGCCGAACGCATAGGCGATCAGCGCCAGCTGGGTCATCTGCGCATCATGGGCGGTAAATTTGCCATACTGAAATAGCGCCACCGTCAACGGCTCGGCCAAAATCGCCAACGCCAACGCGCAGGGCAGCACCAGCAACAGGCACAGGCGCAGCCCCCAATCCAACACCCGGGAAAACTCTGCAGGGTCCTTGCCGGCGAAGGATTTCGACAACACAGGTAACAAAATCGTCCCCAGCGCCACACCCAGCACGCCGGAAGGCAACTCCATCAAACGATCAGCGTAATACATCCAGGACACCGAACCCGCCGCCAGAAACGAGGCGAAGATGGTGTTGATGATCAGCGAAAACTGGCTGGCCGAGACCCCCACAATCGCCGGTCCCATCTGCCGCAGCACACGCCAAACGCCGGCGTCGCGCAGATTCAGCCGGGGCAACACCAGCATGCCGATTTTTTTCAGGTGCGGCAGTTGATAGAGCAACTGCAACAAGCCGCCCACCAGCACCGCCCAGGCCAGCGCCATGATCGGCGGATCAAAATACGGAGTCAGAAACAAGGCGAAGACGATCATGCTCAGATTGAGCAGGGTCGGCACAAAGGCCGGCACCGAGAAACGGTTCCAGGTGTTGAGAATCGCCCCGGCCAGCGAAGCCAGGGAAATCAACAAGATGTAGGGAAAGGTCACCCGCAACAGCGAGGTGGTCAGCGCGTATTTCTCGATGCTATCGACAAAGCCCGGCGCCGTCAGCCAGATCACCCAAGGCGCCGCCAGCATGCCCAGCAGGGTCACCAGCGCCAATACCAAGGTCAACAGGCCGCTGATATAGGCGATAAAGGTACGAGTCGCCTCCTCGCCTTGCTGGGTTTTGTACTCGGCCAAAATCGGCACAAATGCCTGTGAAAAGGCGCCCTCGGCAAAGATCCGACGCAGCAGATTAGGCAACTTAAAGGCGACAAAAAAGGCATCGGTGGCCATCCCGGCCCCAAAAATCCGCGCCACCAGGGTGTCGCGCACAAAGCCAAGCACCCGCGACAGCATGGTCATTGAGCTAACCGCGGCCAGCGACTTGAGTAAATTCATAGCATGGGCTTCTGTTTTTTGAAGACAAGCAGGGGGCAATGCCTGCCCAAGTTTTGCCGTGCATGCCGCAGCCGGCCTGCAAAGCCGGCGAGTGTAGGGCTCTGCGGCAAATAAATCATCCGCCCAGCGCCGAGCATGCATTCAGTGACCAAGCTTGCCAGGCTAATCACCCTTGACAACAGCACAAGGCGCCGGCATTATTCGCGGCCTTATTTGTTTGTAATCGCCCATTTTATCGAGGAGCTTGTCGGTGGCCAATTCACCTTCTGCCAAAAAACGCGCCAAACAGGCCCTGAAGCGTAATAGCCATAACGCCAGTCAGCGCTCGATGGTTCGTACCTACATCAAGAACGTGGTTAAGGCTGTTGCTGCCAAAGACCTGGAAAAAGCTCAAGCAGCTTACGTTCTGGCCGTGCCAGTAATCGACCGCATGGCCGACAAAGGCATCATCCACAAGAACAAAGCAGCACGTCACAAGAGCCGCCTGAACGCACACGTTAAGGCACTCAGCATCGCAGCCTAAAACTGCGAACGCTTAAAAAACCGGCTTAGGCCGGTTTTTTATTGCCCCGCAAAAAGCACAGTCATACACCAAAACCCGCACGCAGTTTGCGCAGCCATAAAAAAACCGCCGAGCGCAAAAGCACAGCGGCGGCTTACTCAGGCATTAGCGCCTAGCGCAAGATCACTTCTGCCAAGGCAGAATCGGGATCGCCGTTACCGAATTCTGCGGACTACCCTCGATGATTCTGTCGCTATACACCAGATAGACCAGGGTATTGCGCTTGCGATCGAAGAAGCGCACCACCTGCATGCTCTTGAATACTAGCGAGGTTCGCTCCTTAAAGACCTCCTCGCCCTCTTTCAGCTCAGCCTTGAACTCAATCGGCCCGACCTGCCGGCACGCCAGGGAGGCCTCGGCGCGATCCTCAGCCAAGCCGACACCGCCTTTGATTCCGCCGGTTTTGGCCCGCGACAGGTAGCAGGTCACCCCAGACACCTTCGGATCATCAAAGGCCTCGACCACTATCTTGTCATTCGGCCCGACCAACTTGAACACAGTGGAGACCTCGCCAATTTCTTCGGCGCTCAGCGGCAGCGACCAAGTCAACGGCAAGGCCAGCAACAAACCCAGCAAGCTATTTGCGACGCGCATCAGCAGCCTCCAGCAGTCAGACCAAAATTAGATTATCGCGATGGACCAGCTCCGACTCATCGACATAGCCAAGCAAGGCCTCGATGGCATCCGAACCCTGACCAATGATTTTTTGCGCCTCAAGCGCACTGTAATTGGCCAAGCCCCGCGCCACTTCGCGACCATCGGGCGCCAGACAAACCACCATCTCGCCACGACGGAAACTCCCCGCCACCGCAGTCACACCCACCGGCAGCAGGCTCTTATGCCCTTGCAGCAAGGCCTGCACCGCCCCCGCGTCCAGAGTCAAACTGCCGCGAGTCTGCAAATGCCCAGCCAGCCACTGCTTACGCGCCGCCAGCAGACCACGCTCCGGCGTCAGCAAAGTGCCGAGATTCTCACCGGCCCTGAGCCGATCCAGCACCCGCTCGATCATCCCACCGACAATCACCGTATGCGCCCCGGAACGCGCCGCCAGCCGCGCCGCACGCAACTTGGTCTGCATGCCGCCACGGCCCAGCGCGCCACCGACGCCGCCCGCCACCGCATCCAGCGCCGGATCATCGGCCCGCGCCTCACTGATGAGCTGCGCAGCAGGATTGTGCCGCGGATCAGCATCAAACATGCCATCGCGATCGGTGAGAATGACCAGCAAGTCGGCCTCGACCAGATTAGCCACCAGCGCCGCCAAGGTGTCGTTATCGCCAAAGCGAATTTCGTCGGTGACCACTGTGTCGTTTTCGTTGATCACCGGAATTGCGCCCAACTCAACCAGGGTGCGCAGCGTGCTGCGGGCGTTCAGGTAGCGCTTGCGATCCGACAGATCATCATGGGTCAGCAAAATTTGCGCGGCATGGGTGCCATGCTCGGCAAAACTCGACTCCCAGGCCTGCACCAAGCCCATTTGGCCAACCGCCGCCGCCGCCTGCAGCTCATGAATCGCACTCGGTCGCGTCGTCCAGCCCAGCCGACTCATGCCTGCC
>MHZN01000016.1:0-5356 GCA_001830395.1 Pseudomonadales bacterium RIFCSPLOWO2_12_59_9 | reverse complement strand
GCGCGCAACGCAACCATCTGCTCAACCCAAACCGCCATGGCCGCACGATCCAGCCCACGACCATCGGCCGTCAGCAGCGCACTGCCAATTTTCACCACCCAGCGCCGCGCACCCGTCACCTTGTCCCGCATGTTTATCCAACCTTGCTCAAAGGGCGACGCACTGCGCGGCGACGCCCAACAGTTAGTTAGCACAACGCCGCTGATTAGCGGCGTTGTGGAGGCAATCAATCGCGGACGTAGATAATCTCCGGCCCGTCCTCGTCATCCTCTTCATCCCAGAAGCTGTCATCTTCCTCAGCACCCACCGGCTTGACGCCGGTACGCCGCAGCGCACGCTGATCATCCAGCGCTTGCAACTGGGCACGCGCCTCATCTTCGATATGACGATCCAGCTCAGCCAAGTCCTTGGCATATTGCGGCTCTTCCGCCAGGCGCACGGCGCGCTCTTCGAGATAACGCATGATGTCCTGGCAGAGCTTCTCGGTGCCTTCGCGACCAATAGCCGAAATCACATAGACCGGACCCGTCCACTCCAGCCGATCGGTAATTTCCTTGATCCGCGCCTCCTGGTCTTCCTCCATGATCTGGTCGGACTTATTCAGCACCAACCAACGATCACGCAGCGCCAAGGATGGACTGAATTTGGTCAACTCATTGACGATGGTCTCGGCCGAATCGGCCGCATCGGTCAAATCCAGCGGCGCCATGTCGACCAGATGCAGCAGCAAACGGGTACGCGACAAGTGCTTGAGGAAGCGAATCCCCAAGCCGGCACCATCGGAGGCGCCCTCGATCAGACCAGGAATATCGGCAACTACAAAGCTCTTGTAGCGATCGACGCTGACCACACCCAGGTTCGGCACCAAGGTGGTGAACGGATAATCTGCCACCTTCGGCTTGGCGGCCGAGATCGAGCGAATCAGCGTGCTCTTGCCGGCGTTCGGCAAGCCGAGCAAGCCCACATCGGCCAACACCTTCAGCTCCAGCTTCAGGTCGCGGGACTCGCCCGGCTTACCTAGCGAGGTCTGGCGCGGCGCGCGGTTGGTGCTCGACTTGAACCGGGTATTACCCAGACCATGCCAACCACCATGGGCGACCAGCAAGCGCTGCCCCGCCTTGGTCAGGTCACCAATAACCTCCTGGGTACCAGCATCGATCACCGTGGTGCCAACCGGCACCCGCAACACCGACTCTTCACCTTTGCGGCCCGTGCAATCGGCACTGCCACCATTGGAGCCACGCTCAGCATCGAAGCGGCGGGTATAGCGGTAGTCGACCAGGGTGTTGAGGTTCTCGTCGGCAAGCATATACACCGAACCACCATCGCCACCGTCGCCACCGTTAGGGCCACCGTTTTCAATGAACTTCTCGCGACGGAAGCTCATGCAGCCGTTGCCGCCGTCACCGGCCTTTACAAAAATCGATACTTCATCGACGAATTTCATGGGCTACGCCTCCCGCCACAAGAGCAGGCAAAATGAAACAAGGAACACAGGAATACAGAAACAAAAAAGCCCCGTCGCAAGACAGGGCTTTTGCAGCAACTACGAGATTACGCCGCGACGACTTCAGTCTTCGGAACGATGCTCACGTAGCGACGACCGAAGGCGCCCTTAACTTGGAACTTGATCACGCCTTCCACTTTCGCGAACAGGGTGTGATCTTTACCCATGCCAACGCCATAACCGGCGTGGAACTGGGTGCCGCGCTGACGCACGATGATGTTGCCCGGGATAATAGCCTGGCCGCCATACATCTTAACGCCAAGGCGTTTCGATTCTGAGTCGCGACCGTTGCGGGTACTACCGCCAGCTTTTTTGTGTGCCATGAGTTCAATACTCCAAATTGTGGATCAAGCTAAAAAGATTAAGCCTGAATACCGGTGATTTTGATCTCGGTGTACCACTGACGGTGACCTTGACGCTTCATGTGGTGCTTACGGCGACGGAACTTGATGATGGTGATCTTATCGTGACGGCCTTGGGCAATCACTTCAGCCACAACCTTAGCGCCTTCAACAACTGGGGCACCAATGTTCACGTCGTCGCCATTAGCAACCAACAGAACGCGGTCGAAAGTCACGGCCTCGCCAACGGCGATTTCGAGCTTTTCAATTTTCAGGTATTCGCCTTGGGCAACCTTGTATTGCTTGCCACCGGTAACAATTACAGCGTACATAATTTTGCTCCGTTAAATCCTGCTCACCCAGCGCTTTATAGGAATAGTCTTCGGCTGGCATGGCTGCATGGCGCCGGATGGACGCCCTTGCAATTGCGTAAGGCAGGTAATGCCCAGGAAGTTCAGGGGCCGCGATTGTACGCAAGCCACACGCCCGGCGCAAGCACCTAAAGCGCTTGCCTTGACAGCGTAGACCCCGCCACCTAGCATGCCGCGCAACCTTAGTGGAGCCACAATCAGCGATGCAGCCCCAAGCCTTTTATAGCGTAGTAGCCGACGACTTCAGCGCCGTTGATGAGATCATCCGCCGCCAGCTGGTGTCGCGCGTGCCGCTGGTAGAAAAGATTGGTGATTACATCATCTCCGCCGGCGGCAAACGCCTGCGCCCGCTGCTGGTGTTGCTGTGCGGCAAGGCGCTGGGTCAGCAAGGCGATCAGCTGCGCTTACTGGCGGCCACCATCGAATTTTTGCACACCGCCACCTTGCTGCATGACGATGTGGTCGACATGTCCGACATGCGCCGCGGCCGCTCCACCGCCAACGCCCAATGGGGCAATGCGCCGAGCGTATTGGTCGGCGATTTTCTCTATTCGCGCTCCTTCGAAATGATGGTCGAGCTGGGCTCGATGCCGGTGATGTCGATTCTGGCCAAGGCCACCCGGGTGATTGCCGAAGGTGAAGTGCTGCAACTGTCGAAAATTCGCGACGCCAGCACCAGCGAAGAAACCTATATGGAAGTAATTCGCGGCAAAACCGCCATGCTGTTTGAGGCTTCGACCCACAGCGCGGCCGTGCTGGCCGCCGCCGACGCCACGCAAACCGAAGCGCTGCGCACCTTTGGCGACCACCTCGGAGTGGCTTTTCAGCTGGTTGACGACCTGCTCGACTATCGCGGCGACGCGGCAACCCTGGGCAAAAACGTCGGCGACGACCTGGCCGAAGGCAAGCCGACCCTGCCGCTGATCTACTGCATGCGCGAAGGCACTCCAGAACAAGCGGCCCTGGTGCGCCAAGCCATCCAAAAAGGCGGCCTCGAGGACCTGGAAAGCATCCGCGCCGCCGTTGAAGCCTCCGGCGCCCTGGACTACACAGCCCAGCAGGCTCGTGACTATGCCGAGCGCGCCATCCGCTGCCTCGACGCCCTGCCCGCCAGCGAATACCGCGACGCCCTGATCGAACTCAGCCGCTTCGCCGTAGCACGCACCCACTAAGCCTGCCAAGCAGCGAGAAGCCCGTCCAGGTGACGGGCTTTTTTGTGGGCGCGAGAAAGCTTAGGCCTTGCTATTATCTGAATAAGAATTATTCTCATCTAAACCCAAAGCAAAAGGAGATGAGGCATGACCTATTTAATTGATGCTTGGCTGGATCGTCCGCACCCTTACCTGCGCATTCTGCATCGAGACAGCGGCAAGGTTTGCGTAATGATTGACGAGTCTGCACTGGAGGAATTACGCGAACAAGGTGACCTGGATCTGGCCAGCCTGAACTCCAATGAACCGCTGGTACTCAAGGAGTTACTGCGCAATTTATTTCTATTTTGCTTTGCGCGAGCCTTGCGCCCGCCCAGTCATACCAATGCGTCTAACTTGCACGATTAGCCGGTAAACAGCTGGGGCGCGCGACTGTACGCCCCAGGCCAAGCATTACAAGATGGCCAACAACTCAACATCAAAGACCAGCACGCTGTGCGGCGGAATGCTGCCCGCCGCTTGGCCACCGTAGGCCAATTCGCTCGGCACGGTCAAACGCCACTTGCTGCCGGTATTCATCAACTGCAAGGCTTCAACCCAGCCGGCAATCACGCCACCCACTGGAAACTCGGCCGGTTCGCCACGCTCGTAGGAGCTGTCGAACACGCTGCCGTCGATCAGGGTGCCGTGATAATGAGTGCGCACTGTGTCGTTGGCCGAAGGCTTGGCGCCACTGCCTGCGATCAGCACTTCGTACTGCAAGCCCGACTCCAGCAGGGTAACCCCGGCTTTCTTGGCGTTTTCCGCCAGGAAAGCAATCCCGGCACCCGCCGCTGCTTCAGCTTTGGCCTGAGCTTCGGCCTGCATGATTTCGCGAATCACTTTAAAGCTGGCCGACAGCTCCTCTTGGCCGACGCGGCTGGCCACGCCCCCAAAAGCGTCGGTCAGACCGGCGACTATGGCATTCAGATCGGCGCCAGGTGGTGGGTTGTCACGCAGCTGATCGCCCAGCTGACGACCAATGCCATAGCTAACACGGGTTTCGTCTGTAGACAGATTGAGTTCGGACATAGCTCGGCTCCGGATGCGCTGAAAAAAGGGCCGCCAGACTAGCACAGATGCCCGACACGCCCAGCTATCTGCCGCCAGAGAAAAATAGGCATGCCGATACAATTTACTTGTCTGGCACGATAGTACTAATTAATATCCAGCCAACGCCCATTCACCTGATTTCACTCGTGCCGCGCTTGCCCTGCGCCAGCAACGCCGCCGCCGCCGCCGCAGGATGCCCCATGATTGCAGTCCGCCCATCGCACCTACTCTTGATCGCCCTGCTGAGCTGCGCGCTACCGGCATTGGCGGACGACCTCGGCCACGGCAAGGCCTTGTTTAGCGCCTGCAGCAGTTGCCATGGCGAGCAGGCGCAAGGCAATCCGGCATTCGCTGCGCCGGTGCTGGCCGGCCAACAACAGAGCTATCTGATTCGGCAATTGGGCAACTTCAAGAGTGGCCTGCGTGGCAGCAACCCCGCCGACAGCGCCGGGGCGCAGATGCAGGCCATGGCCGCCACCCTCGGCGACGAGCAAGCCATCGCCGACCTGAGCGCCTATCTCACCAGCCTGCCCCCTCCGGCGATCAAGCCAAGCCTGAGCGGCAACACCGCCCTCGGCAGCCGTCTGTACCAGGCCAAATGCGGCGCCTGTCATGGCGGCCAAGCCGAAGGCAATCTGGCCATGAACAGCCCGCGCCTGCGCCAGCAGCTCGACAGCTATCTACTGCTGCAAGTTAACCACTTCAAACAGGGTATCCGCGGCAGCGCGCCGGGCGACCGCTACGGCAAGCAAATGAAGATGATGGCCGCCACCGTCAATGACCAAGAGCTGCTCGACGTCATCGCCCACATCAGTAGCCTGCCACAACCATGAGCCGCTCCAACAAGGGTTCTCGGTCGTGGCTGCTGGCGCTGATCCTGCTGATGGGCGGCGC
>MHZN01000015.1 GCA_001830395.1 Pseudomonadales bacterium RIFCSPLOWO2_12_59_9 | reverse complement strand
GCCGCCAACTCCTCACCTGCGACAGTCGACACATCGGCGTGCAGCAAGCCGGCGCCGAGCAGCTCACGAATGGTCCAGGCCGGGCCGCCAGCCGCCTGAAACTGATTCACATCGGCGGCGCCATTGGGATAGACCCGCGCCAGCAGCGGCACCACTTTCGACAGCGCGGCAAAGTCTTCCCAAAGCAGCTGGTAACCCGCCGCCCGGGCAATCGCCGGCAAGTGCAGGGTCAGATTGGTCGAGCCACCCGAGGCCAGCAAACCGACCATGGCATTCACCAAAACCCGACCATCGAGCTGTTTACCCAGGGGTAAATGACGCTCGCCTTGCCGGCTATTGCGCACCACTAAACGTGCCGCCTCGGCCGTCATCGCCGCACGCAAGGGCGTATGCGGATGGACGAAAGCACTGCCCGGCACGTGCAGGCCCATGACCTCCATCAACAGCTGGTTGGTATTGGCGGTGCCGTAAAAGGTGCAGGTACCGTCCTGATGATAGGCAGCCAACTCGGCGGCCAGCAGCTCATCACGACTGGCCTCGCCACGGACAAAGCGCTCGCGCACTGCGGCTTTGTCTTTGTTGGCCAGCCCCGAATGCATGGGCCCGGCCGGCACCAGCAGCGCCGGTAAATGGCCAAAATGCAGGGCGCCGATCAGCAGCCCCGGGACAATTTTGTCGCACACGCCCAGATACAGACCGCCATCGAAAACCCCGTGGGTTAGGCCGATGGCCGTGGCTTGGGCGATCAAATCGCGAGAGAACAGCGACAACTGCATGCCCGCCTCGCCCTGGGTGATGCCATCACACATGGCCGGCACGCCGGCGGCAAACTGCGCCGTGGCGCCGACTTTGGCCAAGGCTACCTTGATCTGCGCGGGATAATCGTTAAAGGGCACATGGGCCGAGAGCATCTCGTTGTAACTGGAGACGATGGCAATATTGGCCGAGCCGCCCTGTTTGATAATCAAGCGTGCCGAATCCGGCTGCGCGGCCAACACATGGGCCAAATTCGAGCACCCCAAACGCTCGCGCGGCGCGCGCTGCAAGGCTTGCTCGAGACGCGCCAAGTAACGCTCACGGCGCTTGGCAGAACGCAATTCCAGCGCGGCAGTCACCTGCTCGACAACGACATTCAACATGACCAATCCTGCTTATTCACACGGCTATTGATGCCGAGTGTAACGGCTCAGGGGGCGAAAAAGATCTGCACGCGTTGCGCCGTCCGCCAGATCAATGCATGCACCGGCCAGGCGCGACTGGCCGGCGTGTCGGCGAACACCGCCTCGAGCATTTCGCGCTTGGCCGCGCCGAACACCAGGAGCCCCAGCCACTGGCTGCTGGCCAACAGGGCCAAATTAGTCGATAGGCGTACCCGTGGCTCGCTCGGCGCTTGCGCCAGCAGCGCGGCCGGCGCCTGCGCAGGGTCAAGGGCCGCGGCCAAACCGGGCATCTGCGCAAACAGCGAGGCAAAGTGGCCATCCTCGCCCATACCCAGCAACACCAGATCCAGCGGCAACCAGGTGCACAGCTGCGCGCCCCAGGCCTGGGCTGCCAACTCAGGCGTGGCGCCCTGGCGCGGGTCCAAACACACCGCGCCTGGCAGGCCTTGCCGCAGCAAGCGCAGGTTGCTGGCCGGATCGGTCGCCGGCACCCAACGCTCATCGGTGGCGCTCAGGTCCACCCGCGACCAATCCAGCGCGGCCTCGGCCAGTAACGGCAGCAACAGTTGCGGACTGCTGCCACCCGGCAACAACATGCTGGCGCGCGGCTTGGCGCTGAGCGTCGCCTGCAATTGCGCGACAAGTTCGGCGCTGAGCGCCTGTACGCAGTCCAGACGTTCGCTAAAGGCGTGAATTATTGCGGGCGGTCGGTGCACAGCGGCGTCCTGATAAAAGACTTGAGGCCCACATCATGCGCCAAGCGCCCCGATGAGCCCAATCCCCGAATGGCGTAGACACTAACGAGTGTTATCTCACTTCGCCTGCAGCTTGCCGATGCAAGGAAGCACAGGCCACGCCAGATAAAAATCCAGGCAAACAAAAAGGGCCATCCAATGGATGACCCCTGAACCCGAAAACCGGGAAAACTAAATATGGCGTCCCCTAGGGGACTCGAACCCCTGTTACCGCCGTGAAAGGGCGGTGTCCTAGGCCACTAGACGAAGGGGACAAATCCTTCTATTTACAACAACCTAAAGCCGAGGTGGCCAGCTTTAGGCTTAATAATTGGTGGAGATAAACGGGATCGAACCGTTGACCTCTTGCATGCCATGCAAGCGCTCTCCCAGCTGAGCTATACCCCCAGATTTAACGTCTCTCGACCCGCAACGCCGAAACACTGCGGTTTGAAAATGGCGTCCCCTAGGGGACTCGAACCCCTGTTACCGCCGTGAAAGGGCGGTGTCCTAGGCCACTAGACGAAGGGGACGCAAAACCTTCTGTGTTACTACCTAAAGCCGAGGTGGCCAGCTTTAGGTTCAAGAATTGGTGGAGATAAACGGGATCGAACCGTTGACCTCTTGCATGCCATGCAAGCGCTCTCCCAGCTGAGCTATACCCCCATTCAAGGACGGGGCGCATGTTAAGCGCGGCCCTTGTGTCTGTCAACACCCTTTTAGCTTAACAGACTTTGTTTATGCTGCTAGAACAACCACTTACCCCCCGACCACCGGCACAAGCCGGCGGCCGGAGCGCAATTAACCGGCGATTGACGCCAATAATTTCTCCCACTCTTTGACTTCTTTCTTCGATGCGCCGCCCAGCAACTCAAGGGCCTGACGCAAGCGGAAGCGGGTCATGTCCGGGCCGAGAATCTCCATCGCATCCAGCACCGAGACCGAACTGGCGTGGCCGGTGATAGCCGCAAACATCAACGGCATGGCATCGCGCAACTTCAGCTCCAGCGACTCAACCACGGCCTGAATGCAGCCGGTGATCCGCTCTTTGTCCCACTGACGTAGCGCTTCGAGCTTCCACAGAATCAATTGCATCAGCTGGCGTACCTGCTCAGGGCTGAGCTTTTTGTGCTCAAACAGCTTGGCATCCAGCGGCACTGAACCGGCGAAGAAAAACCCGGCCAGCGGGGCGATCTGACTAAAGGTCTCGACCCGCCCCTGTACATGGGGGGCGATCTGCATCAGGTACTCGGGATTGAATGCCCACTTTTGCACTTCGGCGGCAAAGGTCTCGACGCTCAACTCACGCAGCCACTGACCGTTGAGCCAGGACAGCTTCTCCATATCGAAGATCGGTCCACCGAGGGAGACCCGCTGTATGTCGAAGTGCTCGATCATCTCAGCCAGACTGAATTTCTCCCGCTCATCCGGCATCGACCAGCCCATACGCCCCAGATAATTGAGCATCGCCTGAGGCAGAAAGCCCATGCGCTCATAAAAGGTCACCGAGGTCGGGTTTTTGCGCTTGGACAGCTTGCTCTTGTCCGGGTTGCGCAGCAGCGGCATGTAACACAGCTGCGGCTGCTCCCAGCCGAAGTATTCGTACAACTTGATCAGTTTCGGTGCCGACGGTAACCACTCCTCACCACGCAATACGTGGGTGATGCCCATCAGATGGTCATCCACCACATTGGCGAGAAAATAGGTCGGCAGGCCATCGGTCTTCATCAAGACCTGCATGTCCATCCGGTCCCACGGGATTTCCACAGTGCCACGCAGCATGTCCGGCACCACGCAAACACCCTCGGTCGGCACCTGCATGCGCACCACATGGGCTTCGCCAGCGGCGATACGCTGCTGCGCAACGGCCGGATCCAGATGCAGACAGTGACCGTCGTAGCGCGGCGTTTCCTTATTGGCCATTTGCTCGGCGCGCACCTGGTCGAGGCGCTCGGACGAGCAGAAGCATGGGAACGCATGGCCCTTGGCGACTAATTCATCCGAGTACTTCTTATAGATCTCGCCGCGTTCGCTTTGCCGATACGGGCCGTGCGGACCGCCGATATCCGGGCCCTCATCCCACTCGATACCCAACCAGCGCAGCGAGTCAAAAATCTGCTGCTCGGATTCGCGCGTGGAGCGCACCTGATCGGTGTCTTCAATGCGCAAAATAAACTGGCCGCCGTGCTGGCGGGCGAAACACAGGTTGAACAGCGCAATGTAGGCGGTGCCAACGTGGGGATCGCCAGTCGGGGATGGCGCGATACGAGTACGAACAATGGTCATGGAAACTCTCAGCTGTTGGCTTTCAATCAATAGCGCAGTTCAAACAAGGCCCGAATCTTACAGCCTCGCCACTCAAGGCTCCAGCAAAGGCCCCACCTCGGTGCTCAGGTTAGCCAGCAAAAAATCCAGAAACGCCTTCACTTTCATGGTTTGAAAACGCCGCGACGGGTACACCGCATACAGCTCGCTACTGGGCAGTTGCGCCTGCGGCAACAGCTCAATCAACCGACCGCTGGCCACCTCCTCACGGCTGATCATCAGCGGCAACGCGGCAATTCCAGCCCCGGCCAGCGCTGCCTCACGGGCAAAGGTAATGTTGTTGCACGACAACACCCGCTGGCAGGCGATGTTTTGCCCCAGCACCGGCCAGTAACGCGACGAGTCGGCCGGCAGCAAAATGGCCCGATGCTCACTCAACTGCGCCACCGCTTGCGGCGCGCCATGCAACTGCAAATAAGCCGGACTGGCGCACAGGCTGCGCGCACTGATCAGCAGCCGCCGCGCAATCAGGGTCGAATCCTGCGGCTGACCGACCAGCATGACGATATCGACGCCCTCCTCGACCGGATCGACCTTGCGCGAGGTCAGCTCAACCTCGGCGGTGATCTCCGGGTATTCGCGCATAAAGGCCCCCAGCACCCGGCCCAGAAACAGCTGACCAAACTCAATCGGCGCGGTGATGCGCAGCAAGCCGGACGGCTGCAACTGTAGCTGCATGACCGCCTGCTCGGCCTCGGCGAAATCCAGCATGATTTGCCGGCAACGCTCGTAATAGGCCTGCCCCACCTCGGTGAGGCGCAGTTTGCGGGTGGTGCGATTAAGCAAACGCACCCCCAGACGCTCCTCCAGCAAGGCGATCCGTCGACTGACTGTCGACTTTTGCATGTTCAGCCCAAGCGCTGCCTGGGTGAAGCTATGGCACTCGACCACCCGGGTGAAGATCAAGGCATCATCCAGCCCCATGATTGTTCCTCATAAGCAACAAAGTTTCCGAAGTCTACCGACTACAAGCGCACAAGGAACACTGCTAGATTTACCGGCATTCTGCCAGTCGTCAGCCGAGCCTTTTATGTCCGCCCACTTGCAACGTCGTTTATTTATTTTTCTAGCGCTGCTGGCCATCGTGGTCGGCGGTTTTTTTGCCCACTGGCTGCTGATCGGCCGTTTTATTGAAAGCACCGACAACGCCTATGTGCAGGGCGAAATCACCCGAGTCTCCAGCCAGTTGAGCGCGCGGGTCGCAAAAGTCTTGGTGACCGACAACCAGCACGTGCAACAAGGTGATTTACTCTTGGAGCTGGAGTCCGAGGACTTTCGCCTGGCCATCGAACGCGCCCGCGCCGCACTGGCCAGCCGTGAGGCCGAACTGCTGCAAGCGCGCAGCAAGTTATTGCAGCAAGGCAGCCTGATTGATGCCGGCAAAGCCGATGTCGGCGCCTCCGAGGCCACCTTCGGCCGCACCCAAATTGACTTATCCCGCGCCCAGGCGCTGCGCAAACCCGGCTATGTGTCCGAGGAGCGCGTCACCACCCTGGCCGCCGACAGCCGCGTGGCCCGCTCCCTGGTGAGCAAGGCGCAAGCCGACCTGCAAGCCCAGCGTCAGCAGGTCGCAGCGCTGAATGCCGAGATCAAACGCCTCGAAGCGCAGATTGCCAACGCCCACGCCGAACTGTCGCAAGCCGAACTCAACCTCAGCCGCACGCAGATTCACGCCCCGATCAGCGGCATCATCGGCCAGCGCGCCGCCCGCAACGGCCAATACGTGCAGACCGGCGCCTACCTGATGTCCCTGGTGCCCGATCAGGACATCTGGATTCAGGCCAACTTCAAAGAAACCCAGATCGGCCATATGCAAGTCGGCCAGTCCGCCGAACTGATCTTCGACGCCTACCCCGACCAGCCGATTCAAGCCAGCCTCGACAGCCTGTTTGCCGCCTCAGGCGCGCAGTTCAGCCTGCTGCCACCGGACAATGCCACCGGCAATTTCACCAAAGTGGTGCAGCGCATCCCGGTGAAACTGACCTTCGCCGCCGATAACCCGCTCAAAGGCAAAATCCGTCCGGGCATGTCGGTGCTGGTCAAGGTCTCGATCAAGGCCACCGACAGTGGCAGCTGATGAGCTAATCCGCCCGACTGGCGAACCCAGCCGGCGCGATTGGATTGCGGTAATGAGCGTCATGCTCGGCGCCTTTATGGCAGTGCTCGACATCCAGATCACCAATGCCTCGCTGAAAGACATTCAGGGCGCGCTGTCGGCGACCCTCGAGGAAGGTTCGTGGATTTCCACCTCCTATCTGGTCGCCGAGATCATCATGATCCCGCTCAGCGCCTGGCTGGTGCAGGTGTTCGGCGCGCGGCGGATGGCGGTGTGGGTGTCGGCGCTGTTTCTGCTGGCCTCATTACTTTGTTCGACCGCCTGGAACCTCGAGAGCATGATCGTCTTTCGCGCCTTTCAGGGCTTCACCGGCGGCGCGTTGATTCCGCTGGCGTTTACCATGACGCTGATCAAGCTGCCCGAGCATCATCGCGCCAAGGGCATGGCCTTGTTTGCCGTGACCGCCACCTTCGCGCCCGCCATCGGCCCAACCCTGGGCGGCTGGCTGACCGAGAGTTTTGGCTGGGAATATATTTTCTACATCAACGTGCCGCCCGGTCTGCTGATGATTGCCGGGCTGCTCTACAGCCTGGAGAAAAAGCCCCCCCAGTGGAGCATGCTCAACAGCGCCGACTACCCCGGCATCCTGACCATGGCCCTGGGGCTGGGCTGCCTGCAGGTGTTTCTGGAGGAAGGCCATCGCAACAACTGGCTGGAATCCGATTTTATTGTCGGCCTCGGCTCGACCGCCTTGATCAGCCTGATTTTGTTTGTGATCTTGCAGTTCTCCCGCGACAACCCGCTGATCAACCTGCGCATCCTCGGCAACCGCAATTTCGGCTTATCCAGTGTTTCCAGTGTCGGCCTGGGCATCGGCCTGTACGGTTCGGTGTATGCCTTACCGCTGTATCTGGCGCAAATCCAGGGCTACAACGCCATGCAAATCGGCGAAGTGATCATGTGGATGGGCGCGCCACAGCTGCTGATCATCCCGCTGGTGCCACTGATCATGAAGCACATCTCACCCAAGTGGCTGTGCGCCTTCGGCTTTGCCATGTTCGGTTTTGCCAACTTCGCCTCCGGGGTGCTCAACCCGGACTTTGCCGGCGACCAACTCAACCAAATCCAGATTCTGCGCGCCATCGGCCTGCCCTTCGTGATGGTGACCCTATCGTTAATTGCCACGGTTTATCTGCGCGCAGAGGACGCCGGTTCCGCCGGCAGCCTGTTCAATATCTTGCGCAACCTGGGCGGTGCCATTGGTATTGCGCTGATCGCCACCCTGATCGACAACCGCGCCAAAACCTACTTCGATTACCTGCGCGAAGCCCTGGTGCCGAGCAATCCGCAGGTCGCCGAGCGCCTGACTTTCTGGGCCGACAAACTCGGCAGCGAGCAGGCCGCACTAGCCAAACTCAGTGAAATGACCCACCAGCAGGCCGCCATCATGGCCTACAATGACGCCTTCCATTTTATCGGTATTGCCCTGGCCGTGAGCATGACAGCGGTGCTGTTCACCCGCCACTTACCCGCTGACGCCACCAGTGGCGCCAGCGCGGCGCACTAACCACCGCTCAATATTTGCCACACAACAGAGCATTTAGTCTGCAGGCTGGGCTTTAGCACCCGACAGCAAGGCCTTGACGGGCCAATGCACAGCCTGCGCCCCGCCTCAGGCAAATCCATCAGGTTCTTATGCCCGCTGCCCGCACCCGTATGCTGTTAATCATCACCGCCTTTGCCGTTATCTATATAGGTTGGGGCACCACTTATCTGGCCAATCACTTCCTGCTGCGTGAACTGCCGCCCTTTGTGCTGGGCACCTTGCGTTTTCTACTGGCCGGCGGGCTGGCACTGGCCTGGGCCTTGAGTCGCCCCCGCGCCAAGATGCAGCGCAGCGACTGGGGCAGCGCCTTGATTGGCGGTTTTTTGCTGATTGCCATCGGTCAGGGCGCGCTGATTTACGCCAACCAATTTCTGCCCACCGGCTTGCTGGCGATGCTCTACACCACATTGCCTTTGTGGAGTGTGGCGCTGGAATGGCTGCTGGGCGAGCGCCCGGCCGCCTGGGTGATACTCGGGTTGCTGGTCGCCAGCGGCGGCATAGTGCTGTTGATGGGCAACAGCCTGGGCAGCAGCGCCACCGCCGAGCAATGGTTTGCCGGCAGCCTGGTGGTGCTGGCGACCCTGCTCTGGG
>MHZN01000014.1:6737-16295 GCA_001830395.1 Pseudomonadales bacterium RIFCSPLOWO2_12_59_9 | reverse complement strand
GCACAACGGCCTGCTGGCCGAGGAACGCGAAGTGCCGCTGTTCGTCCTCGGCGCTGCCTTCAGCCACAACCCGGCTGCCCAGCCCAAACAAACCGATCTGTGCGGCACCATTTGCCAGTTGCTTGGCGTGCCCCACGACAAACCTTTGTGCCAGGAACTGCTGACGTGATCGCCCGACTCACCACCGCCCTGCGCGGCCGCGGGCTGGCGCTGCTGTGCCTGCTGCCGTTCGCCATGGTCTTTATCGTGTTTCAGGTCGCGCCGCTGGCTTGGGTCGCAGTACACAGCCTGATCAACGCCGACACCTGGAGCCTGGCCAATTACAGCAAGATCTTCGCCTCGCGCTTTTACCTGCAGGCCATCCAGCACAGCCTGCAAATCGCCTTCTGGTCCAGCGTAATCGGCATGCTGGTGGCGGTTCTGGGCAGTTATTCGTTGCGCCAGGTGGACTCCAAGCTGCGCGATTTCGTCATGGCTTTCTCTAACATGACCAGTAACTTCGCCGGGGTGCCGCTGGCCTTCGCTTTTATCATCCTGCTCGGTTTCAACGGCACCCTGACCCTGTTGCTCAAGCAGTCCGGGGTAATCAGCGACTTCAACCTCTACTCCAAGACCGGCCTGATCGTGCTCTACAGCTACTTTCAGATCCCTCTCGGCGTACTGCTGCTCTACCCGGCCTTCGATGCCCTGCGCGCCGACTGGCGCGAGTCCGCCGCCCTGCTCGGCGCCAGCCCCTGGCAGTTCTGGCGGCATATCGGCCTGCCGGTGCTGACCCCGGCGCTGCTCGGCACTTTCGTGATTTTGCTGGCCAACGCCCTCGGCGCTTGCGCCACCGTGTATGCGCTGACCACCGGTAACTTCAACGTGCTGCCGATCCGCATCGCCGCCATGGTCGCCGGCGATATCAGCCTCGACCCGAACATGGGCAGCGCCCTGGCCATGGTACTGGTGGGCCTGATGCTGGTGATTACCGCCGCCCAGCAGTGGCTGCTGAAGAGGAGCTACCATGTCGCGCACTGATGCCCAACCGGCCGCCCTCTATCACCGTTTGGTGGTCTGGCTGCTGTTCTTGATTTTGCTGCTGCCGCTGGCCGGCACCCTGCTCTATTCACTGTCGACCAGCTGGTCGGCGACTGTCCTGCCGGACGGCCTGACCTTCAAGTGGTACCTGGCGCTGTGGAGCGATAGCCGTTTTCTCGCCGCCTTCGCCCGTTCGCTGCTGATCTGCTGCGCCGCTCTGTTGCTAGCGGTAGTGCTGATTCTGCCGCTGCTGTTCGTGGTGCATTACTACTTCCCGAAACTCGACCGGCTGATGAACATCCTGATTCTGCTGCCGTTCGCCGTGCCGCCGGTGGTGTCTTCGGTGGGGCTGTTACAGGTGTACGGCTCCGGGCCACTGGCGATGGTTGGTACGCCGTGGATTCTGATCGGCTGCTACTTCACCGTGGCACTGCCCTTTATGTACCGGGCGATCACCAACAACCTGCAGGCGATCAATCTGCCGGACCTGATGGACGCCGCTCACCTGCTGGGCGCCAGCACCTGGCAAGCGGCTTACCTGGTGGTGCTGCCGAATTTGCGCAAGGGCCTGATGGTCTCGCTGTTTCTGTCGTTCTCCTTCCTGTTCGGCGAATTCGTGTTCGCCAACCTGCTGGTCGGCACCCGCTATGAAACCCTGCAGGTGTACCTGAACAACATGCGCAACAGCAGCGGCCACTTCAACAGCGCCCTGGTGATTTCCTATTTCTTCTTCGTGCTGCTGTTCACCTGGGCAGCCAACCGCTTGAACAAGGACAAGTCATGAGCTTTCTAAGCATTCGCGGCCTGCACAAAAATTACGCCGCGACGCCGATCTTTGCCGACATCAACTGCGAGATCGCCCAGGGCGAGTTCGTCACCCTGCTCGGCCCCTCGGGTTGCGGTAAATCCACCTTGCTGCGCTGCATCGCCGGCTTAACCGAGGTCAGCGGCGGGCAGATCATCCTCAACGGCCAGGACCTGGTGCCGCTCAGCCCGCAGCAGCGCGACATCGGCATGGTGTTTCAGAGCTATGCACTGTTCCCCAATATGACGGTGGCGCAAAACGTCGCCTTCGGCCTGCGCATGCAAAAAACCGCTAAGGACGAAACGGCCCGGCGGGTCGACGACGCCCTGGCCATGGTCGAGCTCGGCGCCTTTGCCGGCCGCTACCCGCATCAGCTGTCCGGTGGCCAATGCCAACGGGTGGCCCTGGCCCGCTCGCTGATCACCCGCCCGCGCTTGCTACTGCTGGATGAGCCGCTGTCGGCGCTGGACGCACGGATTCGCAAACACCTGCGCGAACAGATCCGCAGCATCCAGCGGGAGCTGGGGCTGACCACTATTTTCGTCACCCACGACCAGGAAGAGGCGCTGGTGATGTCCGACCGGATTTTCCTGATGAACGCCGGCAAAATCGTCCAGAGCGGCGCCGCCGAAACCCTCTACACAGCACCGGTGGATGCCTTCGCCGCCGGCTTTATCGGCAACTACAACCTGCTGGACGCAGACAACGCCAGCCGCTTGTTGCAACGGCCGATCAACAGCCGGGTGGCGATTCGCCCGGAATCCATTCAGCTCGGCCAGACGGGCGCCATCGAGGCGCAGATCCGCAGCCACAGCCTGCTCGGCAACGTGATCCGCTACCGGGTCGAAGCCCGCGGGGTGGAACTGCTGATCGACGTACTCAACCGCTCGGCCGCCGACCTTTACACCAATGGCCAGCAGCTCAGCCTGACCATTGCCGCCGACGCAATCCGGGAGGTGGCGTGATGGCCCTGGCAATTTTTGATCTCGACGAGACCCTGATCGACGGCGACTGCGCCAGCCTGTGGAGTGCTTACATGGCCAAACTCGGCTGGGTCGATGGCGAGTCTTTTCTCAAGCGCGACACCGAACTGATGGCGCTGTACTCCCAGGGTTTGCTGGCCATGGAAGACTATATGGCCTTCAGCCTGTCGCCGCTGGTGGGGCGCACCGCCGAAGAAGTCGCCCATGTGGTCGAGCCCTACGTCGAAGAGGTGATCGAGCCACTGATTTACAGCGACGCCTGTAAAACCCTGGCCCAGCACCGCGCCGCCGGTGACCGACTGTTGGTGATTTCCGCCTCGGGAGTGCACCTGGTGGCGCCGATCGCCGAGCGCCTGGGCGTCAACGAGGTGCTGGCCATCGAGCTGGACGAAGAATATGGCTGCTACAACGGCAAGACCCGCGGCATCCTCACCTACCGCGAAGGCAAGGTGAAACGCCTGCAGGCCTGGCTCACCGAGCAGGGCGAAAGCCTCGACGGCGCCTACTTCTACTCGGATTCGCGCAACGACCTGCCGCTGCTGACGCTGGTCACTCAGCCACGGGCGGTCAACCCCGACCCAGTGCTCAAGGCCCATGCCGAGCACGCCGGCTGGCCGATACTGCACTGGCGCTAAGGCGGTTCGACCTCTAGCAAGGCGATAATCAGTTAGCATGGCGGGGTCTATTTCATCTTGGCGCCGTCATGTCTTACGCCGTTTCGCCGGTCGGTTTTGTCCGCAGCTGCTTCAAAGAAAAATTCGCCATTCCGCGCCAGCCGCGATTGGCCCCCGCCGCCCGCGGGGTGCTGGAACTGCTCGCGCCCTTCGATCAGCCGTACGCCATCGAGGGTCTGGAGCAGGTCAGCCATGTCTGGTTGCTGTTTCTGTTCCATGAGGCGCTAGAGGCCCAGCCACGCTTGCGGGTCAGGCCGCCGCGCCTGGGCGGCAATCAATCGCTGGGGGTGTTTGCCACCCGCTCGACCCACAGGCCCAATGGCATAGGCCAGTCGGTGGTCAAGCTGGACAAGGTCGAGCCAGGGCGCCTGTATTTATCCGGGATTGATTTACTGGACGGCACCCCGGTGCTGGATATCAAACCCTACGTGCCCTACGCCGATTGCCTGCCGAGCGCCGTTAACCAGATCGCCGCCGCCCCGCCCGAGCTGATTGCCGTGGAGTGGAGCGCTGCGGCCTTAAGCGCCGCCCAACAACATGGGTTGCGCCTGCAAGAGCCGCTGGTGGAACTGATCGAGCAATGCCTGGCGCAAGACCCGCGCCCGGCCTATCAAAAGCCCAGCCCCGAGCGGCGTTATGGCACCCGCTTATGGGATCTCCAAGTGCGTTGGCACTATCCCGAGCCGACGCGCATCTGCGTGCAGGAAGTGGTACTGGCCTAGGGCGGTCGCTGAGTGTTCGTCGAGCGCCGTAGGGCAGCGCTCGGGAGCACAGCGAACAGCCCGCCAATCCGGCCGCAATCAACACGACTCTTCAACTCAACGGCGCGCAGGATTAAGCCCCACGCCATCGGCCTCTATCACCTCTTGGCTGAGAATCAGCGGATTGACCAACGACCGGCTGGCGAGAAAATGCGCCGTCAGCATATGCGCCGCAAACGCCGCCTCGTCGCTGTACACCTCATAGAGATAGAGCAGATCGGGATCGCTGCGATCGCGCAGCAGATCAAACACCAGGCAACCCGGCTCATCACGCACCGAGGCGGCGGCGTTGAGTGTCATGGCGGCCATAAAAGCGTCGAAACTATTGGGTTTTAGCTGGGTCTTGAGAATCAAGCAGTACACAGGGATATTCACTTTGTCTTATATTATCGACAAATTGTATACAAACTGGAGTGCAAGAACATGCTAAAGCGTCCCGGCCGCCTTAACGGCTTACGCCACCTCGCCCTCGTGGTGCCCAATCTGGAAGCCTGCGAACGTTTTTATGTCGAGGTGCTCGGCATGCAGGTGCTGCACCGCGCCAACCCAGACCTGGTCTACCTGACCTGCGGCAACGACAATCTGTCCCTCGGCCGCGCCCATGTGGTGAGCAATGGCGCCAGCAGCGGCACGCCAGCGGTTGACCACTACGGCTTTGTGGTCGACAGCGTCGAAGAACTGCAAGCTTGGTATGAGTATCTGCAGGCGCAGGGCGTGACCCTGCTGGACCGGCCCTTCGATCACGGCGATGGGGCGCGCAGCTTTCATCTGCTCGACCCGGCCGGTAACAAGGTGCAGCCGATCTATCACCCGGCGCTGTCTGGTCAGCGTTTCAGTAACGCCTAAATCGTTCGGTAACTTTGCCAACGGCTTAAACAACAACCCCGCCAATTGGCGGGTTTGTTGTTTAAGTGAACAGCTTACTTCTCGACGAAGGCTCGTTCGATCAGGTAGTCGCCTGGATCACCCATGCGCGCCGAAATCTTCAGGCCAAAGCCATCCAGCACTGCGCTGGTTTCGTCGAGCATGCTTGGGCTGCCGCAGATCATCGCACGGTCGTCCTGCGGGTTGATCGGTGGCAGGCCGATGTCAGTGAACAACTTGCCACTGCGCATCAGGTCGGTCAGGCGGCCCATGTTTTCAAACTCTTCACGGGTCACTGTGGGGTAATAGATCAGCTTTTCTTTCAGCGCATCACCGAAGAACTCGTTCTTGGGTAGATGTTCGGTGATGAACTCGCGGTAGGCCACTTCGTTCACATAGCGCACACCGTGAATCAGAATGACTTTTTCGAAACGCTCATAGGTTTCCGGGTCTTGGATCACGCTCATAAAGGGCGCCAGGCCGGTGCCAGTGCTGAGCAGGTACAGGTGCTTGCCGGGCAACAAGTCGTCGAGCACCAGGGTGCCGGTCGGTTTACGGCTAACCATCACTTCGTCGCCGGGCTTTAAGTGCTGCAACTGCGAGGTCAGCGGGCCGTTCTGCACCTTGATGCTGAAAAACTCCAGATGCTCTTCATAGTTAGGGCTGGCGATGGAGTAAGCACGCATCAGCGGCCGCCCGCTTTCCTGCTGCAAACCGATCATCACGAACTGACCGTTCTCGAAACGCAGACCAGGGTCACGGGTGGTTTTGAAGCTGAACAGGGTGTCATTCCAGTGATGCACACTGAGTACACGCTCGACGTTCAGGTTGCTCATGCAGCTCTCCTCAATCAATTGCCTGTGCCTGACAGGCACCATTGCGCGCTATTCTACGAGCAGCGACAATATCTGTTAAATGAATTATCAAGATATGGAATATCGGTTATATCGATATGCATTTTACCCTCAGACAACTCCAGGTATTCGTGGCCGCCGCCCAGCAGCAAAGCGTTAGCCGTGCGGCCGAATCCTTAGCGCTATCGCAGTCGGCGGCCAGCAGTTCGCTTAGCGAACTGGAGCGTCAATCGGGCTGCCAACTGTTCGATCGTGCCGGTAAACGCCTGGCCCTTAACTCCCTCGGCCATCAGCTATTGCCGCAGGCGATGGCCTTGCTCGATCAAGCCAAGGCCGTGGAGGATCTACTCAACGGCAAGAGCGGCTTCGGCTCGCTGGCGGTCGGCGCCACACTGACGGTGGGTAATTACCTGGCCACCCTGCTGATCGGTAGTTTTATGCAGCGCCACCCGGAGTGCCGGGTCACCCTGCATGTGCAAAACACCCAGCATATAGTGCAACAAGTGGCGCACTACGAAATTGATCTGGGTCTAATCGAAGGTGAATGCCAGCACCCTGACATCGCCGTACAGCCCTGGGTTGAAGACCAACTGGTGGTGTTTTGCGCCCCCCAGCATCCGCTGGCCAAAGGCGGCGAAGCCAGCGTGGCGCAGTTGGCGCAAGAAGCCTGGATCATGCGTGAACACGGCTCCGGCACCCGCCTGACCTTTGATCAAGCCATGCGCCATCACCCGCAAGCGTTGAATATTCGTCTGGAACTGGAACACACCGAGGCGATCAAGCGCGCCGTCGAGTCAGGTCTGGGCATAGGTTGTATCTCGCGCCTGGCGCTGCAAGACGCGTTTCGCCGTGGCAGCCTGGTGGCGCTGGAAACCCCAGAGCTGGATCTGACTCGGCAGTTTTACTTCATCTGGCACAAGCAAAAATACCAGAGCACGGCGATGCGCGAGTTTGTTGAGCAATGTCAGGCGCTCACAGCCGGCGTCAGCCGCAGCGATAAAATCGTCTTGCCGTCGATCCTCTAGCGCCTCGGCAAACGCCTATGGCAGCAGGATCACCGCCCACACGCAGGCAATCAGGCTGAGGGCGACAAACTGGGCGGCGCTGCCCATGTCTTTGGCATCTTTGGACAGCGGGTGCATGTCCAGCGAGATGCGGTCAATCGCCGCCTCGATCGCCGAGTTGAGCAGCTCAACAATCAGCGCCAGCAGGCACACGGCAATCATCAGCGCCTGTTCGACGCGGTTGACCGAGAAAAAAAACGTCAGGGGAATCAGCAGCACATTCAGCAACACCAACTGGCGAAACGCCGCCTCACCGGTGAAAGCGGCGCGCAAGCCGGCCATCGAATAACCGCTGGCATTGAGAATTCGCTTCAGACCGGTCTGACCTTTAAATGGCGACATAGTAAAAACAACCAAAAATTGAGAGGCCGGCAGACTACCGGAAAACCAATCAAAAAAGCGTGAAAATCGCCGCGTCAAACCACCGATCAATTGGCCGGAATGGCTTCCAACTGCTGCAACAACAGCGCCGCCTGAGTTCGGGTGCGCACCCCAAGCTTGCGAAACATCGCCGTCACATGGGCTTTGACCGTCGCCTCGGAAACCCCCAACTGATAGGCAATTTGCTTATTCAGCAAGCCGTCACAGACCATGGTCAGGACCCGAAACTGCTGTGGAGTCAAACTGGCCAAACCGGCACTGGCGGCCTTCGCCTCGGCCGATAAACTGGCGGCGGCCTGGCTCTGTTCCGGCCACCAGGTATCACCGGCCAACACCGCATTCACGCCCTGCTGGATGCTTGGCAAGCTGCTGGATTTGGGGATAAAACCACTGGCGCCAAATTCACGGGCGCGCACCACCACCGCCGCATCTTCCTGCGCCGAGACCATCAACACCGGAATCTGCGGGTACTGCCCACGCAGCAACACCAAGCCAGAGAAGCCATAGGCACCGGGCATATTCAGGTCGAGCAGCACCAGGTCCCAATCGGTCTTTTGTGCCAAGCAGGCTTCTAACTCGGCGATGCTGGCCGCCTCGACCAAACGCGCATCCGGTCCCAAGCCCAGGCTCAGGGCTTGCTGCAGGGCACTGCGAAACAGCGGGTGATCGTCAACGATCAAAATCTCATAAGCAGCCACGGGCATTCCTATTATTGTTGTTAGGCAATTGTCAGCCAAAAGCGCTCGCCAGCATGCCGAGCACTGTCAGGGTGGTCAAGTATGCGACTTTGCGGCACAGTCGCAACCTTTGCCTGACGAGTTAGACCATGCCCAACCAAGCCCTGCGTGCCGACCTGTTGATGTTGTTTACCGCGCTCATCTGGGGTTCGGCCTTTATCGCCCAACGACTGGGCATGGACCATATTGGCCCCTTTCTTTACACCGGCTTGCGCTTTGCCCTGGCCGCCCTGGTGCTGTTGCCCTGGGTGCTGCGCCGTCCAAGCGCCGGCCAGTTACCGGCCGAACCCTTGCTTTACCGTGGCCTGCTGATCGGTGGCGGTGTGATGGGGCTGGTGCTGGCTGTCGGCATCAACCTGCAACAAGTCGGCTTGCTGTTCACCAGCGTCACCAATGCCGGTTTTATTACCGGGTTGTACGTGATTATCGTGCCGCTGATTGGCCTGCTGCTCGGCCATAAAACCGGTATCGGTTGCTGGCTCGGCGCGAGCCTGGCGGTGGTCGGGATGTTTCTGCTGTGCGTGGGCGATAACTTCCAGGTGGCGTCCGGCGACTGGCTGCAACTGGCCGGCGCCTTCGTCTGGGCGACTCATGTGCTGGTAGTCGGGGTATTTGCAAAGCGTCACGACCCGTTGCGCCTGGCCTTCCTGCAATTTGCCGTCTGCGCAGTTATTAGCCTGGCCTTGGCCTTGGTGTTTGAACCCATAGTACTGGCCACCATAGTCCAGGCGGGGCCGGCAATTTTCTACGGTGGCGTGATTGCCGGCGGCATCGGTTACACCCTGCAAGTGGTGGCACAAAAACACGCCATCGCCTCCCACGCGGCGATCATCTTCTCGCTGGAAGCGGTATTCGCCGCCCTCGCCGGCAGCCTGTTTCTGGATGAAAGCCTGCAACTGCGCGGCTATATCGGCTGTGCGCTGATGTTTGTCGGCATGCTAATCGCGCAGTTGTGGCCAAGGAAACCTGAGCCAGCGAGCGCCTGAGCCTGGCCTGGTAGCGCTAAGGTGCCGCGCAATGAACAGCCTGCACAAACAGCAGTGCCTTCAAGCCGCTGTCCGGGTTGATATCGGCAAACTCCGGCGGGTTTTCCAGCCGCTCGGCAAACACCAGGCTAGGCGCTTGAGTCGCCATGCCTTCGATTAAAAACTCCGGGCCGGTACTTGGGTCGTTGATGCAAGCCAGCACTGTGCCCTGCTCGCTGAGTAAATCCGGCAGGCGGCGGAGGATCTTTTGGTAGTCCTGGGTCAGGGCGAAACTACCTTTTTGAAAGGACGGCGGGTCGATGATGATCAAATCATAGGGGCCGCAACTCTTGACCTTGCCCCAGGACTTGAACAATTCATGGCCCAAAAAACTCACCTTACTTAGATCATGCTGATTGAGCCGGTGATTGTCGCGACCACGGCTAAGCG
>MHZN01000014.1:0-6685 GCA_001830395.1 Pseudomonadales bacterium RIFCSPLOWO2_12_59_9 | reverse complement strand
TTGCCCTGGGCCTGGGCTTGCACCCAGCGGCGGCCGTAACGCATGTCCAGAAACAAGCCGTTGTTTTGCTTTTTACCCAGATCCAGCTTGTAGCGCAGGCCACCCTCGCTGATCAGCCACTCATCCACCGGCTCGCCAAGCAGAAACTCGGTGCTGCTGTCCGGCAGGTAGCGGTGTTGCAGCAACAGATGTTGCGCGCCGCTGCGCTGCCACTCGGGGGACTCGCTCAGGGCCAGTAGCATCTGCTTCAGCGCCAGCAATTCAGACGCAGCGGGCTGGCGAAACAGGCAGACCAGCAGCAGGCCTTGCAGCCAGTCGGCGGTGACATGCTCAAGCCCCGGCCAGCGCTGACCGCGACCGTGAAACAGACGCCGGGTTTCGTTCGGCGGCGAGCTTAGCGCGCCGACTAATTGCTGCTGCAAGGTGGCGATGGCGTCGGTATTCATGGCGGCGGGGTACTCATGGATGAAGCTGACTTGGGGCACATCGCGCCGGCTATTGGCGCGACGATCAGGCGGGGTGCGTCTAGTACGATAGCGGCGCGCAGAGGGTGCGCAAACGCAGGTGCGCAGCATCCTCAAGGTCCAGCGGCAGGTAGTTCTTGGCATTCAGGTAATGGTTGGTGAACACCTCCAGATAGGCGTCCAGGGTCTCGGCGGCATGTTGCTCGCCGGCCAACTCCAGGCACAGCGCCGCCACCTCGCTGGTGCACAGGTGGTCATCACGCTTGGAGCGGCGCAGGCGATAGCGCGACAATTGCTCGGGCTGCAAGCTGAGCACCGGCAAGTGGTTTAAATACGGGCTTTTGCGAAACATCTTGCGCGCCTCAGGCCAAGTGGCATCCAGCAAGATAAACAACGGCCGCTTGCCGGCGACCGGCAGCACTTGCGTGACCACCCGCTCGGGCGCGACAAACTCCCCCGGAAACACCAAATAGGGCTGCCACTGCGAGTCCGCGAGTAAAGCCAGCAACGCCGGATCGACCTCGGTACGCGACCAGCCAAAGGCGCTGGTGTCGCTGACCAGATCGGCAATCAACCAACCGGTGTTACTCGGCTTGAGCGGCTCGACGTCGTACATGATCAGGCACATGCCGGACGTGGTGGGCACTTGCGGGCGCAACGCGCAGAGGCAATGACTGAAGATCACTCGGCAATTCGGGCAACGCGGCGCCCGCGAGCCACGAGCGATAAAGGGTTTGACGCTGCGGGCCAAACGCTCGGCGCGCAAACGAGCCACGGCATGGCTCATGCCGAGACCTGCGAAAGAAAGAAAGCGCTCAACATGGCAGCCTGGCCGAATCAAAGGGGGCGACAGTTTACCAGAGCGGGTGCAAGGCAGCAGGCAAACAGGGGTATTATGCCGGCCCGCTGAACCGCCGCCGCAAGCGCCGGTCAAAGGACGCAGCCACTCTATGGAGACTCCAATGCACCGTTTATTTGCTCTACTTGCCCTATGTTTCGTGCTGCCGAGCACTCAGGCCGCCTCGCTGAAAGACTTCGAGCTGACCAAGATGCTGGAGAAGGTGGCGAAAGACAGCAGCGTTGGCACGCCACGGGCGATCAATGAAGATATTCTTGATCAAGGCTATACGGTTGAAGGCAACGAGCTGATCAACTACCTCAGCGTTCGCGAAGGCCATGCCCAACAGATGCGCGACAACGCCCAGAGCATGCGCAGCCAGCTGACCGCCAGCGTCTGCAGCAACACCGGCTACCGTCAATTACTGGCCCGTGGGGCGGTGTTGCGCTACCAGTTCACGGTCTACAAAACCAATCTGGCGGTGGCCACCGAGCGCTTCACCAAAAGCGATTGCGGCCTGAAGTAATAGCGTTGCGGCGCAGACATTACGGCAACATCAGCCGCAATGCCGGCTGCAAGATCAGCTTTTACGTTGCGTCTGCTCGCTGCTGGCTTTTAGCTCGGCGAGCAAGGTTTCGATGTGCCGCGAGCGTCGGATGCCACCTTCAAGGCGCCGCTGGCACTCTTCCTCCAGGCTGGTGGCATTACTGCGCGCCGCCTGCTGCAGCAAGCGGTACAGATCCAGATCAATCTCCAGCGTAAGCTTTGGCATGCGCACTCTCCCTGTCTACTAACGACTTTTTAGTCTGCTTGTGCGGCGCATCCCGAGCGGTCGCACGGCACACTTAGCGCAAGGCTGCCGGATCGCCCTCGCCCTGCACTGCGGCAATTTGCGGCGCAGATAACAGACTGTCGAGGGGAACATTTCGCAACTTCGCACACGCCAGCAAAATATGCGCCCATGTCGCGCCATTGGCAAACAGCATACCGGCCTCATCCAGGGTGCCGCCGCGATTGCGATAACCGAGCACCACGCTGTTATTGGCATCCGGCAACAACGGCCACAAATGCCCACGCGCCACCTCGGGGCGCATATGGGTGAGTAATACCCGCAACTTATGCTCGCTGGGGAACAGCTGCTCACAGAGCGCCGCACTGGCCAGTGCCGCCGCCTCCCACTGATCGCGCGGCGCCCGAAAACGCCCCGGCTCTTGAATATAAACCAACCGATAGGCATACCCGGCCGCGCGTAAATGCGTGGCCGCACGGCGCATTTCGGTGAGCTGATAACTGCCGGTGGCCAGCAACAACAACGGCTCACTACCGCTCAACTGCTCAACCAGCAAGGCACCATCCACCGCCAATTGCTCGGCTTGGGCCTGACTAAACACCGCCACCTGCTCGCGCTTGGCAATCACCATGCAGGCCAGCTGCCCACGGGTCTGATAGATGCCGGGCAAGCAGGCCAGCACCGAGTTGTGATCGGCCGGAAATAGCACCCGGACCATGTCGCTCATTTCACCGAGCAAGGCTTCACAAAAAGTAGTGTCTTGATGGGATTGCTGATTCTTGCCGTTTTCCCAGGTATGGGAAGTTGCCACCAAGGGCCACCCCAACCAGCCGGCCGGGCGCCCGGCTTGTTTTTGTTGGCGGGCAAAAATCAGGCTCTGGCGCACCGCGCCGAGCATCTTCACGCAGAACGCTTCGTAACTGGCGACCAGGTTCAAACCGCCCTGATTGGCCAGGCAGGCCGACACTACCGCCTCCTCATTGAGTGCGGTGATGATGCTGCCATCCACCGCTTCCAGCTCGCTCTCCGGCGCGCAGACTCGATGCTTCAAGGCATACAGCACGCCGCACAAGCGATTACTGGCCAGTTCATCGGGATTACCGACCCGCGGGCGCAACGTCGGATTGGCCGCGACCAAATCAACAAAGAAACGCTCCAGCGCCGCCATGGGTGAGCAGTCGTCGGTGCGATAGGCCAGCGCCGGCAATTGCGGGATCAAAGGATGGCGGCTCGCCAACGGATTGTCCCGTTCCAGGGCGCGGCCCCCACGGTGCTCGGCAAACAACTGGCGCGCCGCCGCCAGCTCTGCCTGTGGCACCCAGAGCGGCGCCACATGCTGGTTAAACAGCGCCCGCGCCTGCGCATCGCGATGCGGATTACCTGGCAATGGCAGGTTGTGCGCGGCATTGCTGCCGGCACCATAAAAGCCAAAACCTTTCAGGGTTTCGGCAATCGCATAAGGCATCGGCAAGGGGTAATGGAGGATACCGCTGTGCATCTCATGCACGCGATGCGCCAAGCGCTGCTCCATTTCCCAGAGGGTGCACACAAAGGCCGCCGGATCGCGGCCATCGAAAATCAGCGGATCAAAACCACAGCCGCGCAAGTGCTTGGCAAAACCTTCGACGCCGGCATGAGTACCCATTTCGGTGCGCTGCTCAATGCGCCGTCCGTTAGCAATCATCACCGGCAAGGCCACCCCGCAATCTTCGGCGCGCCACCAGCGGGGTATCCAATCGCTGCCGCGCTGCTCCTCCGCCGCGCCATCGGACAAAAACGCTACCAGGGTTTCGCCCGGCAACGGCAAGTGCGCGTACTGCAATTCGGCAAAGCCCAAGTAGCCACCCTCGGCAATGCCGCCAGCGGTATGCGGATTAACGTGACTGCCCAGCGGCGCCGACGGACTGCCATCCGCGGCCTGGGCATAACCGTAAAAATCCGCCAGCAGGCGATTCATCCCGGCGCCGCCATCGCCATAGCGCTCGGCCTGTTCGGGGTGCAAATTGCCGGTCAACAGATTCAGCGCATCGATAGCCGCCACGCAGTGGCCCTGCCCCATCAACCAGCCGCGGGTCTGGCCGGTCAGGGCATTGAGACCCAGATAACCGGCATAGGCCGGCACCATATTCAACGCACCACCGGTATGCCCTTGCGGCTCGGGTTTGAAGTCGGCGGCGACCAAAGGTGCACCATCCAGCCGCACCTGCTTGGCATAAGTCATATGCACCACCAGCCACAGCCCGCTCACGCTTAGCCGGTCGAGGGCCTGCAACAGCTGGTAGACACTGGCCAAACTCGGTTGTTTACCGGCCTGCACCAGCTGATGAGCCAGGCGAAATACCGCCGCCTGCGTCTGCGGACTATGCTCAACGGGGCCGTAGCCCACCTGCCAATTGGCAAACGCCGGCTCTTGTTGGCCGTGCTCAATCAATTCGGCCAGACTTGGCAATATCTGCTGCATGTGCGGTGTCTCCCTAAACCTTGATAACGCAGTTTAGACGCAGCCAATCACAGTTGATGCTGATATGCATCAAGACCGCGCAACAGCCGTGGCGCAGTCTGTACAAACACACAACTTGGCGGAGGATATATGGCCCTGCTCAGCTTTCTCGGTGCGACCCAACAAGTAACCGGCTCCTGCTACCTGATCGAAACCCGCGACGGCGCCAAGGTGCTGCTCGAATGCGGCATGCGCCAGGGTCACCAGGAGGCAGAGGAAGGCAATCGTGCCCCCTTTGCCTACGACCCCAACAGCCTCGATGCCGTGGTGCTCTCCCACGCCCATCTCGACCACAGCGGCCTGTTGCCACGCCTGGTGGCCGCCGGTTACCGCGGTCCGATCTTCGCCACCGAGGCCACCTGCGAGCTCTTGGAGTTGATGCTGCTCGACTCGGCCCACCTGCAAGAAAAAGACGCCGAATGGGAAAACAAATGGCGCGCCCGCTCAGGCCAGCCGGCCATTACCGCGCTCTACACCGTGGCCGACGTTGAGCAGACGCTAAAACAACGGCGGCCATTGCCTTACAAAGGCACGCAAGAAGTGGCGCCAGGCGTGCAGGTCACCTTCCATGAAGCCGGGCACATTCTCGGCGCGGCCATCGTCGAGCTACTGATCGAGGATCACCACCTGCAACGGCGCCTGGTATTTTCCGGCGACTTGGGCAATACCTGCTCGCCACTGATGCGCGACCCGAGCATTTTGACCAAGGCCGATGTGCTGATGCTCGAGTCGACCTACGGCGACCGCGACCATCGCGCCAGCGAAGACACCCTCGATGAGCTGGCCGCCATACTGCAAGCCGCCCACCGCGATGGCGGCAACGTGCTGATCCCCTCCTTTGCCGTTGGCCGCACCCAGGACCTGATCTACTACCTTGGGCGCTTTTATCAGGAAGGCCGTTTGCCGCAACAGGTGGTGTTTCTCGACAGCCCGATGGCGATTCGCGCCAACGCAGTTTACTCCCACTACCGCGAGCAACTGGACCCAGCTGATCGGGCCCGCCTGGGCGCCAAAGGCGGCAAGCGGGTGGAAGACTGGCTGCCGATTTTACGCTGCACCGCCGACGCCGATGAGTCGATGGCCATTAACCGGATTAAAAGTGGCGCCATCATTATTGCCGGCAGCGGCATGTGCACCGGCGGGCGAATTGTCCATCACTTCAAGCACAACCTTTGGCGCCCCGAATGCCACGTGGTCTTCCCCGGCTTCCAAGCCAAAGGCACGCTGGGCCGCAGCCTCGTCGACGGGGCCAGCAGTGTAAAAGTGCTGCATCAGCCGATTGCCGTGAAAGCCAAAATCCACACCCTGGGCGGCTTCTCGGCCCACGCCGGACAATCCCAGCTACTAGACTGGGTTAAACACTTCGAGCATCACCCCGAGCTGTACTTGGTACACGGCGAGCTGGAAAAAATGCAGGCACTGCAACAGGTGCTACGGGAAAAACTGAACTGGATCGCCAACATTGCTGAACCCGGAGAACAAATCGCACTCTGACACTGCGCCAATATTGGGCGCTATCGGTGGCGACGGGTTCCCTCGCGCTACCGATAGCGCCAGCGCATAAGGAGTAGCTGTATGCCCTATTCACCCGACGACTTTCTGTCGCGGCACTTTCAAGCCAGCGGCATCGACCTGAAAGACAAAGTCGAAGAACTGACCAACCTGGCCGTACCGCCCACCAGTCCAAACTTACCGCTGTACCGAGAAATGCTGATGACGGTGGCGCGCATGGCGCAAGCTGACCGTAATCGCTGGGACGCCAAGATCATGCTGCAGACCTTGCGCGAAATGGAGTACGCCTTCAGCCGTTTGGAGCAGTTCAAACGCCGGCGCAAGGTCACCGTCTTTGGCTCTGCCCGCACCCACGCTGAACACCCGTTGTATGCCCTGGCCCATGAACTGGGGGCCACTTTGGCACGCAACGAACTGATGGTCATCACTGGCGCCGGTGGCGGCATTATGGCTGCCGCCCATGCCGGCGCCGGGCGTGAGCACAGCCTAGGCTTCAACATCACCCTGCCATTTGAACAAGGCGCCAACGCCACCGTCGAAGGCAGCGACAACCTGCTGACCTTCCACTTCTTCTTCCTGCG
>MHZN01000013.1 GCA_001830395.1 Pseudomonadales bacterium RIFCSPLOWO2_12_59_9 | reverse complement strand
GCGCGGGATCAAGCAGCTGAAGAAATCCGCCAAGGAAGCGCTGGTGGCCAGCTACCGCCTTATCGAGGCGGCTGATGCACTGCCATCAGCCTGAACGGCTAGGCTGCGCGGGTGGGCGCGGGTAAGCTGGGTTTGAATCCAGCCAGTTGCGGAGCCGACTATGCATGATCTGATTTTGCACCATTACCCCAATTCACCTTTTGCGGAAAAGGTCCGTCTGCTGCTGGGCTTTAAGCAACTGTCCTGGCATTCGGTGTTGATCCCGCCAGTGATGCCCAAGCCCGATCTGACGGCGCTGACCGGCGGCTACCGCAAGACCCCGGTGTTGCAGGTGGGCGCCGATATCTACTGTGATACCGCGCTCATCGCCCGCCGTCTGGACGCCGAAAAATCTACCCCGGCGCTGTTTCCCGAAGGGCAGGAGTTTAATGTCGCAAGCCTCGCGCAGTGGGCCGACGCCGTGGTGTTTCAGCATGCGGTGAGCCTGGCGTTTCAGCCGGAGTCCATGGCCCTGCGCTTTGGCAATCTGCCCCCGGCGGCGATCAAGGGTTTTATGGCTGATCGTGCCGGGTTGTTCAGTGGCGGCACCGCCAGCCGTTTACCCTTGGCCCAGGCCAAGCAGCAATGGCCAACCTTGATGGCCCGATTGCAGCAGCAGCTGTCCCGCGAAGCCGGTGATTTTCTGTGTGGCGAGGCCTCGCTGGCGGACTTTGCCATGGCCCATTCGCTGTGGTTTCTCAGGGCCACGCCGGTCACCGCACCGCTGGTGGATGACTACCCCTTAGTGGCTGCCTGGCTGGACCGTGTACTGGGTTTCGGCCATGGCTCTTTGGTGCAAATGGAGGCCGCGGCGGCCATCGAGATCGCCCGTCAGGCCACGCCGGCGGCTTTGCCGGATGAGGCGTTTAATGCAGTCGAGGGTTTTGCACTCGGTCAGCAGGTGGCGATTGCCGCGACCGATTACGGCGTCGATCCGGTGCTGGGTGAGTTGCTGTTTGCCGGCGCTGAGGAGTTGATAGTACGCAGTGAAGACCCGCGTGCCGGCAGCGTGCATGTGCACTTCCCACGCTTTGGATTTAGCCTGACGGCGGTTTGATGCGGGCTTGATCTTTGCCGCGCCGGCCCGGCTGGCGCGCTCCAGGGTTAGTCTGGCTGCAACCGCGCCAGCACGGCGGGCAGGCGTTTCGGCGCCTTGATCCGCAACTGTTTATTGACATTGAAACGACCAAACACCACTTCAATATCGCCAACCTCGACCGCAAACAGTGGCGCCAAAAACGCCAGCATATGGTCAGTGGCCCGGCCAAAGCGCGGCGCGGCGGTGACGCTGACATTCAGTTGCGATCCGCTCACTTGACCTATCGCATCGACCTTGGCGCTTGGCTGGCCAAGGATATTGAGCACCAGCACTTCTCCCTCCCAGATAAAGCACGACGGCATGGCTGCGGTTGGGTTATGGCGCGCGTGGCGGTTTTTGGGCGAAGTTTTGGTCACTGAGTGTCCTGTTGCAAATGATCCTTGGGTTGGTGCCGAGCTTAGCTGGCAATCGCGGCCAGACGGCTATTCTCGCCGAGTTTAACGGCTTGATTGCTGCGGTTGTGCCGATACTTGGGGACGCCAAGGCTGTGGCGGATGTTCAGCGTACTGGCATTTTGCCCATAACGGCATGCTGCCACTCGTCGTACGACTTCCGGTGCGGCTGAAATCGGGCTATTCCTGACTAAACTACTCAACAGTTCATGCGGTGTCGGTAATGCGGCGTCAAATAGTTGTTTGTTGCAAGTTGGAGCCGCCGAGGTTGTCGGTGCTCTGGAGGTCACATGGATGAAGGGCCCAAGCTGTTATCCCGGTTCACTTGGTTGCCACTGCTGGTGGCCGTACTGCTGTTTACCGGCTTAGGTGGTCTGGTTAGTTGGCAATGGTATGTGCTGCAAGCCAGTGATCGCCTGGAGAGCGAGCAGGACTTCGAGCTGACGGTGGATGATATTGCCCAGCGCATCGCTGATCGCATGCGCGCCCATGAAGTGTTATTGCGCGGCATGGCGGGCCTGTTTGCCGACAGCAGCGAGGTTTCGCGGCAGGTCTGGCAGCAGGCGGCCAGCCAACTGCAACAGAGTTATCCCGACATTCAGGCGCTGGGTTGGGCGCACTACCTGCCTAAGCAACAGCTGCAAGCTTTTCTTGAAGGTGAACGGCAATCGACAGGTGCTGCGCTGCAGCTATTCCCTCCGGGCATTCGCGATGATTACCTGATCGTCACCTATCTGGCCCCGCCCGATGCGCTGAGCCTGAGCGTGCCGGGTTTCGATATTCTCAGCGAACCGCTACGTCGCCAGGCAGTGGAACAGGCCCGCGACAGCGGCGCCGCAGTGCTCAGCGGGCCCTTGCACCTGCAGCAGCAATCCGCCCCGGCGGCGCCTTCGGGAGTGCTGCTGTTTATTCCGGTTTACCGCCCGCACGCGCCGCTGGGCAGTCTGGGTGAGCGCCGCGCGGCCTTGCTTGGGGTGGTTTACGGGGCATTCCGCACCGAAGAGCTGCTGGCCGGTTTGCTCGGTAAACGCAGCGCCCTGTTCCAGTTGCAATTGGCCGACAGCGGCGCCAGTGATGCACCACTGTTAAGCGCTCAGGTGGTGGGCCAGCATCCGCCGTTGTTGCAGCAAATCCGCGAGTTGGAGCTGTATGGCCGGCATTGGCGCTTGGCGGTCAGTAGCACGCCGCAGTATGAGCAAACGCTGGGCAATAGCAGTCGCAGCTTTGGGCTCTGGGGTGGATTACTGGCGGCGGCGCTGCTGGCCTTGCTGGCGGGCGGCTATTTGTACCTGCGCGACCGTGCCCAGGCCAGTCGGCAGCTGCTCAGCGAGCGTCTGAACGAGCGTGAAGAGCGTTTTCGCCTGGTGGTCGAGGCTTCGCCCAATGCCGTGGTGCTGGTCGACGCTCAGGGCTTGATTGTGATGGTTAACCGTCAGACCGAGCAGATGTTTGGCTATCCGCGCGCGCAACTGCTCAATCAGCCGGTCGAAATGCTCTTGCCGCAAGCGCTGCGCCCCAACCATGTGGGCATGCGCCAGGGTTTTCAAAAGGCCCCGGAACCGCGACGCATGGGCGGTAACCGAGAGCTATTTGGTCAGCACCGCGAGGGCCAGTTGATTCCCCTGGAGGTTGGCCTGTCACCGTTGCGCAGCGGGATGGACGTGCTGGTGCAAGCGGTAATCATCGACATCAGCGCGCGCAAGGCCGCCGAGGAGCGTTTTCGCTTGGTGGTGGAGGCTTCGCCGAATGCCATTGTGTTGGTCGACAGTCAGGGGCTGATCGTGATGGTCAACCAGCAGACCGAGCAGATGTTTGGTTACCCGCGTGAGCAGTTGCTTAACCAGCCGGTGGAGATGCTTTTGCCGGAGTCATTGCGGGCCGCCCATGTGGGCATGCGTCAGGGTTTCCAAAAGGCCCCGGAGCCACGGCGCATGGGCGGTAGTCGCGAGCTGTTCGGACGCCATCGTGAAGGCCAGCTAATTCCGCTGGAGGTAGGGCTGTCGCCGCTGCGTAGCGGTGATGATGTGCTGGTGCAGGCGGTGATTATCGACATCAGTGCGCGCAAGGAGGCCGAGCAACGGCTGCGCGAGCAGGCCGAGCAGCTGGCACTGGCTAATCGCTATAAAACCGAATTTCTCGCCAACATGTCCCATGAGTTGCGCACCCCGCTCAATAGCATTCTGATTCTCAGCGATCAGCTCAAGCAGAACAGCACCGGTAATCTCACCGGCAAGCAGGTTCAGCATGCCGACATCGTGCACAAGGCCGGCAGTGACTTGTTGCAGCTGATCAATGATGTGCTGGACCTGGCCAAGGTGGAGGCCGGGCGCGTGCAGCTGTCGTTGGAGCCGCTGAATGTGCGCGAAATGCTCCAGGAACTGGACGCCAGCATGCGCCCGCAGGCCGAACTGAAAGGCTTGCGGCTGCTGCGGCGGGTGGCGGATGACGTGCCGCAGATGATCCTCAGCGACCGCGTACGCTTACACCAGATTCTGCGCAACCTGCTCTCGAACGCTTTGAAGTTTACCGATCAGGGCGAAGTCGAACTGCAGGTCAGCATTGAGTCAAGCGGCCTGGAACCCACGGTGACCTGCCTGTGCCTGGTGGTGCGCGATACCGGGATTGGTATTGCGGCTGAGCAGCATGAGCGGATTTTTCAGGCGTTCCAGCAGCTCGATGGTTCGACCAGTCGGCGCTATGGCGGCACCGGTCTGGGGCTGGCGATTACCCGGCAGCTGATCGAGGCCTTAGGTGGTGATATTCAATTGCAAAGCCAGGCGGGGCAGGGTTCGGAATTCACTGTGCGCTTGCCGGTGGAGGTCTTGAGCGAGCCGGCGCTGGCGGCTTTGCGAGTGGCTGCTGAGCAGCTGGCGCTGCCGTCCGTGAATGACGCGCCCGGTCCTCGGCAATTGCAGGGCCAGCATGTGCTGCTGGTCGATGATGACGTGCGCAATATTTATGCGTTGATGGCGCTGCTCGACGAACTCGGGCTGCGGGTCACTGCGGCCCGCGATGGGGTGGAGGCCTTGGCCTGTTATCAGCAGGCACGTTTCGCGCTGATTCTGATGGACATGGCCATGCCGAACATGGATGGCTACACCGCCACTCGTCTACTTAAACAAGAGTATGGCTGCGTGATTCCTATCATTGCTTTAACGGCCCATGCGATGAAAGGCGACCGGGAAAAATGCCTGGCTGCCGGTGCGGATGACTACCTGGCCAAACCTGTCGCTCGCCAAGAGCTGCTTAATCTTCTCTATCGCTGGTTGGACAGACCAAGAGGTGGCGATCATGCCGCTGCAAAATGAAGCCGTACGCAATGCCCCAACCTTGCTGGTGGTGGATGACCGGGAGGAAAACCTGATCGCCATGCAGGCCTTGCTGGAGAACGGTGCCTGGCAGGTACGCAGCGCGGGCTCCGGCGAGGCGGCGCTGCGTTGCTTGTTGGAGAATGACGTCGAGTTGGTGCTGCTGGATGTGCAGATGCCAGAGATGGACGGTTTTGAAGTGGCGCGTTTGATGCGTGGCAGTCCGCGCACCCGCTTCACGCCAATCATCTTCGTTTCGGCCATCGCGCAAACCCAGCATGCGATGCTCAAGGGTTATGCCAGTGGGGCGGTGGACTTCATCCTGAAGCCTTTCGATCCGCAGGTGTTGCGGCACAAAATCCGCTCTTTGTTGGTACATGAACAGAGTCGCCGAGAACTGCATGAGCTGAGTCTCGAGCTAGAGCGGGCCAAGGCCTTCAATGCCTCGGTGCTGGCGAATGCCGCCGAAGGCATCCTGGTGGTGGGCGAGGAAGGCTGCATCCAATTTGCCAATCCGGCGGTGGCGCACATGCTGCAAGGTGAGGTGGCCGATCTGGAGGGCACGGCCTTGCTGTCTTACTTGCAGCGCGATGACTTGCCGGCCCGCTGGCAAGGCAGCGAGTTCCATGGCTACTGGCAGCGCGGTGAAACCCGCCGGGTACACGATATTAGCCTGCGCACCTTTGCCGGTGAGCTGCTGCCGGTGGCCTTGTCCTTTTCCCCCCTGTCGAAATTGCCGCGCTCGATGGTGGTGATGGTGCTGGATATGTCGGTGGAGCGCGCCCTGCATGCTCAGCTGGAGTCCCAGGCGATCACCGATCCGCTCACCGGGCTGCTCAATCGCCGTGGCTTTCACCAGGCGCTGGAATCGCTATTGGCGCGGGTGGCGCGCAGCGGTAAGCGGATCGCCGTGCTGTACCTGGATCTGGATGGTTTCAAGCGGATCAACGACTCCCTCGGCCATGTGGCCGGGGATCAGGTGCTGCAGCATGTGGCGGAGCAACTGCGCACCGGGTTGCGTCCCTATGACATCTTGGCGCGGGTGGGGGGCGACGAATTTACCGTGCTGCTCGACTCGCTGGAGCAACCTGAATATGCCGCCAAGGTGGCCGAGAAACTGATCGAAATGATCTCGGTGCGCCACAGCATTGATGGCGTTGAGGTAACCCTGGGGGTCAGCATCGGCATAGCCAGTTTTCCCGAATGCGGCCAGGACATCGAGGGCTTGTTGCGCGCCGCCGACATGGCGATGTATGAAGCCAAGCGCGCCGGGCGCCAGCAATACCGGTTCTTTTCGCCGGAAATGAACGGTCGCGCCCGCTCGCGGTTGATGCTCGAAGAAAGCCTGCGGCAGGCCATCGAACACAACAATTTCGAGCTGGTCTACCAGCCGCAGATCTATCTGGAAACCGGGCGTCTGCGGGGTTTCGAAGCGCTGCTGCGTTGGCAACATCCCACCAGCGGTACTGTGTCGCCAGGAGTGTTTATCCCCTTGCTGGAAGAAACCCGGCTGATCAATCGAGTCGGCAACTGGGTGTTCGAAACCGGTATCGGTCAGTTCCTGGCCTGGCCGCTGAGTTATCGTCAGCAGTTGGTGCTTAGTTTAAATGTCAGTCCGGTGCAGTTCAGCATGCCCAACCTGGTCGATGACTTACGGCGGATGCTCGAACAACGGCAGATGGCCCCGGCCCAGTTGGAAGTCGAGGTGACCGAGAGTGCCCTGATGCAGAATCTCGATACCACCCGTGAACAGTTGCGTCAGTTGCGCCAACTGGGTGTGCGGGTGGCCATTGATGACTTCGGCACCGGCTATTCCTCGCTGGCCTATTTACGGCATTTCGAGCTGGATACCCTGAAGATTGATCGCCTGTTTATTAGCAATATGCTCGAGTCCAGTCGCGATGCGGCCATCGTCAGCAGCATCATCGAACTGGGTCGCAACCTGGGCCTGGAGGTGATCGCCGAAGGGGTGGAGACCGTCGAGCAGTGCGACTGGTTGCGGGCTCACGGCTGTGCCTTGATGCAGGGCTTTCTGGTGGCCCCCGGTTTGCCGTTACAACAGGCCGGGAACTTCCCCTTGCAACTGGACTGGAGCCGCTTGCCTTACCAGAGCAAGTGATGGGGCTGGATGTTCTTGAGGGCAACGCAAGGCTACCCAAGAGCCGCAGCAAGCCTATAATTGTGGGTATAAATAAATACTGTTTGTATTTAAGAGGGTAGATACTTTAAGGGTTAAGTTGCTGGTGCAGTTGTGCGTTGGGTGCGGTGATATTAATTAGTGGCGGTGAAATTAAAATAACTCCAGGCCGCCACTGTCTTCGTCAATGGGTTTCAGGTTGTCGAGATAAGTAGAGTCCATGATATGCAATAGGCTCTGGTCTTTGAGGGTGGCAATCACAGGGAAGAGTAAATTTAAATTATCTTGTTGATTGTGCAGATTGCTGTTGGCTTTTTGTAGTGAGCTTGAGTTGAGCCCCTCCATGCCAAGGATTTCGTCAACCAGAATCGCCAGTTGCCGGGTCATGCCGGTCTTAAAGGTGATGATATTGTGCGGGCCGCTTGCGGCGGCGGGTGGCATATGCACCCTCTTGCGCAAGTCAATCACCGGCAAGGTTTGATTGGCCAGCGAGGTGATGCCAATATAGAAAGCTTCTTGGTTTGCAACTGGCGTTATTTTCAACTCTTGCCGATAAACATTAAGAATGTCATGGCAATCGATGCCGATTTTTATTTTGCCAATTAGGGCGATTAAATACTCTGTGTTCATTCTGTCAAGTGGCCTCGGGAGTTTAACCTGTTGCGCAAACCTTTGTGAAACCTAGCATTTGCGCTGTTGCTGTCAAGTATGCCGAAGTTGCTGTTAATGTTTTTATGATGAAAATCAATTTTTATTTTATACAGGCTTTGGGCTTGATGATAAAGCCTGTTGCTGGTGTTGGATATTCCCCAAAAGCCTATGTGCTTTGGTTTTTTCGGCCAAATAGCATTTGGCCGGATATTCAGGTTGATCTGCCGCCGGTGGTCTGTGCTCCGCTGCTTGCAGTCGTTCGGCTACCGCCAGCAGCTCTCAACTGACCAGCTTAGTCGCCGAGCAGCGGTGGCATCGGGCAATCGAGGGTCTCGGCGACGGCGCGCATCAGCTCGGCCTCGGCGGCGTTGATACGGCCGTCGTGGGCGATGCAAATGGCCATGGCTTTGAGTAAACGAGGTTTTTGCAGCGGCAGTAATTGGCTTAGGCGTTTCAGTGCGGCGTCCAGGCTTTTTAGCTCGGGACTGCGGGCCGCCAAGGTCAGCGGCTCAAAAGGCAGGGCCGCACAGGCTTTGGCCAAGGCCTGTGCGGCAAGTTCGGGGGCGTGATGGCCGGCGTGAGCCAAGGCCGAGAGCAGCACGGCGCATTCTGCGGCCATCTCGCTTAACCGGTATTGGCCATCGATGGGGCGCGGGCCTTGCACGCTACGCTCAAGGATACGAAACAGCGACCACTCCATCAGGTTCACCACCCGATCGGCCTGGGCCAGCAGCACTAGGTTCTTTTTCAGCTCAACGAACTGTTGTGGGGCGAGTTGTTTAAGCGCCGGGATCGCCAGTTCGAGCAAGGGCAGACGCAGGTCATCAGCCAGCGCGCTGAGCTCGCCCCGCAACTGTTGCAGCACCAGAGCGATGTCCGGGTTTAGCTGCGCCCGCAAGAGTTCAAGCTGCTTGCCCAGCTGCGGTTCTTCGCGGCTAAGCAGCAAGCCATACACCAGCGCTTGGGCGTCGAGGCTGCGGTGGGCGGCGGCTTTTAGTGGTGCGGCCAGGCGCTGTAAGCTGTTGCGGGCGGCGCTTAGGTGCGCGGCTTGCGGCTCGCCAATGTGCTCGATGGCGTTCTCGGCGGCCTGTGGCGAGTAGCTCGGTGCGGCGCTTAGCCCGCTTAGTGCGGCGTCCCAATTGGCGCTCACCGGCGCCTCGGCGTCGGCGCTGTTGTTATAGGCCGCGGCCGGTAGCACCACGTGTGGAAAACTGCCGTCCCAGCGCGGCTCGACCCGGCGGATACGCTCCTCCAGCGGTGGATGGGTGTCCATCAGACTACTGAGTGCCAGGCTAATGCCGGGGCCGAAATACATATGGCTAAATTCGGCGGCGTGGCTGGCCTGCAGCTGTGAGCCGCCGGCATAGCCGCCAATTTTTTTCAGTGCGCCGGCAATGCTCTGGTCGTTGCGGGTGAACTGCACGGCGGCGGCATCGGCGAGAAATTCGCGCTGGCGACTGACTGCCGCCTTGATCAAGTTGCCGAAAAAAGTCCCGGTATAACCAAGCACCCATAAGGCGCAGCCGATGGCGATAAGCACGCCGGCAGATTTATTCCGGCCACTCGAGCCACCGCTTAGGCGCAGGCTGCGATTAGTGCTGCTGTCGAGCAGCTCTCCACCAATTAATCCGAGCAATAAAATGCCATGCAGCACCGCCACCAAACGGGTGTTCAGGCGCATATCACCGTGGAAGATATGGCTGAACTCATGGGCGATCACGCCCTGTAGCTCGTCGCGTGAGAGCAAAAAAATCGCCCCGCGAGTGATGCCGATCACCGCGTCTTGTGGCGTCAATCCGGCGGCGAAGGCGTTGATGCCCGGGTCGTCGAGCAGATACACCGGCGGCACCGGGGTGCCCGAGGCAATCGCCATTTCTTCCACCACATTGAGTATCCGGCGCTCCTCCGGGCTTTGCGGCGCGAGATTGATCAGCCGGCCGCCCAAGCGCTCGGCCACGGCCTTGCCGCCTTTGCTCAGCTGGCTGCTTTTGTACAGGCTGCCCAGCAGCACCACGCCAATCACCACCGTGGCGATAAGGCCGACCAGCAACCAGTCGAGACCGATGCGCGACTCGGCCGAATAGGCCGGCACCTCGCCAAACACTTGCAACAGCAGCATCAGGACCAGGCTGGTGAGTGTGACCAGGCTGATCACCGCCAGTGCCAGCAGTACAATCAAACGGCCGCTGTTGCGCTTGGCGCGGGCCTGATGCTCGAAGAAATTCATCGCTAAACCCGCGCTAATCAGCCTTAGAAAGACACTTTCGGCGCGGCTTGAATCGCCGCACTGTCGGCAAACTCCAGCGGGCTGGCATCCTTGGCATGGCCGAAGCTCGCGGCGAAGAACACCGCCGGGAAACTTTGCTTGCTGGTGTTGTATTCCATCACCGCGTCATTGAAGGCCTGGCGGGCAAACGCCACCTTGTTCTCGGTGCTGCTCAACTCTTCGGTGAGTTGTTGCATATTGGCCGAGGCTTTGAGGTCGGGGTAGGCTTCCATGGTCACTTTCAGTCGACCCATGGCGTTGTTCAGCAGGCCCTCGGCGCCGGCCAGTTGCGCCATGCTCTGGGCATTGCCCGGTTGTGCGGCGGCCGCTTGCAGGCCGCTGACCGCGCCATTGCGGGCGGCAATCACCGCCTCCAGGGTGTCGCGTTCATGGGCCAGATAGGCCTTGGCGGTTTCGACCAGATTGGGGATCAGGTCATAGCGGCGTTTGAGTTGTACCTCGATCTGCGAAAACGCATTTTGAAAGCGATTACGCAGGGTCACCAACTGGTTGTAAATGCTGATGATGTAGAACACCAGCGCGGCGATGATCGCGAGGGTGACGATGCTTGAAATGGACATGAGGACTTCCTTATCTGAATGAGGGGCGGCATGGGCGCGACGGTAGCGCACCACGGCGCATGCCGACAAGCAGTGTCCCATCGGCTGTTGACCATGACTGCCGGGCGATACAGTGGTGGCGGGCGGCGCTTGGGCTTAGTTGCTGCTCGGCGTCGCTTGCTGCAGTTGCGCCAAGCTAAAGGGCAGCGGCGGCGCTGGCCACTGTTGCTGGAGGGCCTCGAACTGGCGCGCCAGCAGGCTGGCCAGCAGCAGGTTGCGCAGCCATTTGTGATCGGCGGGCAGCACATACCAAGGCGCTTCGGGGCGCTGGCTGGCGCTGAGGGTGCTGGCCCATTCGGCTTGGTGTTGATGGAATTGACGGTGACCTTGCAGGTCGGCGGGGCTGAGTTTCCAGTGTTTGCGCGGGGTTAACAGGCGTTTGCGCAGGCGCTTGAACTGCTCGGCCGGGGATATTTGCAGGTACACCTTGAGCAGGTGGATGCCCTCAGCCTGCAGCTGGCGTTCAAACTGGGCAATTTGCTCCAGGCGCGGGGCCGTTTCTCGCGCCTGGATAAAACCATCCTGGCGGTCCGCGACCACCCCTTCATAGGGGGTGCGATTGAAAACACCGATGCTGCCGGGCGCCGGCAGACGCCGGCGATAACGCTCCAGGAAGTGTTCGGCGCGTTCCGCGGCGCTGGGCAGCTGAAAGTTGCTGACCTGCACCCCTTGCGGATTAAGCCCGCAAAACAGCTGGCGGATGACCCCGTCTTTGCCCGAACAATCCGGGCCCTGCAGCCACAGCAACACGGCCTGTTGGCGATTGGCCCAGAGCAATTGCTGCTGTTCGTCCAGGTAGCTTTTGAGCGCAGTCAGGCGTGGGTTGCTGGCGCCTTTGTGCAGGCCGAAGGTGCGCGCCGGATCGCCCGCCAAGGGCGCCGCCGGGTCACAGCGACAGCTGTCCAGCAGCAGGTCGGGCAGCCGCTCGTGCATCAGTCTTTACGGCGCTTGAGTTGGTCGCGCAGCTGGGTCGGCAGCTGGCGGATGATCAGCATGTCGCGGGCCTCGTCGAACTCGATTTTCGAGCCCAGCAAGTGCGATTCGAAGCTGATTGACAGGCCTTCGCCGCGCCCGGTGAAGCGCTGGAACTGCTGCAGGGTGCGCTTGTCCGCCGGGATTTCCGGCGACAGGCCGTAGTCCTTGTTGCGGATATGGTCGTAGAAGGCCTGCGGGCGTTGTTCGTCGATCAAGCCGGACAGCTCTTGCAGCCCCACCGGCTGGCCGATTTTGCTCTGGCTACTGGCGTAGCTGACCAGCGCCTGGGTTTTCTCGCGGGCGGCTTCTTCCGGCAGGTCTTCGCTTTCGACGAAGTCGCTGAAGGCTTTGAGCAGGGTGCGGGTTTCGCCGGGGCCGTCGACGCCTTCCTGGCAACCGATAAAGTCGCGGAAGTATTCCGAGACCTTCTTGCCGTTCTTGCCCTTGATAAAGGAGATGTATTGCTTGGAGTTGGCGTTGTTTTGCCACTCGGAGATATTGATCCGCGCCGCCAGGTGCAGCTGGCTCAGGTCCAGGTGCTTGGCCGCCGTCACGTCCAGGGCATCGGTGACCACCACGCCTTCACTGTGGTGCAGCAGGGCGATCGACAGGTAGTCGGTCATGCCTTGCTGGTAGTGGGCGAACAGTACATGGCCGCCGGTGGACAGGTTGGATTCTTCCATCAGCTTTTGCAGCTGCTCGACCGCCTGACGGCTGAACTGGGTGAAGTCCTGGCCACCTTCCAGATAAGTCTTCAGCCAGCCGCTGAACGGGTAGACGCTGGACTCCGGGTGAAACAAGCCCCAGGCCTTGCCCTGCTTGGCGTTATAGCTGTCGTTGAGGTCGGCCAGCAGGTTCTCGATGGACTGCGACTCGGCCAGCTCGGTGCTCCGCGCATGCAGCACCGCCGGGGTGCCATCGGGTTTTTTCTCGATCAGGTGGACGATGCAATGGCGAATCGGCATGGGCGGTCTCTCTAACGCGGTGCTTGGGTGTCGGACGTAGCAGGCGAAGGCGCGTCCGGGGCATAGCCGCGCAGTTTACCCGAGCTTGCTGCGCCGCTGCTGCAAAGCCTGCAGCCGTTCGATCACATAGCGCAGGTGCACGTGCAGTTCGTACAGTTCGTTGGAGTAGGACAGCGGGACCTCGACCTTGGCCAGTTGCTCCTCCAGCTGCTCCAGGCGGGCGATTTCGGCGTCGAGCACGGCCGGCAGGGTGCCGGCGTCCAGCTGCCGGTCGATCTCGCGCAGGTACTTGTACCAGCGGTAGATGCGGGTGCGAATGCGCCAGCGGTACAGTGGGCCAATTGCCTTGAACAGCGGAAAGAGGATCACCAGCAGCGGGATCAGCAAGATGATGTAACGGTCCGCCAGGGAGGCGATGCGAAACGGCAGATGGCGCTGCAGCAAGGGCAGGCCGCTGCTGTAGTAGTGCTCGGCATCGCGGGCCAGCTCGAAGGTCAGCGGGCTGGCGCTGGGGAAGGCGCCGGGTGGGTCGAGCAGGGTGCCGGCCTGCATTACATCGCGGGCGGCCTGCAAAATCAGCGGGGTCAGCGCCGGGTTAAAGCGTGAGTTGACCACCAGGGTGGCGACTGGCGCGAGCATCACCAGCTCATGGTCGGGACGGTTTTGCGCCAGGTTCAGCAGGCCTTCACCTATGGTCACCTTGCGTAAGTAACGCAGTCGCGCCTGGTAGGCGGCGGCGCGGTGAAAGCTGGCCAGTTTCAGTTGCGGGTGCGCCGCCAGTTGTTGGATCAAGGGGTTTTCCGCCGGGGCGACGAAGAAGCCGGCGTCCAGCTGGCCATTCATCAGCGCTTGCGCGGCATCAGGCCCACCGCTGTTTTGCCAGTTGGCCGGGTATTGCGCCGGGAGAATTTCGTTCACCTCTAAAATTGCCGCGCTGGCGGCCAAGGTGCCGCTGTTGGGCACGCCCAGGGCCAGGCGCAGGGGCAATAAATCGGCAATCCGGTCGAGCTTTAAATCGCTGCGAAAAAACAACCACAGCGGCTCCTGGTACATGCCGCCCAAGCCCTGCAACTGAGCAAAGTCTTCGGCCGGCAGCTGGCGCTCCAGGCCGCTTTGCACCAGCGCCAGTTGCACCGCGCCCTGATCGTCCAACAGCCGTTGCAGGTTGTCTTGGGAGCCGGCGCTGGGCACTAAAATCAGCTCGAAGTCCTGCTTGGCCAGCTCGGTTTTCAGCTTCTCGGCAAAGGCCGCATAACCCCCGCCGGCGCTGCCGGTGGCCATCACCGCGGACATCGACGGCGGCGGCGCCACCAGATAGAACACCGCTCCCAGTAACCCGGCCAGCACCGGCAGCAGCCAGAGGTTGGCCTGCAAGATGATTTTCAGGTCAAGCAGAATGCGGCGCATGGGCGGGTCCTGGGTTGGGCGTGGTGGTTAAGCTTGATGGTTAAGCTTGATCGTTAAGCTTAGTCAGTTGGGCGATGCAGCGCTCTAGACAGTAATATGCGTCATCGTTTCTTCAAGGGATTGCCCATGCGCATTCTGCACAGCTCCGACTGGCACCTGGGCCAGCACTTTATGGGCAAGACCCGCCAGGCCGAGCATCAGGCCTTTCTCGCCTGGCTGGTCGAGCAGGTGCAGGCGCAACAGGTGGACGCGGTGCTGGTGGCCGGGGATATTTTTGACACCGGCGCGCCGCCCAGTTATGCCCGTGAGCTGTACAACCATTTTATTGTCGAGCTGCGTCAGACCGGCGCCGAGCTGCTGGTGCTGGGCGGCAACCACGATTCGGTGGCCATGCTCGGTGAGAGCAAGACTCTGCTGGCGCAACTCAATACCCGAGTGATTCCCGGCGTCTGCGCCGAGCTTGAGCAGCAACTGCTGGTGCTGCATACGCGCGATGGTCAGCCTGGCGCGATCCTCTGCGCCATCCCCTTTATCCGCCCTCGCGATGTGCTGCACAGCCAGGCCGGTGAGAGTGCGCAAGACAAACAGCTGGGGCTGCAGACGGCGATTCAGCAGCATTATCAACAGTTGTATGCCTTGGCCGAAAGCAAGCGCGATGAGCTGGGCGGCCAGCTGCCGATTATCGCCACCGGTCACCTGACTACCGTCGGCGCCAGCGCCAGCGAGTCGGTGCGCGAGATCTATGTCGGCAGCCTGGAGGCCTTCCCCACCAGCGCTTTCCCGCCGGCGGCCTATATCGCCCTGGGGCATATTCACCGGCCGCAGAAGGTCGGCGGCCTGGAGCATATCCGCTACTGCGGCTCGCCCATCCCGCTGAGTTTCGATGAGGCCAAGCAGCAGAAGGAAGTGCTGCTGGTGGACTTGAATAGCGACGGCTTGCAGCAGATCACCGCGCTGCCGGTGCCACGTTTTCAGCCCTTGCAGTCGTTGCGTGGCAGCTTGGCCGAGCTGCACAGCGCCATAGCGGATGCCGCCACCCAAGGCACGCTTGATAAGCCGGTATGGCTGGAAGTGCTGGTGACTGCCGATGATTACCTGAGCGATTTGCAGCCACGGATTCAGGCCTTGTGCGAAGGCTTGCCGGTTGAGGTGCTGCGCATCCGCCGCGAGCGCGGCACTGCGCTGGCCGGTTTGACCAGCGCCAGTCGGGAAACCCTGGATGAGCTGAGCGTGACCGAGGTGTTCGCCCAGCGCCTCGTCAGCGAAACCCTCGAACCCGAGCTGCAGGTGCGCTTGTCCGGTCTGTACCAGCAAGTGGTGGCCGAGCTGACGCAGGAGCAAGCATGAAGATCCTCAGCCTGCGCCTGAAAAACCTCAACTCGCTGAAGGGTGAATGGAAGATTGATTTCACCGCCGAACCCTTCAAAGACAACGGCCTGTTCGCCATCACCGGCCCCACCGGCGCCGGCAAAACCACCCTGCTGGATGCGATTTGCCTGGCCCTGTACCACCGCACACCGCGGATGAGCACGCTGTCGGCCAGCAGCAACGAACTGCTGACCCGGCACACCGCCGACTGCCTGGCCGAGGTCGAGTTTGCGGTCAAAGACCAGCATTACCGCGCCTTCTGGAGTCAGCGCCGGGCCCGCGACAAGAGCGATGGCGCGTTGCAGGCACCCAAGGTCGAGCTGGTGCAAATCGACCAAAGCAGCGGCGTCGGGCAGATACTCACCGACAAACTGAATGAAAAGCTCAAGCTGACCGAGAGTCTCACCGGGCTGGATTTCGAGCGCTTCACCAAGTCGATGCTGCTGGCCCAGGGCGGTTTCGCCGCCTTTCTGGAGGCCAACGCTAACCAGCGCGCCGAGCTGCTGGAGGAGCTGACCGGCACCGACATTTACGGGCAGATTTCCCAGCGGGTGTTCGAGCAGACTCGCGAGGTCAAGGCCGCGTTGGATCAGCTGCGCGCCCGCGCCGATGGTGTGGAACTGCTCAGCGAGGCGCAGCGCAGCGAGTTGCAGGCCGAGGCGCAACAGCTGTTGGCCGATGAAGCCGAGTTGCTCCGTCAACAACAGCAACTGCAGCGGCAACGGCAGTGGTGCGAGGACCTGGCCAAGGCGCAAAATCAGCAACAAATAGCCCAGCACCATGAGCAGCAAGCGCTGCTGGAGTTGGCCGATGCGCAGCCGCAGCTTGAGCAGCTGGCGGCCAGCGAGCCGGCCAGCAAGTTGCAGCCAGGCTACGTCGCCAGGCAACAGGCTCAGCAGGCCGTGCAGCAGCTTGAACAGACCCTGGCGCACACCGCTAACGCCCAGCAGCAGGCCGTTGGGCAAGTCAGTCAGCACCTCTGGCAAGCCTGTCGGTTGAGCCAAGCTTTGGCCCAGGCGCGGCAGGCCGAGTTGGCCGACTTACAGCTCCAGCGCGCCCAGCTCGACGCCCAGTTGGCCGAGCAGCCGCAGCGCAGTCAGTTGGGTGAGCAGTTGCGCGCCTGGGCTGGGCAGTTCGAGCAGTTGCAGCAACTGGCCGCAGACAGCAGCAGTCACACCGCCAAGCAACAGCAGGGTGGCCAGCAGCTCGAATCCAAGGCCCGGCAACTGGCCGAACAACAACTGAGTTTGCTGGCGGCGCGCAGTCAATGGCAGCAGGCGCAACAGCAGCAAGAGTTCGAACAGGCGCAGCTCGATCAGCAGCTGAGCGAGACCCGGGGCGCTAATGAGGCGGCCCTGCGCGAACAGTGGCAGCACCTGCTGAATCAAGGCCACGGCCTGGAAAGGCTCGGCGAGTTGGCGCTGCTGCGCCAACAACTGGCCCAGCAGGCCGCGCAGTTGCAAGACGGCCTGAACACCCAGCGCAGCCAGTTAAGTGAAAAAGAACAGGCGCTGACGGCCTTGCGCAGCCAGTACAAAGACCTGGCCCAGCAGGTGCGCGACCAGGAACAACTGCTCAAGCAGGAGCAGCGCATTCAGGCCCTGGAGGCCTATCGCGCGCAATTGCAGGCGGACGATGCCTGCCCGCTGTGTGGCTCCCACACGCACCCGGCGATTGCCGATTATCGGGTGCTGGATGTGTCGGCTACCGAGCAGACGCTGCAGGCCAAGAGTGCCGCGCTGGAGTCGCTCAAGGAGCAGGGCGAAACCCTCAAGGCCGAACTGGCCACCCTCACCGAGCGGGTTCAGCAGCAAAGCCTGCAACTGCAGCGCTGTGGCGATCAGCGTCAGCAGCAGGCCGAGCACTGGCAGCAACAGTGTCAGGCGCTGGGGCTGCAGCTGGCCGATGCCGCCGCTTTGAGCGCCGCCAAACAACAGCAGAGCCGCGAGCAGGCCAGCCTGCAGCAACGGCTGGCGCAGCTCGACAGCCGCAAGGCGGCGCTGGAAAACGCCCGCAGCCTTTGCCAGCAGTCGGACAAAAGCTGCAATGAGCTAGAGCAACAACAGGCGTTGCTGAATAAAGATTGGTTCAATCAGCAGCAGCAACTGAGCGAGCTGGCCGAGCGCCTGGCGCAACTGCAACAGCAACACAGCCAGCAGTCTGCCGCGCTCAGTCAGACGCTGGCGGCATTCGGTTACAGCCTGCCAACTGACGGTGCCAGCTGGTTGCGTGAGCGCGAGCAGGAGTGGCGGCTCTGGCAGCAACAGCAACAGCAACTGCGTGACCTGGAAGCTCGCCAGCGTGATCTTGAGCACGGCTTGCAGGCCGCCAGTCAGCTGCAAGCACTCTGGCAGCAGCGTTGGGCTGCCCTGGGGCTGGCCGATCTGGCTGACTTGGCCGCGACAGCCTTGGCGCAACTGTCGCTGGCGCAAGTCGAGGCCCAGTACCAGGTGGCGCAGCAACAGGTCAGCGAGCTACTGGGCAAACAGCAGAGTCTCAGCGAGCAACTGACCCAGGAGCAGCAGGCCCTGACCAGTCGCCAGCACGACTGGCTCGCCGCCCTGGCGCAAAGCCCGTTCGCCGATGAAGTGGCCTTTGTCGCGGCGCTGTTAAGTGATGAGCAACAGAGCAGTCTGCGCAGTCTCAAGGCGCGACTGGACAAGCTGCTGACCGAAGCCCGCGCCCTTAAAGCCGCCAGCGAGCAGAGCGTGGCCCAGTTGCTGGCTGCGCCGCAAACCCAGCTCAGTCGCGGCCAGCTGGATGAACAGCTACAAGGCTTGCTGAGCCAGAGCAAAACCCTCAGTGAGCGCCAAGGTGAACTGCGCGCCCAGCTGCAGGGCGATGAGCTGCGCCGGCAGAGCTTGCAGCAGCTGTTTACCGAGATTGGCGCCAAGCAAGCCGAGTACGACCTCTGGCAGCAACTCAACAGCCTGATCGGCTCGGCCGATGGTGCCAAGTACCGCAAGTTCGCCCAGGGCCTGACGCTGGATCATTTGGTCTATCTGGCCAATCAACAGCTGCAACGCCTGCACGGCCGCTATCAGTTGGCGCGGCGCAGCAGTGGCGAGTTGGAGCTGGAGGTGGTGGATACCTGGCAGGGCGACGTGGCCCGCGATTGCAAAACCCTGTCCGGCGGCGAGAGCTTTCTGGTCAGTCTGGCTCTGGCCTTGGCGCTGTCCGACCTGGTCAGTCACAAGACCAGCATCGACTCGCTGTTCCTCGACGAAGGCTTCGGCACCCTGGATGGCGAGACTCTGGAGGTGGCCCTGGATGCCTTGGATACGCTGAACGCCAGCGGCAAGATGATCGGCGTCATCAGCCACGTCGAGGCGCTGAAGGAGCGCATTCCGGTGCAGCTGAAAGTACACAAAAGTGTCGGTCTGGGTTACAGCGCGCTGGATAAACGCTATGCCGTGTAAACGGTAGGAGGGGCTTTAGCCGCGATGCTTTTGCCTTATCGCGGGCGGCGGTCGTTCCATATGGCTCAGCGCATTTCCCACATCCATGTGGGTCGCTAAAGCCCTTCCTACAGACTTGCGGCACGGCCGCCCGGTCGTGCGCCTAAGGATTTTCTGCGGCTTTGGGTGTATAAAACCGCCGTTGATTAAAACCGTGGCGAGTGCAGCGCCACGTATATTTGTTTGAACCTGCTTCAGTCCATAAAGCCGGTTCCCAGTCTCGAGGAGTCATCATGGGCGCACAGTGGAAAGTTAAGGGTAAAGAAGCCGCCGCCAATACCCGCGGCAAAGTGTTCGGCAAGTTGGCCAAAGAAATCGCCATCGCCGCCCGCGCCGGCGCCGACATCGACATGAATCCGCGCCTGCGTTTGGTGGTCGAGCAAGCCAAAAAAGCCTCGATGCCCAAGGAAACCCTGGAGCGGGCGATCAAAAAAGGCGCCGGTCTGCTCGGCGACACCGTGCATTACGAGCACCTGACCTACGAGGGTTTTGCTCCGCACCGGGTGCCGGTGATCATTGAGTGCCTGACCGACAACACCAACCGCACCGTGGCGGAAATCCGCGTGCTGTTTCGCAAGGGCCAGCTCGGCGCTTCTGGTTCGGTGGCCTGGGATTTCGACTATCTGGGCATGATCGAAGCCACACCTGCCAGCGGCGATGCCGATCCGGAGCTGGCCGCCATCGAAGCCGGCGCGCAAGACTTTGAACCGGGTGACGAAGAGGGCAGCACGCTGTTTCTCAGCGAACCCGCGGACATGGACATCGTCTGCCGCGCCTTGCCGACTTACGGTTTTAACGTGGTCTCGGCCAAGCTCGGTTATCGGCCAAAAAATACCGTGACATTGAACGATTCCGAGCTGGAAGAAGTCGAAGCTTTTCTCGCCGCTCTCGACGCCCATGACGATGTGCAAAATATGTACGTCGGTTTGGCGGACTAAAACCGCTGCAGACTCAGCGGCAACACACGCGGCCAAGCCCGCTTCTAGATGCGGCAACGCAGCTACTCTAGGAGCGGCCTTGGCCGCGATGCTTTTACGGGTGGCGCGGGCCGCCCACCAGGATCATCTTGAAGGGAGTTCAGGTCATGACACTGCAGCAATTATTGGGCATCGAGTTGCCTATCATCCAGGCGCCGATGGCTGGCGTGCAGGACCATCGTCTGGCCGTGGCGGTCAGCAATGCCGGCGGGCTGGGTTCGCTACCGGCGGCCATGCTCAGCCTGGAGGCGCTGCGCAGTGAGCTTATTGCCCTCCAGGCGCAGACCGGCAAAGCCTTCAATATCAATTTCTTCTGTCATAGCCCGCCAGCGCCTGACGTCGCCCGCGAGGCCGGTTGGCGCGCCGCCTTGGCGCCTTACTACGCAGAGTTGGGGCTGGACGCTAGCCAGATTCCCAATGGTCCCGGTCGCGCGCCCTTTAGCGCCGCGGCCGCCGAGCTGCTGGCTGAATTTCGCCCGGCGGTGCTGAGTTTTCACTTTGGTCTGCCGTCCTCTGAGTTGCTGGCCCAGGTACGCAGTTGGGGCAGCAAGGTGATCGCCTCGGCCACCACGGTTGCCGAAGCCCTGTGGTTAGAGACCCAGGGG
>MHZN01000012.1:8637-17078 GCA_001830395.1 Pseudomonadales bacterium RIFCSPLOWO2_12_59_9 | reverse complement strand
TGATGGTCGCCAGATTCAATGCATAGGCACCAAACGGCGCAAGAACGACGGTACTGACACCGATCCAGCCGATCAGCGGAGAGCTCTTGGTTGCATACCCGGCTGCGCGCAGGACTGTCAGACCGGGGAGATTCTGCGACACCATGGTTACCGCGAACAACGGCACCGCGACACCGATCATGGCCTTCAGGGTGAACACTGGCCCGACGAACTCAGGCATTGCCAAGTCAAAATCTACGCCCCTGAAGTTAAGCATGCCCTTAGCCGCGGCGAGGCAGATACCCACCACCAGAGGCACCACTACGGCGTAACGCGGGACCATCCGCCGCGCCAGCAAATAGGACACCAGCATGGGGAAAACCAAAGCGAACTGAGTCTGCATGGCGCCAAAGGCATCCAGGCCGAAGCGCAAGAGAATGCCGGCCAGCATGCCCGCGGCGATCTCAACAGGAATGCGTTTCACGATCCGCTCAAACCAACCGCTGAAGCCACAAATGGCGGTGAGCACACCGCAGACGATAAAGGCCCCGGTGGCCTCCTGCAGCGATACGCTGCCGCCGGCGCTGATCAGCATGGCTGCGCCAGACGTCGACCAGGCAATCGCAATAGGCGCCTTATAGCGCAGAGACAGGGCAATGCCGGTGGCGCCCATCCCGACACACAGGGCCAGCATCCAGGAACCCACCTGCGCCGGCGTTGCGCCCAATGACTGGGCGGCCTGAAAAACCAGAACGGCCGAACTGGTGAACCCCACCAGCACAGTCACGAATCCGGCGTTAATGGTCGAAAGGGATAGATCTTTGAAAAAGCTCATGCACCTGGTCCTGTGGTAGTCGTACAAAGCAACTCGCGCAACATCGCAGCCTCTTTCGCTAGACAGCAAGCGATGCAAGATGGCGTTCCAGTCGTTCAAGCAACTCATCCGCGCCGATGTAGCCTGGCGCTACCGAAGAGAGCACACCGTTGTTGAACAACATCAGCGACGGAAAACTCGTGACGCCCAAGACCCTTGCCTTGGCGAAGTCAGCCTGGGTTTCAATCATCGTTGCCTGGGCATTGAACTCATCCAGCACAGTCGCCGCGCTAATTGCGAACCCAGCCAAGCCGAGCGCTTTAGCGGTGATCCGCGCCAGAGAGACACTGTCAGTGGTGTCTTCGCCATCGACGTAGAAGGCATGCTGCAGAGCGCGAAAGACATCCAGCAACGGGCCTTTAGGGGCGAGGCGGCGCGCAGTGACGACCGCGCGGCACACTGGCTCGGTGTCGTAGACAAAACCTTGGCGCGCGATAAATGCCTCACGATTAAACGGCAGACCGCTGGCGGCCTCAACACGCTCCCAGTGCGAGAGACGGAAGTTCTTGCCGTTGTCATCCAGCAGCTCGGTGGAGCCGGCCCGTACGCCGCCAACGACAATGGATAGCTGGATCTCGGGTAGCGCTTTCATCACGACCGACAGCTGCTTACCGAACCCATAGCACCAGGAGCACATGGGATCTGCTACATATACAAGTTTCATATATACCTCCGGCATCAAGCACGCTGAATAAAATCATTTGCGACACAGATAAATAATTTCGCAAGCGAAAAGCACTACGTAACAGCAGCACTTTCCGCTTCCGTAGTTTTATTTACGCAGACGCGGCAGCTTCATCTTCAACTGCTTTTATGAATGCCGGCTGAGCATTAACAGCGGCAATCAGACGGCGTACTTTATCGCCCATGATAATGTCGACCGGAAAGTACTGACCCCAGCTCGCATAAACAGCCAGCATAAAGTCCACTGCCGTGATCTGCTCGCCAAAAATATAATTAGCATTTTTCAATTGACGCTCAACTGCCTGCCACAGAGTGCTGATGGCATCAGCTGCCGCGTTCAACGCCTGATGTTTGGCTGGGCCGTCTTCCATGGTTTTACCGATAAAGAACAGGCGGCCGTATGCAGGGTGCATGGTGGCGTTGGCGAACATTATCCACTCAACAAAGCGGGCTTTTTCCAGACCGCTTTCCGGGATCATGTTATTTTTGTGTTTTTCGAGAAGATAGAGAATGATGGCCGCACCTTCGCGGATGCTTTGCCCATTATCAATGAGCACCGGGACCATACCGCGCGACTCGTGCTTGTCAAAATCAACGGCCTTGCTGCGGTCGACAACCTCGACATCTTGCTTGAGCTCATTGAGCAACGCGTGGATCGCCAACGAACAAGCACCTGGCATGTAAATTAACTTATACATAGATATTCCCTTAATTTTGCGAATTAACGCTTTATGAATGAGACTGGCAAAATATGCCGATCCGCCCTGCTTCACTTGTACAAGCCATGGCCACTGGCCATTGATATTGCCAACTGAACCTGATTAACGCTTCTGCGTTTTTGGATGTAGACTAAAGTTCTGCAGGAGGAAGTTTAGGCACCCTCGGTTACCTTTGTATACCGAGATAAACCCGATTATTAAAACCAGTGGTTACCATTTAGTAACCTTGTTTTTTTGAGGAACACCGCAATGCTCCAGAGACGTCGCAATCACGTTAAGCCGCCCCCAGAAAGTTGCCCGCTAAGTGTATGTTTGGCCATTATCGGCGGGGCCTGGACCCCGAACATAATCTGGTACTTGAGCCAGCAACCACGGCGCTTTACCGAGTTGAAGGTCGATATCCCTGAAATATCCGCAAAGATTCTCAGCGCACGCCTGAAGAAGCTTGAAGCTGACGGTGTGGTTATCCGCCAAGTGCTGTCGACCTCCCCACCCAGTGTCGAATACAGCTTGTCGGTTCACGGCCAAGAGCTGATGCCGGCAATTGAAGCCATCGCAAACGTCGGCCACCGACTGAAAGCCTTGGCACTGGCTCAGGACTAAAGAAACGCATGGGTAAATTTCCACACTGTCATGGTGGTCAGCGCGACGAGCATCATCAGCAGCACAACCCGGATAAACGGAGCGCCCTTCTTGATTGCCCAATGGCTGCCAAGCCAACCGCCCAGTGAGTTGGCCAGAATCATGGGGATGGCCACCGCCCAAATCACCTTACTGGCCAGGACAAACGCGACCACCCCGCCGAGGTTGGCGATGAGGTTGATCGGTTTAGTGGTTGCCGTAGCCGAAAGCAGATCGAGCTTTAAGCGCACATGATTCACCAGCATCAGGAACACACCGGTGCCAGGCCCCGAGAAGCCATCGTAGAGCCCGACCGGTACCAGATTGGCAATGATTCGACGGCCCGATAGCCTGGGCAGCACTTCAAACTCGCCATCGGTCTTGACCAGCAGCGCCACGAGCAAAGCCACCAGCAGACAGGCGAGGATGCTCAGCTCCAAAATCCAGTCAGGAGTGATCATGGCCAGCTGGCTACCCAGGAAGGCCGCCAGAATGCACGGCACAGCGACAATCCGCACAACGCGCCAAACGATTCGTCCACTCAACATGTAGCGCACCGTTGCACTCGCGGTCCCCATCAAGGCAATGGCTTTGTTGGTTGCCAGCACATGGATCGGCGACATGCCGGACAGCAGCAGAATTGGCACCTGGATGATGCCTCCCCCGCCGGCGATTGCGTCCATATAGCCCGCGAAGAGCGCAGTTAGCAGAAGAGCCATTAGCCACTCAGGGGCCATCCCTGGCGAAATCAGCTCCATTGTTTAGCCTCCCGAACAGCCATAAATACCCGCCGCATGTGCTCTATGCCGACCTGTCAGTGGTTTTCCAGCGCCTTGCGACGGTCACGCTCGCGCACAGACTCACCGCCCACCCCCCAGTTATCTAGGTTGACCTCATCGATCACCACGAAGGTCACGGCCGGGTCTTTGTCCAGAACGTCCTTCAGCAGTTTGCTCACACCGGCAATCAAGGCGGCCTTCTGTTCCTTGGTCACGCCGGTGTCGGTCACTTTGATATTCACGTAGGGCATTTGCTTCTCCAGTCACTGCATTAGGGTTATCGAACTCGGCACTGATCGGTGCCGAGGGGACTCAATTGCAACCGCACACTTCGTTAGCGGACTGCGTCGCGCACTGCTGGGTGCGGGTCTGGAAAGCACTGCGCTTCCACCAGTCCAGGCCACCCATCAGCTCTTTAACCTTGAAGCCCAGGCTGGCCATCTTCATGGCGCCGGCAGTCGAGGCGTTGCAGCCAATACCGTCGCAATACACGACGTATTGCGCGTCCCGGCGCAGAGTTTCGGTGTTCTCAGCGGTCATCCGCTTATGCGGGAACGAGATGGCACCGGGGATGTGCTCGCGCTCGTAGGCGTCTACCGAGCGGACATCCAGAACGATGACATCAGCGCTGCCTTTCTGGGCTTCTTTCAGATCCCAGGAGTCGATTTCAAAAGCCAGTTTGTTGGCGTAGTGGGCGATTTGGTTTTGCATGGACGTTCACCTGTTAGGCACAAGGACAGCGCGCAGCGAACTGCGCGCCAGGGTACGAATAACTGCAGCTCAGACCGCCATGTAACGGCGTTCGCGGTCACTGTCGAAGTACGGGCTATCGACTATCTTGCTGCCGTCAACCGAGCAGATTTCCAGGTGAAACTTGGTCGGCCCGGCGTAGCCATAGTGATCACGCGGAATTTCGATGCTACGAGCGCGCTCCAGGTCGTACAGCGAGTCGTCAGCGATGAAGCGCAGCGAGAATGCATCGCGGATATCCAGCGGGCCTTCGCCCAGAGGAACGCTGCGATGGATCACGTACTTGTCAAACAGCAGCACGTCGCCCAGTTCGTAGTCATCCTCGACCGAAAAGTATTCGAGCAGGCGGCCGATGCCGGGGGAGTTCAGCGGCTCATCGCGCAGGGCGACGTATTCATCGAATTCGATCCCGCCGTTGGCAATACGCTCGGCCATGCAGCGAAAGACCGCCGGATCGATAAAGTCGTACATGAACTCGCCGGAGATGATGTCGCGCGGCACGTAACGCATGCCACCGCCCTGCCCCTTGGTGTCAACCCGGTGCAGCGGCGCCCAAAGCGTGGTGCCGTAGTCTTCGGAGCGGTTGAAACCGAAACTTTGCGACTCGATGTGCCAGGTGAACCCCTTGCTCAGGTTCTTCTTCAGGCCAAAACCAACGCCCTGGGTGAAGAACAGCGAGCGCTCGGTCAGATCGGCCATCACCTTCTTGAAGTCGGGGTTGCTGATCAACTCAAACACCACTTCGTCGCCGTTGCACAGGTCGTAGCGCAGCTTGTCGAAGCCCTTCTGGTACAGGTCGGTCGGTGTTTCGAGCTCTTCGTTCACGCGATAGCGCAAGTAGTCGATCATCTCCGCGGAGAAGAACTGCTTGAGCAGCACAAACCCGGTTCGCTTGTAGTCGGCAATATGCTTGTCCGTAAGATGAAAACCTTTGTTTATCGTTTCCACAAAACCATCTCCTTTTGTTGATTGATGAACCCATGCAAGTTTTTCTGCAGCCAGTGACGCAGGCCTGACGCGCAGGCCAAATGTGTTGACGGGTAGCTAAGACCTTGCCTGGGCGGCCCTTTTGGCTGCGCCGCGCTGGGTGCTGGCCAAAGACATCGCGAACACGTCCTCTTGTTTCAGGCGGGCCACAAAATCATCCAGCCACTCATCGCTGAGGGTGGTGAACCCGCGGCCAAGGCGATCCAGGGTTCGCAGCGTGCGGTCATTGCGGTACTTGATGTTGCGGCTCTTACGGCTGGCCCAGAACTTGCCGAGCAAAATATCCGGGTCATCCGCCCCCTCAATCGACTCGAACAACTGCGCAAAGTTGGCGTACTCGCAGGGCGCAAAGATGAACCCGGCCCGCTCCAACGCGCTGAACACCCGCTCCATGCTGACTTCGTGAATGCTGTCGACGTGGTAAGTGCCTGGGGCAGAAGCGGCATCCAGGGAAATCGCGACAATCCCGGCAGCCACTTCGTCGACCGGCGAGAGCACGACCGGCTCGCCCACCTGGCCTGGCAGTTGCCCCACCTTCACGCAGGAGGTCAGGAACTGGACCAGGCGGTTATCCTTGGCATTGTTCTGGAAACGCGCGCTCAAGGAGTCACCCGACACATTGCCAGAGCGGTAAATGAAGCCCTGCTGTCCCCGCAGACGGAAAGCATTTACCAGGCGCTCTGCGGCGGCCTTCGTCAGCTCATAGTTGTTCTGGAACACCTGACCGATATCCAGTGAGTCCTCACAGAAGAACGCCACCTCGGGCTTACTGTTGACCCCGGCCACCGCCAGGGTGGACATGTAGTGCAGATCCTTCACGCGCTGACACTCGGCCAACTCAATGCAGGACTTCACCGACTGGATATTGCTCTTGGCAAACTCCTCCTCGGTACCAAACAACCGGGTATCAGCGGCAAAGTGATAGATCGCGTCGATCTGCCGGCTGAGCTGCTGGTAGGCGTCGGGATCGAGGCCCAACTTCGCTTCGCAAACATCCCCTTCGTGAACTGTCAGGCGACCTCTGAAGCCCGCCAGGCTCACGCCCGGGAAGTAGCCATCGAACAACGCCTCCAAGCGCTGTTGGGTGGTAACGCCGTTCTTACTGCGCACCAGGCAGTGGATATGGGCATTGGATTGGAAAATCAGCTCTTTCAGGGCATAGGCACCGATATAGCCGGTGGCACCGGTGAGCAGCACATGCTGGTATTCGCGATGTTGCTGGCGGCGTGCCTGGGCAATCAGCTGCTTGGGCGCGTAGCTGATCATTCCGGTGCGCGTCCCCCGCTCCAGCACGATCTGCGCTGCCCGCGCCTCAATCCCGGACAACGCCGCCAGCTCAGCGCTAATGCCGCACAGCAACTCGTGCATGTCGGCGGTCTCGGTCGTCCGGGGGAATGCCAGGTCGATCAACAGATGGCCGTCGATCACCCGGGCGGTCAGCTTCAGCTCGTGACAACGGTTGTTATGCTCATTGCGCGCATGGCCAAAGGAAAACTTTGCCGGCGTCAGCTCAAAACGCTCATCGTGGGCAAAGTTCACATCGCCCAGGTAGTTGAAGCACACTGGGGCAGACGGCACATAGTCGACGCTATCGGCATGCCGCAGCAGGCCAAAGCCAACCCCCAGGTTCGACACTTGCGCGAAGGTGCGCGACACCAGAGCCAGTGCATCGGCCATATTGTTCGGCACCACCCCGAACATCATTGGGAAGGTCGAGGTGTGCCAGCCAACCACACGACTTACATCAGTGCTGTCGTCAAAGGTCGTGCGGCCATGGCTTTCAACATCGATAGCCAGCGGCTTGCCGAGCCGCAGTTTGCCCAGGGCCAGAGCGAACGCCGCAAGCAGCAGCAGGTGAAACTGCGCGCCACTGCTATTGACCAGATCACGCATGAACACCTGGCTTTCTTCGAGCGAAAAACCCAGCCACAGCGTTGCAGCATCGCCTTCGGTGTTGCTTGGGTCGTAGTAGCCCGGCAGCGCATCGGCTTGTTGCAGCGTGGTGGTCAGCCATGGGTCCGACAAAGAGGCCTTGTGCGCCTCAAGATGCTCAACCCAATCCCAGAAGGTGGTCCGGCTTGGCGAGCGCGGCATGACCGATCCGTAATAGCGGTCGCTGTAGTGCCGCGTGAGTTCGGCAACAATCAACCGCCAGGAGATGACATCCACCGCCAGGTGATGAGCCACCAAGAGCAGCAGATCGTCGCCATTTTTCACCTTGAACAGGTGCACCCGAAACAAACGCCCCTCTTCCAGAGACAGCGATTTGTGCACCCGCGCCGACACCCGCTCTACGTGGCCTTGGATTTCTGCCTCGCTGTGGCCGGGGATAAACGAAACGCTCAGGGTGTCATTGCCGTCCTGATCGACGTGCGAGGCTCGCAACCCGCCAAGATCGAGGCCGTACGCCACCGACAAGGCCGGATGGCTTTCCACCAGCATCGTCAGCGCACAGTTAAGGGTGGCCATGTCGATGTTATCGGCGCTGCGCAGGAGCATGGCCTGGTTGTAGTGATCCGGATATTCCAGCTGCTGCTGGAAGAACTCATGCTGCGCCGCAGAGAACAGGCGCAACTCATTCAGGTTGCGTGGCGCCTTCACCTCGCTTGCAGCCCCCTCCAAATCATCCAGAGTCGTCAGCAGCCCCTGAATGCTTGGATTTTTGAGGAAGGCATGGGCGGTGACCGGGTAGCCCTTATCCTGCAGCTCGGCGATCAGCTGGATGGCGTCCAGTGAGTCACCACCCTGATCGAAGAAATTGCTCTCAAGGTCTGCAGCCCCACCGTGCAAGTGCTTGCAAAACACCCCGTGAATCAGACTCAAGCGCTCATCGTCTGCAGCGAACATGGTCTGCGCCGTCCCGCCGGCAGACGCAGACTCTGCCAGCCTGGCCACGACCGTTTCGCGCAACACCGACAGGCTGGTTTTGCCATTGGCATTGCGTGGAAAACTGGACACCACCAACATGGATTTCGGGATCATGTAGTCGGGCAGCAAGCTTGCGAGCTGCTCCTTCAGCCCAGCCACATCAGTACCGGCGTGCGGTAG
>MHZN01000012.1:0-8526 GCA_001830395.1 Pseudomonadales bacterium RIFCSPLOWO2_12_59_9 | reverse complement strand
ATCCACGCTCACCAGGTCGCCGGTTTTGTAGAAGCGCTCAACACCCTCGGCACCCTGAAAGTTAACAAAGCAGCGATCTGTTTCTTGAGGGTTGCCGAGGTAGCCCTTGGCCACCGAAGGACCACCGATGAACAATTCACCCTTGGCACTTCGCTCAACAAACTCACCGCCGTCGGTGCGCACCATCAGGCGTGTGCGTCCGAGTGGCCTGCCGATTGGAATCGAATCGGCCGCCAACTCGTCGATCTGCTCAACCCTGGTAACCGGATAGACCGTCACCCCGACCGTTGCTTCAGTCGGGCCGTAATGGTTATAGAGATGGGTAATCCGCCCGGATTCCAAAATCCGCTGCGCCAAGCCTTTTGGCAAGGCTTCACCCCCGAAGACCAGATACTTCAAGGCTGGCAGTTCAATGGTGTCCTGGCCGGCAGGAAATATCGCATTCCAATGTGAAGGCGTGATCTTCAGGAAGTCGATGCTGTGCTGGCTCAGATAGTCGCGAAATGCCGCAGGGTCTTTACGCAACTCGGCGCTGAGCAGGTGCAAGCAGCCACCGCTGGTCAGCGAGAGCAACAGGGAGGTATTACCCAGATCCGCCGCCAGGGTGCTGACGTGGGCGTAGTTCATCTGCACACCGACATCGAGACGCTGAGCGACCGACTCCACGTAGTGCTCGATGTTGCCATGGCTGACACACACGCCTTTCGGTTTACCCGTGGAGCCAGAGGTAAACAAGACATAGGCCGTTGCGTTTCGATCAGGGGCACCGATGCGACCCATATCCACCGCGTGTAGCGCAGTGTTTATGTCGAGCGCACGGATATCCAGGGCCTGCAGCGCGGCATGATGCTCGGTAGCGCAGATAACCGCATCAGCCTCGATGGAACTAAGGCGGCAATAGTTCTCTTCACGATTGCCGTCATCTTCAACGAAGGTATAGGCGGCACCGATTTTCAACACACCAAACAACGCGACTATCGCGTTCACGTCCCGACGGGTGTAAATCGCCACCAGCGAATCCTGCGGCAGACCATCAACAGTCAGAAAGCTCGCAACAGAACTGGAGCGGCGCTCAAGATCGGCAAAAGAGATGACCTCAGCACCGGCCACGACGGCCGGTTGCAGCGGAATGGTTTTGCTAAGCCCACGTAATTTTTCCAGGAGCATATTCAACCCTCGGCGAGTGCTTGAAGGAGCGGTTGCGCGATTAGAGATCAATGCCGTAGCGGGAAAATGCAGCCCGGGTCGGTTGATGCTCAAACACCCCGCAGCGCTGCAACAGCTTGACGAGGTTGGCTTTGGTGACCGAGATGTAATCGTTCAGCTTCGCCATAAACAGCTCTTGGGTGTCGGCGATAATCGCCTGTGCTTCCTGCTCACTCAGGCCGGCGCCGCGCAGAATCTGCCGATCAAACGCACGCTCTTCATCACCGGCCAGGTAGTCATCCAGGTATTCAGGCAGCATTGCGCCGATGCGCGTCTTGGTTTCTTCAGGCAGGCGCGCCCAGTGCGCTTTCATCAGCTTGGCAAAATAACTGGCGTGACGGCCTTCGTCGGAGACATGGTCAGTCATGACCCGGGTGAACGCCTCGGAGGCTTCTTTCTCACGGCCAATGCTCAGCAGATCCTTGGTCAAGGTGTGTTCGGCCAGGGTCACAGAGATCAACTGGAAGTCGTTGTGCATCTCGACCGGGAGCAATTGCAATGCGCGTTTTACGGCACTCAGGTTGCCATTGGTGTCCGGCACTTGCAGCGGCTCGATGCCGGTCAGGCGCTTCATTTGGATGATGAAGTCCAGGGCGACGTGGGCGTGATAGCCCTCATCGATCACCACCGTCAAGGCGTCCAGTTTCTCTTCTTCGGTCGCGCCCTTGATCACGTTATTGATCAGATTCAGGCTGCAATCGATCACGAAGCGGGTTTCCAGCAGACCGATCTCGTACATGTACTGGTACGCCGACTGGGCCAGCACGTAGCCAACACCCTGCTTGCCGAGCGCTTGCACTTGCGGGTGGGCGCCCAGCAGTTGCCGCGAAATCGGGTAGATGTATTGGTCTTTGTCAGCATCCGGCACCACGATGCGCGGGCTATTGCGCACGGTGGCGTGCGCATACCACTGGTTGACCGATGCAAAGAACTGCTGAGCGTTGATGTCGACGAGTGCGTTCATATTTTATTCCTCCGTGAATGACACATGGATTGAGGTGGTTTGGCGTAATCAGGCCGGCAGCAGGACCGGGAAGGCCTTGTGGTGCACGGCCAGGGCTTCGCTAATCGACTCGCCCAGCGCCGCTGCAAAACCCTGCAGATCGGTGTCGGTGTGCGCGGCAGAGATGAAGATCGGCTCTTCCAGCGATGGCGCCATCAGGAAACCCTTGTCGCGCATCACTTGATGGGTCTTGGTGTAGATGTCGTAGTGCTGGGTCTTGACGTCCTTGTAAGACTTCAGCGCCTGGTGGCTATCGCGGTAGGCAACGCCACCGAGCGCACCGAAACGGGTGAACAGGAACGGGATGTTGTTGGCCGAGAATGAGGACTTGATGGCGGCTTCAAGGACAGCGCCCTTGCGCTCCATTTCCGCGTAGAAACCCGGCTTCTCCATGACGTCCAGCGCGGCATTGCCAGCGGCCATGGTCAGCGGGTTGGCGGCGAATGTGCCGGACTGGAATACGCTATTGCCGATGGCCACGTGCTGCATGAAGCGCGCTTTACCGGCATAGGCGCCGACCGGAGTGCCGCCACCGATGATCTTGCCGAAGGTGACCAGATCAGGATCGATATTCATCGTGGTGCAGATGCCACCGAAGTTGAAGCGAAAGCCGGTGACCACTTCGTCGAAGATGAACAAGGCGCCGTACTGATCGCACAGCTGGCGAATCAGAGCCATGAAGCCTTCTTGCGGGCGCACGAACCCCATGTTGGTCGCATAGGGTTCAACAATGACCGCGGCGACCTTATTGCCGTGCTCTTTGAAAATGCTTATCAGCTGGGACATGTCGTTGTACTGGCAGAGGACCACGTCACGGTTGACGCTGTCGGCAATGCCCTGCGAAACGCCTTTGTTGTTACCGCCGCCGCTGCTCGGGCTGGCCAGCAGCAAGTCGGAGTGGCCATGGTAGGAACCGACGAACTTCACCAGCAGATCACGCCCGGTGTGCGCCCGGGCAATACGGGTGGCCGTCATCACGGCTTCGGTACCGCTGCAGACAAAGCGGATCTGCTCGATGGCCGGCGTGCTGGCGATGATGCGCTGCGCCAACTGGTGCTCCAGCGGAGAAGTCAGGCCGTAGACAGTGCCGAGTGCGGCTTGCTGGGTGATGGCGGTGACGATTTCTTCGCGGGCATGGCCGAGCAGCAAGGCGCCGAAAGCACACAGAAAGTCGGTATAGGTATTACCGTCGACGTCGGTGATGGTTGAGCCTTTGGCTTGCGCGGCGCAGATCGGATTGCCACCCACGTTACGGAAGGCTCGCATTGGCGAACTGACGCCGTCAGGGATTACCGAGCTGGCAAGCTCAAACAGGTGTGCCGAGGTTTGGGTAGAGCGCATGCCGAATGTCCTTATTGGTTATTGCGGTAGATCGAAAGCCCCGGGCGGGAATATCCAGAGCCGCTGGTTAAATCACAGGCCGATTAAAGTGTGACTGTGTGACAAACACATTAACGCATTAGGACAAACGAAAAAAATATCCTCCGCTTACTGCCAGCGTGATACCGCTCACGAAATCCGTATCCAGGCTCTGATTTTTTGCGTTAAAAACGCCTGTTCAAGCTCAAGAGTCATTGCGGCTGAACAGGCGGTTGACCTGCGCTGACGTCAAGACGCGAAGAAGAAATGATGTGTCTAGCGGGGCTTTCAGCCATTCACCTGACGTTAAGCCGACCTGCACATTCAGGAGTGCATGCGGTGCAGGCAGGCAGCTTTGCGCGCAGCAAAATTCGATACGAAGGGACGATCCAAGCGCAGTGAAATCCAGTCCTGAATGGGGATATGGCGACGCGCCATGCACCCGCCACAGCCCGTCGCTCACGAACAAACCGCTAAAAGCCTGGCCAAGACGGCGTCACAGCACCGCATCGCTTGAAAATTCACCGTGAATCTATCCATACAATACCTGTACAAAGCATTTACTACTGTACAGCTACATGCCTATTATCGGTGCAAGGCCGCAGCGGATATCCCTTCGCTCGCCATCCTGTGCAGAGGTGCGCCATGACCGCTTCCAACTCAGCAACCACCCCGCTAAAACTCGGCATCAGTGCCTGCTTGCTGGGCGCGCAGGTGCGTTTTAACGGCGGGCATAAGCAGTCGCACCTGTGCAGCCAGGTGTTGAGTGAGCATTTTCAGTTTGTGCCGGTATGCCCGGAAGTCGGCATTGGCATGAGTACGCCCCGCGCGCCGATTCGCTTAATTGGCGAGCCGCAAGCGCCACGAGCGGTCGATACGCTCAAGCGCGAGATGGATGTCACCGACGCCCTGACCGCTTATGGCGAGCGCATGGCCACTGAACTACAGGGCATTTGCGGCTATATTTTTATGCAACAGTCGCCGTCCTGCGGACTTGAGCGGGTCAAGGTTTATCAGGACAACGGCATGCCCGTCACGGGCGGCGGACGCGGCATCTTTGCCCAGGCCTTTTGCGCCCGCCATCCGGATCTGCCGGTGGAAGAAGACGGTCGGCTGAACGATGCCGTGCTGCGCGAGAATTTCCTCACCCGCGTGTATGCCTATGCCCGCTGGCAGCAATTGCTGCACAGCGGCCTGACCCGGCAAAGCATTCTGGATTTTCACTCGCGCTACAAATACCAGCTGCTGGCCACCGATCCTGTGCAGTACAAGGCCCTCGGGCAGCTGCTCGGCAACTTGAGTCAATACACCTTGCCGGAGCTGGCGCCGCGTTATTTTAGCCAGCTGATGCAGGCCCTGAAAAAATGCGCCACCCGCCGCACCCACAGCAATGTGCTGCAGCACCTGTGCGGCTACCTGAAAAAAGCCTTGAGCGGCGCCGACAAACAGGAAATCAGCCAGCTGATTGAGCTATACCGCAACGGCATAGTGCCGCTGGTGGTACCGCTGACCCTACTCAAGCATCACTTGCGCCATCACCCGGATGCCTACATTGCCCGCCAGGTGTATCTGCAGCCGCACCCGGAAAACCTCAGCCTGCGTAACGCCCTGTGAGTGCGCCCCCCCTGCTAATGGAGCCTGTATGCAGCAACTGATCTGGTTTCGCAGCGACCTGCGCGTGCGCGACAACAGCGCCCTGAGCGCCGCCATGGCCGCCGGCCCGACACTGGCGCTGTACCTGCTCAGCCCCGGGCAATGGCTGCAACATAACGACGCACCGGCCAAGATCGACTTCTGGTTGCGCAACCTGCGGGAGCTGCAAGGCGAGCTGGCGGCGCTGAATGTGCCTCTGCTGATTCGTCAGGTCGATGACTGGCGCGAGGCGCCCAACGCGCTGCTGCAACTCTGTCGTCAGCATGCAATTAGCCAGGTGCAGATCAACGATGAATACGGCGTGCACGAAAGCCGCCGCGACGTCGCCTGCGCGCGTCTGCTGGAATCACAGGGCATCGGCCTGCAGCGCCACCTCGATCAGCTGCTGTTCCAGCCCGGCAGCCTGCTGACCCAGTCGGGCAGCTACTTTCAGGTGTTCAGCCAGTTTCGCAAAGCCTGTTACCGGCGTCTGCAAATCGCCCTGCCGCGCTGCTGGCCGCTGCCTATGGCGCAAGTGCCGCTGCCTGTTTCGAGTGACCCCATACCCAATCAAGTGGCAGGATTTGCGAGCCCAAGCACCAGCCTGCAGCAGCTCTGGCCCGCCGGCGAAGCCGAGGCCCAGCGGCGGTTGACGGCCTTTGCCGACGAACAAATGCAGCACTACGAACAACAACGCGACCTGCCCGCAGTGCCTGGCACCAGCCAGCTGTCGAGTTACTTGGCCGCCGGGGTGCTGTCACCGCGCCAGTGTCTGCACGCGGCGTTGGCGAGCAATCAGGGTGAGTTCGATAGCGGTAATCCAGGTGTCGTGTGCTGGATTAATGAGCTGCTGTGGCGCGAGTTCTATAAGCACATTCTGGTCGGCTACCCACGGGTGTCCATGGGCCGCGCGTTTCGCCAAGGCACCGAATCCCTGCCCTGGCGCGATGCGCCCACTGAACTGGCGGCCTGGCAACAGGGCCGCACCGGCATCCCGATTATCGACGCGGCCATGCGCCAACTCTTAGCCACCGGCTGGATGCACAACCGTTTGCGGATGATAGTGGCGATGTTCCTGAGCAAGAATCTGCTGATCGACTGGCGCGAGGGTGAGCGCTTTTTTATGCGCCACCTGATCGACGGCGACCTAGCCGCCAACAACGGCGGCTGGCAATGGAGTGCCTCCACCGGCACCGATTCGGCGCCGTACTTTCGGATTTTCAACCCCCTCAGCCAATCGGCCAAATTCGACCCGCACGGGCGCTTTATCCGCCATTGGTTGCCGGAGCTGGCCGGATTGAACAACAAGGAGATTCACAACCCGGCGGCCTCAGGTCAACCGGCTGGTGGCTTGTTCGGCGATGTCGATTATCCACCGCCCATGGTTGATCTGGGCCAGAGCCGGCTGCGCGCCTTGGCGGCATTCAAAGGTTTGCCAAGGTCTGCAACTGCGGACTGACGCTCCTCGGCCGTAACGCCCGGCCCGACCAGCGCTGGTCGGCCGAGCAACACCAAAACCCTCGGCTGACTTAAACTGTGCCGATGAAAAATGCCCCCGAGCTTATTCCCCTCGCCAGCGTCGAGCCGCAACCCGCGGTCACCTGCGCCAACTGCGCGGCCTGCTGCTGCCAGCTGGAAGTGATACTGCTGAGCGACACCGGCGTGCCCAAACGCTATATCGATATCGATCAATGGGGCGGCGAAGTCATGCTGCGCCTCGACGATGGCTGGTGCGTGGCGCTGGACCGCGACAGCATGCTCTGCACCATTTACGAAAACCGCCCCTGGGTGTGCCGCGAGTTCGAGATGGCCTCCCCCGAGTGCCTGGAAGAGCGCCAAGGGCTGGCGACTATTTATCGCTGAGTAAGCTGTATGCACATGCCCCCGGCCAACCCGCAGGTGGCGGAGACCTTGGGCCGGGTAAAAAACGATCCGTGCATTCAGCTCAGCGGCCAACCGGTGCGGGTCGATGGCCAGGATGCTTATCGCTGGAGCAGCTCCCTGAGCCATGATGACACCGGCGCTGCCTGCGAACTGATCCGGGTCGAGCAGCTGAGGTTGCTGAATTGAACTGTAGGAGCCAGCTTGCTGGCGATACGGATTACGCAAAAGCATCGCGAGCAAGCTCGCTCCTACCGTTTTCGCGTTTTGACCGTTAGCTGCGGTCGCAACACCTAATAGCTCCATAACCGAGACACAAAAAAGCCGGGAGCGAAACCCGGCTTTTTGTTGCCTGCGACCAATGCCTCAGAACGCCAAGGCGTAGTGCAGGCTGTAGTTCTCGACGCCATCATTGGGGCTGCTGAAACCCGCGTTGGAGTAATGCATGGCGCGTAGGCCAATCTCCTGACCGTTAAAGCGCAGGCCAACGCCCAAGCGGTCTTCAAACTGAAAGGATGAGCCCAGGTCCTGGTCTTCTACTTCGGTATCGGAGAACAGCGCCACGCCAATCCCGGCTTCAACATAGGGCTTGATCGTCTCGCCGGCGAACTCATAGACAATCACCGGAGTCAGCGACAAGCTGTTGTTGCTGGCGGTTTTATCGCCCTGCCAATAGGTGTAGGCCGTGTCCCAGTAACCGGTCAGGCGACCGCTGCTGCTCTCGGTGAAGTTGCGGCCAAAATCGCACTGCAGCCCCAGGCGGTAGGTCATGGTCGAATCATTGGTGGAGCCCACCGCAAACGCCAGATCAGCCGCCTGAACGCCCGCCGCGGCGCCCAAGGAAAAGCCCGCAAGCGCGAGCAAGCTAAAGAGTTTGTGCATGACAAGGTCCTTTTCTTAGTGTTTTAAGATTTAACGATTGGCAGCTGCCTGGAGTATAGAAATGTTTCGGCCAAGCGAAAGCCACCCATGCAAATGGCCAATCAGTCACTCAGCGGCTTAACCGTCGCGGCCGGGCCCCAGAGCAGCGGCAACACCTGCTCCAGTTGCTGACAATTGGCACTCGACCAGAACTGCGTGGGCCGCGCCGAGCCGAGCGCGAGCAGCTGCTGCTCGGCCAAGACCCGCTGCAACTGCCGCGCCACCGCGGCGCCGGTGTCGATCAGGCTGACCGAGGCCGGCAGCAGTTGGCGCAGCAACGGCTTGATAAAGGGGTAATGGGTGCAGCCGAGAATCAGCGTATCGCAACCCTCGGCCAGCAGCGGCTGGACAAAGCCCGACAGCAGCGCACGGGTGGCCTCGCTGTCTAACTCACCGGCTTCGATCTGCTCGACCAAGCCTGGGCACGGCTGGGTGATGACCCGTACGTCATTGGCGAAGCGATCGAGCAAGGCGGCGAACTTGGCGCTTTTCAGCGTGCCGGTGGTGGCCAGCACGCCGACCAC
>MHZN01000011.1 GCA_001830395.1 Pseudomonadales bacterium RIFCSPLOWO2_12_59_9 | reverse complement strand
TGCCCAGCACCAAGCCGGCAAACAGACTGGCGGCCTGCAGGTTGTTGAGCTCGCCTTTATAGGCCTCGCCAAAGCGATTGATGCTCGAGTTGGTACCGGTAAAGTTGGAGCGGTTGCTCTGCAAACCGGTCTGCACAAACTGCGCTGAATCGCTCCCACCACTGGTGCGGCTGTAGCTGGAGCCAAGCCGCCAGTGGTCATCGAGATTCCAGCGCAATCCCAGGTCGACGGCCCAGGCATCCACATCCTGGTGCTGCTCACCAGTGGCAATGCTGGTGCCGGAGGTGCTGCCGGTGCGCAAGTCATCGGTGGCGCCCGTCAGCCATGTGGCACTGGCCCAGTAGCTGAGGGGTAAGGCACTGCGGTAGTTATAAAAATCACCATTGAGCTCGGCACCGAGCCAGGTCAGATTGCCGGTCATGGTCTTGCTCAGCTGATCCACGCTGCTCCCCACCGCCGGCAAGCTGCCCGAGTCATCGCTGTGGTGCAGTTTCAGCCCGGCCCAGTGGCCGGGCTGAAACTGCGTCGAGATGTCCGCCAGCAGATGCAGGCGATCCTTATCTTCGGGAGCCAACTCGTCCAGATCAGTGCGGTAATCGCTAAAGCGCTCGGCAACGCCAAGATGGGAGCTCAGTAAGGTGGTGTCGAAATTCCAGCGCAAGGCTTCGATGCTGGTGTCCCACCACAGGCCATCGACGCTGCGCACCTTTTGCCGGCCCGCCCGCAAGGACTCGCCGGGATAGGCGCTCAAACCGCCGTAATCAATCCAGAACTCCTGCAGCGCGAGAAAATTGGCATCTTTCTGCCGCTGGTCAGTGGAGGTGACTGTGTTGTCTGTTTCATTGGTGCCTGTCTCCAGGACATCGGTGGCGGCAAAGGCTTCGCCCTGCACAAAAGTGCTCCAATCGCCTTGCCGCTGGGAGACCCACGGCCGAAAACTCAGGCCGGCACCATTGAAGTCGCCACCCGATTGAGTGCCCAGATCCTGATCGGCAGTCGCTTGGCCGGTTAAGCGCAGATTGGCCCCATAGGTCCAACCCGGTTGCAACTCTGCGCCAAGCAGCCATGGGCTGCCCAGCAGGCCTGCCGTGCAGATGAGCATGGCGGCTGAAGATTTACCCAGGTTCATAGCGTTCCCTGCCTTTGATCCGCTTGCGTGCTCAGGCTGAGCGGTGACCCACCGCGGGCCTGCAGCTCTTGGCTGAACAAGCTCTCCACCTGGGGATAGTCGTGCGGTTGCAGCTGCGGGGCGAGGCGTTCCATCAGCACCTGGCCCTGGGCCAAGCCCTGATGCTTGGCCAACTTGGCAAAGGAGTAGGCGTACACCGGGTTGATCTTCACGCCCCGACCGTCACCGAACAGTTGCGCCAGGGCCACATCGGCGTTCGGGTCGCCCGCCCGGGCGCCAGCCAAGAAATGCGCCAGGGCCTTGTCTGGATCAATCTCGCCCAGCTGCCCCTCGCTGTATAACTTGCCCAGCAACAGGTGCGCCTTGGGCTCTGCCGGCAGGGCTTGCAACAAATATTTTTCTGCCGTGTGAAAATTGACCGGCACATATTGATCGACCAAATACAGCTGACCGAGCATCAAGGCTGAGCGCGCAGAGCCGGCGGCGATACCCTGCTGCAAGTCGCCCAGCATCTCATCGGTGCCGCCCTGCTCGGGATAGGCTTTCAGTAACGCGGCGAGGCTGAACCAGGCGTCCGGGTAGGAACCGGAGATAGCCGTTAACAGCCGTTTGGCGGCCGGCGGATCGGCCGGCGGATCGGCCGGACCATTAGCGCTGCTACCGAGCAATTTGGCCACCGGCAACACGCTGGCGGCGGGCAACACACCGGCCTGATAAGACGCCAGCAAGCGCTCAAGCAATTGCTGCTGCTTAGCCGTATCAGCGCGGCCCTGATACAAGGCGGCCAGCTCGGGATAGCACTCGCTGAGTGTCGTCAGCCATTGCTCGCAGGTCTGCTCGATCTCAACCAAGTGCTGGCTGTAGTCGCCCCGCGCCCGGTACAGCATGACTTTGCCGTACTGGGCCTCGCCCATCCCGGCGGCCTGCCATTGCCCGAGCTGCTGGGCGATCTCACCACTGGCAATCCGTTGTGGGTCGCGCAGCAACAGCGCGGTCAAGGGGATCAAGGTGCTTCGGTCACCGGCGGCCAAGCCTTGGCGCAGCAACTGCTCGGCTTCCTTACGCTCGGCTGGGCTCGGCGCCGGCTTGCTCGCCAGCCACTTGCCCAACCCGACGCCGGCAGCCGGCGAACGGCCCAGCGCCTGGCGGTAATAGCCTTCACCTTGCCCCTGTTGGGCCGGCAACGGGCTGCGCACCAACAGGTCGGCCAGGCCAATCTGCGCATCCACATAGCCCTGCTCGGCCAGTGGGCGAAAGTTTGCTTGCGCCGTGGCCAGATCACCCCGGGCTTTGGCCTGCCGGGCCAGCTGCAGGTCAGGCAGCGCCGTGCACCCGGACAGCAGACTCAGGCTGATAGCGCCCAGTAGCCCAGCAGCAAGGGAGAAAGACGGGTTCATTTAGCAACAGTCTCGCCGGCAGCCGACCACAGGCCACCCAGCGGACGAATCCGCACATCCACCGGACGCTGGGCCAGCTCGGTGCTGAGCGGTTGCTGCGGTTGAATCAGCACGCGGATATCGGACGCCAAACCGCCTTCTTGCAACACCATGCTGCTGATCACCCCATCGCGGCGCGTCGGCTCGCCACCCACCTGGAAGGTCACCGGGCTGCCCGGTTGCAACTTATCGAAGGCGCGATAATGAAAGCGCGCCTCGACTGTGGCGACGCTGTCGACCGGCGTCAGCATAAATACCGGCACGCCCTTGAGCGCCAATTGACCATCACCCACCAGCTGCGCCACCACCCGGCAATCGCAAGGGCTGGTCAGGGTGCCTTGAAAACGCTTGCTGAACAGTCGTTCAAGGTTCTCCGGGGACATTTCAGCCTCAGGCAATGCGCCCTTGAGCACATCCAACATGCTTGAGGTGAAGGTGGCGATGGGCGCGCCCTTGGCGACCTGAGTGCCTACTGCCACGAGACTCTGCACCATTCCTTCGCGCGGCATCGCCACCTGCTGGCTAGGCACGCTGACCTGGGCAGAATCGGCATGGGTGACAAAATAAATGTCGTACAGTTGGTAGAGCACATAGCTGAACGCACTGATACCCACCAGAAAGATCGCCAAGCTCAAACCCACCGCGCGTATCCGGCCGAAGAAGCTGCTGCCGTCCCCGCCTTTGTTATTGCGTGCCTTGGTGAAGTTTTCACGTTGCAAGGTGTTGATCAGGTCACCAACATTGACCAGTTCACCGCCGAGAAAGGAGCTGATCAGATAACGCAAGGCGGCCATTTCACGCGGGCGCAGGTTGTGAAACTCGCAACCGGCACGCTCACCAGCAATGATCGAACGAACCTGAAACTCGATATCCATGGCAAAGCCGATGCCATCGATTTCGAACATCAGCTTGCCGCGAAAATGCTGACCCTCGCTGACATGCACGCTGACCGGCTCAAAACTGAAGCCGCCCGCGGAAAGATCAAGCACCTGAGCCTCAAGCTCCTGGCCGTTCGAGGTGCTGTAACGAATCTTCGCCGGCAATTTTAGCCGGGCAAACTGGCGCTGGGCTTCCGACTCATGAACGACATTACTGTTAGTGCCCTGGCTCATTACTGCGCTCATATTTTTTCCTTGTAAAATAAAGACTTAATGGGGTTTCAAGTGGCCTGAACGGCCAGCCATTACCGATCAAACCACCCGCATTAAGGCAGCCACGAAGACGCTCACCGCAGTAAAAGTCATGGACCTCGACGACCAGGTGTTAAACCACTGCTGGAAGCTGGCGAGGTTGCGATTGAGCTTGGTTTTCTGCCGGGTCCAGGATTGCTGATCGAGGCGAAAGAACACGTAGACCTTCACCATCGCGCCGAGAATCTGGTTGTAATACAGCAGCACCGGATAGGCCGGGCCGATCTCATGCCCGGACGCCAGCAGCAACAGGGTCAACACCAAGCGGGTAAAACCAATCCAAAACAGGTAGATCAGCAAATAGGCGAAGCCGTATTTGATGCTGGCGATGATCGCCACCGTTGGCCCGAGCAAGCTAGTCCACATGGCCACCCGCTGATCCAGCAACACCACACTGGTAAACAGCCCGAGACGGCGCGGCCCCAAGCCAACGGCCCGGGAGTTCTGTCGCAGATTGTTGCCGTACCAGCGAAACATCAGCTTGCGACTGGACTTGATGAAGCTTTTCTCCGGCGGATGCTCAACCGTATTGATGGCCGCATCAGGCACATAAAAAGTGTCGTAACCCAGGCGCATCAAGCTGAACCAGCTGGATTTGTCATCGCCGGTCAGAAACTGAAAACGCCCCAGCCGCCAGTGATTCAGATGATCGCTTTCGACGTCGGCGATGAAGCCGGGGTCGGTGATGACTTGCGCCTTGAAGACCGACATCCGCCCCGTCAGGGTCAGCACCCGTTTGGACAGCGCCATCGAACACATATTGATATGCCGCTGGGCGAACCGTAATTTGTGCCACTCGGCCATCATGTAGCCGCCCCGCACCTCACAGAATTCGTTGGTGGTCAGCCCGCCGAGATTGTCGAACAGCTGGAAAAACGGCACGGTTTTGCGCACCACGCCAGCCGCCAGAACGGTATCGCCATCGACCACCGCGACCACCGCACGGTCATCCGGCAAGTGCCGCGAAATAGCCCGAAAACCATAGGCCAGGCCATCGCGCTTACCGGTGCCCGGAATCCGCACGAAATCGAGCTTCACATGCTCCGGTGGACTCATGCGAAACCAGAGATTCTTGACCAGCAACTCATCGGACAATTCGACGATCGAACAAACCACGGTGGTTTTGTAACCACAATCAATGGCTTCCTGAATCACCGAGCGATACACCTCGGCCGTGGTCAGGGCATCAATACGAAAACTGGTGACCATCAAGAAAACTTCCGACGGATCAGCCGCAGCACCGAGCTTGCGCACTTTTCGCCGGTAATAAGGGAACACTAAGTAGAGGAAAATCATCCCTCTAATAAAATGAATGGCCCCCATGGAGTAACGCCAGATACCCACCACACCCAGTATTAATAAGAAATCTTTGGACTCTGCATCAAATAGGCTACGCGGCAACAGCAACGCCATACCCATTAACAGTGCGAGATAAAACAACCAGCCCGCACCAGCGTGCAAGCGGCCTTTTAGACTGTCCATGTTTACTGCCCCAGCCGAACATTCAGAATCACAACGGGGCGTTATTGTTATTATTGTTACGCCCTTACATCGATCAATTAAATTATTACTACCAACCAATACCGATCTGACTTTCGGTACTAATACCGGGCATAAATCCGATCAGATCGAGCATTTTCTTATCGCTCGGTAAATGCTTGACGATATCGACAAAGAGCTCATCGCCATTACCCAGCACGATAATTTCGGCATCATCAACAACCTGTTGCAGGTCATCACGCAGCAGTGAGGAGATATGTGGGATTTTCGATTCAATGTATTCGCGGTTAGCCCCATGCACCCGTGCATATTCGACGTTACGGTCGTAAATACGCAGTTCATAGCCTTTACCGATCAATAGCTCGGCAAGTTCAACCAGTGGACTTTCCCGCAGATCATCGGTGCCGGCCTTAAAGCTCAAGCCAAGCAAGGCAACTTTACGCAGACCAAAAGCCGCGATAATGTCGAAGGCCTTCTGTACCTGACTGGAATTGCTGCGCATCAACGAACTGATCAGCGGCGTTTCCACATCGAGTTGACTGGCGCGGTAGTTCAGGGCGCGAACGTCTTTCGGTAGGCAGGAGCCACCAAAAGCAAAACCTGGACGCATGTAGTAACTGGACAAGTTGAGTTTGTGGTCCTTGCAGATCACATCCATCACCTCGCGACCATCCACCCCGACCGCCATGGAGATATTGCCGATCTCATTGGCGAAGGTAACCTTGGCAGCGTGCCAAACGTTACAGGTGTATTTGATCATCTCCGCGACTTCGATGCTCTTGCGGATAATCGGCGCATCCAGTTCGCTGTAGATCTCTTCAAGCAGATCACCCGAAGTTTTGTCCAACTCACCGATCACCGTCATGGCCGGGAAATCGTAGTCTTTGATGGCGGTACTTTCGCGCAAGAACTCTGGGTTTACGGCTACGCCGAAGTCGATACCAGCCTTGAGCCCCGAGGCCTTTTCCAGGGTTGGGATAACCACATTATTAAGGGTTCCAGGCAGCACGGTACTGCGTACCACCACAGTGTGGCGGGTGTTTTTGAGCGGCAAAATCTTACCGATCTGCTCACAGACTTCGATGATGTAGGAAACATCCAGATCGCCGTTACGCTTGCTCGGCGTCGGTGGCGCCAGGAATGAAATATCCGTGGCCAAGATTGCTTCACGCACATCCAAAGTGCCGCGCAATTTGCCCAGACGCACGCCTTGCAACAACAACGCCTCGAGCCCCGGTTCAACGATAGGAGCCTTGCCGTTGTTGATCATGTCGATTTTAACGGCCGAGATATCGACACCGACGATTTCGTGCCCCCGCGCCGACAAACAACCCGCACAGACAGCGCCCACATAGCCCAGACCAAAAATACTGATTCGCATATAACCAACCTCCTTGCAGTTACTAAGCATGCGCCACCCAATGGCGGCGCAAATTCATGACTAAACCAGCCAACACATTCAACAAATCAAGTAACTAGTAGCCCAGCGACTAGCAAACTAAAATTCATTCCTAATGCGCCATAATTCACCAGTCACACAACCGATATCAGGCCACTAGACAGCAAATTCATTAAGAAAAAATTACACAGCTTTTACCGCTGATAACTAAGCTAGACGACTCAATGGCAACTTCAGGAAACCAGCAAAATGGAACTAACGTACAGACATTAATAGACTTCGATATTTTTCGCTCTGCGCCAACAGAAAACACAAGCAACAGCACGCCTCACCACGAAGCGCGTTAAACACATGACCAGTGGCCAGCAAGTTATTACACAGCGATGAACTTGGCGCTCGGCCAGACACCGCGAAAACTTTCTGAAGTAGAAGTTTTGAAAATGTTCAACCCGATCTTTCGGGTGGCGCATTTAAAAACAGCCAAACATTTAAATCAACCAATACCCGCCGCCCAAAAGTGAACTTGGCGCACAAAAAAATGCAGCCAAAAACATGACGCCTTAAAATCGCCACGCCATAAATAAGCGTATATCTTGAGATTTAACGATCAAAACTGACCGAACCATCAAGCCAATAATCCATGATGTATTAATTATTCCTTGGCACACTAAAAAACAAGCCAATTCATTGGCGTCAAATATATGAGCACAAACATACCTTTGAGCGCACACTATGAAATTCAACGGCTAGACTCTTTTACCTCTGCCATCAAAACATCCAAAAAACGTAATCTGGACTCGAAAACATGAGAAATAATCAGCCGATTACTCAGCGTGAACGCAGCTTCCCCGACAGTCAGCGGCTGATCTCAACCACCGACCTCAAGGGGCAAATTACTTACTGCAACCAGGCCTTTATTGAAATCAGTGGCTTCAGCTATGAGGAACTGCTGCGCGCGCCACATAACCTGATACGCCACCCTGACGTGCCGGCGGCGGTGTTTGCGCATATGTGGAACACCCTCAAGACTGCCCGGCCATGGATGGGGGTGGTTAAGAACCGCAGTAAGAATGGCGACCATTACTGGGTGAATGCCTACGTCACGCCGATGCTCGAAAAAGGCCAAGTGGTCGGCTACGAGTCGGTACGGGTCAAGCCGACGCTCGAGCAAATTCGCCGCGCGCAAATGCTGTACGCACGTATCAACAGCGGCAAGTCGGCCATTCCCCGCCAAGACCATTGGCTGCCGCAATTGCAAGCCTGGCTGCCATTTATTTTGATCAGCCAGATCAGCTTTTTAATTGGCGGCTGGCAAAGCTCGCACTGGGGCTTTTTGCTCGCCGCAGCACTGGCAATCCCCCTGGGCCTGGCCGGGCTGCGCTGGCAGCAACGCGGCATCAAGCGTTTATTGAAAATCGCCGACAACACCACCTCAGACCCGTTAATCGCGCAAATGTACACCGACAGCCACGGCGCCGAGGCGCGCCTGGAAATGGCCATGCTCAGCCAGGACGCACGGTTAAAAACCTGCCTGACCCGACTGCAGGATACGGCCGCACACTTAAGGCAGCAGGCGGATCAGGGGCATCGACTGGCGGAACAAAGCGCCAACGGGCTGCAGCGCCAACGAGTCGAGACCGAGCAAGTGGCGGCCGCCATCAATCAAATGGCCGCCACTACCCAGGAGGTGGCCAGCAACGTGACCCTGACCGCCGAGGCAACCCGGCAAGCCAATCAATTGACCAACCAGGGCCGCCAAGTGGCCGCCGATACCCGCGCGGCTATTGAGCGGCTGTCGAACGCGGTGACCAGCACCGGCGAGACCGTCACCCGTTTAGCCCATGACAGCAGCGAAATTGGTGGCGTGGTGGATGTGATCAAGGGCATTGCCGACCAAACCAACTTGCTCGCCCTCAACGCCGCCATTGAAGCGGCCCGCGCCGGCGAGATGGGCCGCGGCTTTGCGGTGGTGGCTGACGAGGTTCGCTCATTGGCGCAGCGCACGGGCGAGTCCACCGGACAAATTCACCAGCTGATCGCCAAGCTGCAAAAAACCGCCGAAGAAGCCGTGCATGCCATGCAACAGGGCCGCGCACAAGCCGATCAAGGCGTTGAGCAGGCCCTGCTGGCGGATGCCGCACTGATTGGTATCAGCACCGCCGTCGGCCACATTACCGACATGACCAATCAGATCGCCGCCGCGGCCGAGGAACAAAGCGCAGTGGCCGAGGAAATCAGCCGCAACATCAACACCATCGCCCAACTGTCCGACCAAACCGCCGATGCGGCGCAGCACACCGAACAGCTGAGCACCGAGTTGACGGCCACCGCCAATCAGCAGTACGCGCTGATTGAACGTTTCAATCACTAACAGACCGTTGAAAAACTACTGCGCTAGGCTATACGGCGTTGAAACCAGCCTCACAAAAGCGAAGCGTTGAACGCACTTCAGCGCGGCCCCGAAGGGGTGAGTGAAGCGAATCAAATGCTCATTTACGACCAGTAAACTGCGCTTTTTCGGCTGATTTCGCCTTGCCTAGTCGTCGCTCGCTACATTTTTCAACGGCCTGCTAAACCCAGCCGGCTTAAGCACAAAGGTGGCGATCACATCGGCAGCCGTTTCTAGATGCTGCGCATGATTGAAACCCGAGGCTTTCAAGGGTTTCAGATCATGATCGGCGGCCGTTAGCCAGAGCAGTTCGATGGCGCTCGATAACGGATAAGCGGCCACCGTTGCTCTATTGCCCAGGGCATCGCGCTCGCCCTGCACAATCAAGCTGCGGGTCTTTAACTCGGCCAGGTGCGCCACCCGTGGTTTGTCGGGTTTGCCGGCGGCATAAAAGGGATAGCCCAGGCAAACCAGCGCATCGGCGCCCAGCTCATCGGCCAACATACTGGCCATTCGCCCGCCCATCGACTTACCACCGATGGCCAATGGCCCCGCGACTTGCTGTCGCACCTGCTGGTAAACCCCCCGCCAACAATCGAGCAATTGTCCTTGCGGATTCGGCGGGCGCTTGCCGCCAGCACTGCGCCGCAGCGCCATGTAAGCAAACTCAAAACGCAGCAACCCCAGGCCCCGCGCGGCCAACAGCTCGGCCATGGCGTGCATAAACGGGCTGTCCATAGGCGCACCAGCGCCGTGGGCCAAAATCAAATGACCTTGCACCGGCCCGTCGGGCAGGTCGTACAGCCATTGCGCCGGCCAGGGCTGACTCGGACGGTATTGATCCTGATCAATATCGGTAACAGAACGTTTCAGCATGCTTATCCCGCTTTTAAAAGAATCTGCCCATAACCGTGGATGCGAACTCAGAAATGAACACAACCATCAGTACTGCCTATAACTACAAGGTGGTTCGCCAATTCGCCATTATGACGGTGATTTGGGGGATCGTCGGCATGGGGCTTGGGGTGCTTATCGCCTCCCAGCTGGTCTGGCCCGATCTTAACCTCGGCCTGCCTTGGACCAGCTTCGGCCGCCTGCGACCATTGCACACTAATGCGGTAATTTTCGCCTTTGGCGGTTGCGCCCTGATGGCGACCTCCCTGTACGTGGTGCAACGCACCTCACAAGCCCGGCTAATTTCCGACACGCTCGCCTCCATCGTCTTTTGGGGCTGGCAAGCGGTAATAGTACTGGCGGCCATCACCCTGCCGCTGGGTATGACCTCCTCGAAAGAGTACGCCGAGCTGGAATGGCCGATCGATATCCTGATCACCATTGTCTGGGTCTGCTACGCCGTGGTGTTTTTCGGCACCGTGATGAAGCGCAAGGTTGCGCACATCTATGTCGGTAACTGGTTCTTCGGTGGTTTTATCCTCACTGTGGCGCTGTTGCACATTGTCAACAACCTTGAGCTGCCGGTCAGCGCCTTCAAGTCCTACTCGCTGTATGCCGGGGCGACCGATGCGATGATCCAGTGGTGGTACGGCCACAACGCCGTGGGGTTCTTCCTCACCGCAGGCTTCCTGGGAATGATGTACTACTTCGTGCCCAAGCAAGCCGGTCGGCCGATTTACTCTTATCGCCTGTCGATTGTGCACTTCTGGGCACTGATCACCGTGTATATCTGGGCCGGTCCACACCACTTGCACTACACCGCACTGCCGGATTGGGCGCAGTCGCTCGGCATGGCCATGTCCCTGATTCTGCTGGCACCAAGCTGGGGCGGCATGATCAACGGCATGATGACCCTCTCGGGCGCCTGGCATAAGCTGCGCAGCGACCCGATTCTGCGCTTTATGGTGGTATCGCTGGCGTTCTACGGCATGTCGACCTTTGAAGGTCCGATGATGGCGATCAAAACCGTCAATGCCCTGTCGCACTACACCGACTGGACCATCGGCCACGTACACGCCGGTGCCTTGGGCTGGGTGGCGATGATCTCGATCGGCTCGCTGTATCACCTGATCCCGAAAGTGTATGGCCGCGAGCAGATGCACAGTGTGGCGTTGATCAATACGCACTTCTGGCTGGCCACTATCGGCACCGTACTGTACATCGCCTCGCTGTGGGTCAACGGCATCACCCAGGGTCTGATGTGGCGCGCAGTCAACGAAGACGGCACCCTCACCTACTCCTTCGTTGAAGCCTTGCAAGCCAGCCATCCGGGTTTCTTGGTCCGCACCATTGGTGGCGCCTTCTTCTTTGCGGGCATGCTGCTGATGGCCTACAACGCCTGGCGCACGATACGTGACGCCGTTCCGGCCGAATGCCAAGCCGCCGCGCAGATGACCGCAGGAGCACACGTATGAATCACGAAACGATTGAAAAAAACGTCGGCCTGATGGCGGTGCTGATGGTCCTGGCGGTGAGCATCGGCGGCCTGGTACAGATAGTCCCGCTGTTCTTCCAAGACGTCGCCAACACCCCGGTTGAAGGCATGGTGCCACGCACCGCCTTGCAACATGAAGGTCGCGATATCTTCATCCGTGAAGGTTGCGTGGGCTGCCACTCGCAGATGATTCGCCCGTTCCGCGCCGAGACCGAGCGTTATGGTCACTACTCGGTAGCCGGTGAAAGCGTTTGGGATCACCCCTTCCTGTGGGGCTCCAAGCGTACCGGCCCGGACCTGGCTCGGGTTGGCGGTCGCTACTCCGATGACTGGCACCGTGCCCACCTCTATAACCCGCGTAACGTGGTGCCTGAGTCGATCATGCCGGCCTACCCCTGGCTGGTTGAGAACAAGCTCGATGGCATGAATACCGCCACCAAGTTGCAGGCCATGCGCACCCTGGGTGTGCCCTATACCGACGCCGACATTGGCGGCGCCAAAGACGCGGTTCAGGGCAAGACTGAAATGGAAGCTCTGGTGGCTTACCTGCAGTCCCTTGGCACTGCCATCAAGAACAAACGGTAAGGCTCATGGATATCGGAACTTTACGCGGTCTGGGCACCTTGCTGGTGGTGATTGCGTTTACCTGCGTGGCCCTCTGGGCTTACAGCGGCAAGCGTAAAAACAGTTTCGCCGAAGCTGCCAACCTGCCCTTTGCCGACGATACCGAAGCTGAACAACGCGAAGAACGAGCTTCAAGGAGTAACAACGCATGAGCACTTTCTGGAGTTGGTACATCACTCTGCTGACCGTCGGCACCTTACTGGCGCTGCTCTGGTTGGTTTTTGCAACACGCAAAAGCGAAACACAAAAAGGCGCCACCGAGCAAACCATGGGGCACTCCTTCGATGGCATCGAGGAGTATGACAACCCACTGCCAAAGTGGTGGTTTATGCTGTTTATCATCACCATTATTTTTGCCGTTGGCTACCTGGCGCTCTATCCGGGCCTGGGCAACTGGAAAGGCCTATTGCCGGGTTATGACGGCGGCTGGACACAGGTCAAACAATGGCAAAAAGAGGTCGACAAAGCCGAACAACAATACGGTCCGATCTACGCCAAATTTGCCGCCATGCCGATTAGCGAAGTGGCCAAAGATCAGCAAGCCCTGAAAATGGGCGGCCGGTTGTTTGCCACCAACTGCTCGGTCTGCCACGGCTCGGATGCCAAAGGGGCTTACGGCTTCCCTAACCTAGCCGACCAGCAATGGCGCTGGGGCGGTGAACCGGACGCCATCAAGGCCACTATCTTGGCCGGTCGCCACGCAGTTATGCCGGCCTGGGGCGAAGTACTCGGCGAAGCGGGCGTGCAAAATGTCGCGGCCTATGTGCTCGAAGGCATTGCCGGACGCAAGTTGCCCGACGGCGCCAAGGCTGACGTTGCCGCGGGCAAGGCGCTGTTTGCCAGCAACTGCATGGCTTGCCATGGCCCAGACGGGCATGGCGTGCAAGCCATGGGCGCTCCCAACCTGAGCAAACCTGCCGCCTTTATCTACGGCACCAGTTTTAGCCAGCTGCAACAGACCATTCGTTATGGCCGCCAAGGGGTAATGCCAAACCAACAAGACTTCCTCGGCGACGACAAAGTCCACCTGCTGGCGGCTTATGTGTTCAGCCTGGGGCAGGCCGCCGTAGAAAAACCAAACGCTGAGTAACACCGCTACACGCGACAACTGTGAGTGCCGGCAATGCCATTTACCGCCTGACACTCGCAGAGCCAAGATTCAAGCAAGACTTACCAGGCACAAGGAGGTGCCTTGTAAGGATTTGTTTCCCGCCATAACTGCGACAGAGTGTCGCACCGCTATTCTTGCGTCCTAGCAAGCACACTGAGTTCAGCTAAGCTCGTCGCAGTCGCCATTCATCTGGACTGTGCGGCAATTGCCTTCCCTTTAGCGGGATAACGGCAATGCCCGAAGCCTCGGCGGGGACTATCAATTGATGCCTAAAATCGCTCAGAGCAAGCCTGTAAAGCCCGATTTTGCTGGCCCGCTCATTGCAATGGGCACCTGCTTTGCCCATACTTGCCGCCGATTTTTAGTCCCCAGAAAACTCCATTAACCGTGGAACAAAACGCATGAGCTCAGCAATAAGTCCGACTGCTTATAACTATAAGGTGGTCCGCCAATTCGCCATAATGACGGTGATTTGGGGGATTGTAGGGATGGGTCTAGGCGTTCTAATCGCCTCACAACTCGTCTGGCCAGAACTTAACCTCGGCCTGCCGTGGACCAGCTTCGGCCGTCTACGCCCACTGCACACCAACGCGGTAATTTTTGCCTTTGGTGGTTGCGCACTGATGGCGACGTCTTTCTATGTGGTGCAACGCACCTCACAAGTCAGACTGATCTCCGACACCCTCGCCGCCTTTGTGTTCTGGGGCTGGCAAGCGGTAATAGTGCTGGCGGCCATCACCCTGCCGCTGGGTATGACCTCCTCGAAAGAGTATGCCGAGCTGGAATGGCCGATCGACATTTTGATCGCTGTGGTCTGGGTCAGCTATGCCATCGTGTTCTTCGGCACCGTGGTCAAGCGCAAGGTTAAGCACATCTATGTCGGCAACTGGTTCTTCGGTGGTTTTATCCTCACCGTGGCGCTGCTGCACATAGTCAACAACCTTGAGCTGCCGGTTAGCGCCTTCAAGTCCTACTCGCTGTATGCCGGTGCGACCGATGCGATGATCCAGTGGTGGTACGGCCACAACGCCGTGGGCTTCTTCCTCACCGCCGGCTTCCTGGGGATGATGTATTACTTCGTACCCAAGCAAGCGAATCGTCCGATCTACTCCTATCGCCTGTCGATCGTGCACTTCTGGGCACTGATCACCGTGTACATCTGGGCCGGCCCACACCACTTGCACTACACCGCATTGCCGGATTGGGCACAGTCGCTCGGCATGGCCATGTCTTTGATCCTGCTGGCGCCAAGCTGGGGCGGCATGATCAACGGCATGATGACCCTCTCGGGCGCCTGGCATAAGCTGCGCAGCGATCCGATTCTGCGCTTTTTGGTCGTCTCTTTGGCGTTCTACGGCATGTCGACCTTTGAAGGTCCGATGATGGCGATCAAAACCGTAAACGCCCTGTCGCACTACACCGACTGGACCATCGGCCACGTACACGCCGGCGCTTTGGGCTGGGTCGCGATGATCTCGATCGGCGCGCTGTATCACCTGATCCCGAAAGTGTATGGCCGTGAGCAGATGCACAGCGTCGCGCTGATCAACGCACACTTTTGGCTGGCCACGATCGGCACCGTGCTGTACATCGCCGCACTCTGGGTTAACGGCATCACCCAGGGCCTGATGTGGCGCGCAGTCAACGAAGACGGCACCCTCACCTACTCCTTCGTTGAAGCTCTGCAAGCCAGCCATCCTGGCTTCCTGGTCCGGGCAATCGGTGGCGCCTTCTTCTTTGCGGGCATGTTGCTGATGGCTTACAACACTTGGCGCACCGTACGTTCTGCAGTACCTGCAGAGTACGAAGCCGCGGCGAAAATGGCCGTTGGAGATCATGCATGAATCACGAAACAGTAGAAAAAAACATCGGCCTGATGGCCGTACTGATGGTCCTGGCGGTGAGCGTCGGCGGCCTGGTGCAAATCGTCCCGCTGTTCTTCCAGGACGTGACCAACACCCCGGTTGAAGGCATGATGCCGCGCACCGCCTTGCAACATGAGGGACGCGATATCTTCATCCGTGAAGGCTGCGTCGGCTGCCACTCACAGATGATTCGCCCGTTCCGCGCCGAGACCGAGCGTTATGGTCACTACTCGGTAGCCGGTGAAAGCGTTTGGGATCACCCCTTCCTGTGGGGCTCCAAG
>MHZN01000010.1 GCA_001830395.1 Pseudomonadales bacterium RIFCSPLOWO2_12_59_9 | reverse complement strand
GGGTTGGCGGTGTATTTGTTGCGCTAAGGGGAGAGTGGTTTTTAACAAGAGTCGACGGCAATAAAGCAAAAAGCCCCGATCAATTGATCGGGGCTTTTTGTTATGCGGTTAAGCACTTCACAAGCTTAGTAGCAGTGGATGTCCAGATCGGCGGCAGCATTGCAGGTTTGCGCGGCACAGGTACCGCCGCCGTGTCCGGTGTTCAACTGGAGTGTATCTTGTTGGTAGCCGTTCTCCGGGCCGATTATTACATCCTGATTATCGGGTAAGCCATCAATGCAATAGATGCCATCAGCACCAGTCGGTTGCGAACTGCCAAGTAGCACATTAGCCGGCGACAGTGATGAAGCTCTAATGGTTATGTTTGGGTACGGATTGTCAGGCGTGCATTGGTAAATTTTGCCCGTTATGCAGGCAAGACCAGTTCCAGAGTTAGGCCGCAGTTCTGCTACAGCGCAGGCGGCCCCGTTATTGGCGGTGCTAACTACCTTGGTCGGGTAGCCACTGGTGCTGACCTTGATCGAAGAGTTTTCCGGAGCCTGTAGGTGGAATGCACCGCTGGCATCGGTGGTGCTATAGCTGCCTGAGCTGGTGAAAACGGTAACGCCGGCTACAGGTTGGTTTTGCTCATCCTTAACGTTGCCTTCTACACAGGCCAACTTAACCGGCAGAACGATATCGGCGAGTTGCTGGGCGGTGCCATTGGCGCAGCTGTTGTTTGCTTGACCGGCATTAACCAATAGTCCAGCGGACTCGAAGTGAGTACCGGCTAGGTTGATGCTGGCTTTTAGCTGACTCTGGGCATTGCTCTTGATTTTTATGCAGTAAACACCTTGAACATTAGTCGGCACTGCATAACTGTGGCCCGCATAGTCAACGCCAAAACCTTCTACGTTGGCGAGACTGAGCGGTTGGCCATCCCCATCAATTACACGACCGGTAACTTCGGTTGAGTTCAGTGGCTGGTCACTGTTCCAGAAGGTGAAGTGCTTGACGTTGGCAAAAACGGCCAAGCGATTTGGATTGGAAGTTGACTCACCGACGCGACCACGGCCTTCTTCTTGCCATACGCCACGGCGGGTGTCGAAGTACCACATAGGCGTTTCAGCGCCGATTACCAAGGGGGTATTGGTCGGTAGCAACAGTTCGATCTGGGCGGTTGTGCCAGCCTTTAAGTTCACCTTCTTACCCGCTTGGGTCAGGGTGAAGTCGGCCATGCTGAATGACTCTAACTGCACGGTTTGACCTGTGAGGGTCTGTGCGGAGTAGTCGCCGGGCGCCGCTGCCGCTTCTGCGGTAGACACGTCGATAGGGCTGATTACCACCTCAACTGGAGTATTTGCAGTGCCAGTAATGCTGTTGGGGGCAAAGCTGACCTTGAATCCTTTCTCGATCAAAACCCCGCCTTGAGCGGGGTTGAGTTTCTGCACCACGCCGCTGGCCAATAAGGTTTTATTCAGGGTGGCGGGCTGCAGTTTTGCCAACAGACCATGACCATGACCATGGCTAGGTGCATGGCGTTGCAGGTTGACGCTGCCTTGGCTGGCAACAAAGCCGGCTTTGCTGAAGCTGACTTGAACTTTTTGCTCCGGGCTAATGCCGCTGAAACTGTAAAAACCACCGGGTGTGGTGTTGGTCTTGCGGGTAAGTAGCAGGGGTAGCGGACCTTTAACACTCACGACAACATCGGCAATGGGTAGACCGTTGCTGTCGACCACTTGGCCGCTAATGCTGGCTTTGCCAATCGGGATCAGGGCGTAAGCCGGCGCGGCGCCCAAACCGATACAGATTAATAAGAACGCTAATAATCGGCGGAATATAACTAAAGGTTGCTGCATTTCTTCGTCCTCTGAAGATTTATTGGGCGCGTAATCTAACCGACTGCAATTAGATAAGGTGCTCTGTAGGCAAAGTATTCGCGGGCTGTGCCGCGTTTTGTGGCGTATTTCTCATTGGGCTTTATTGTGCTTGTGAAGATTAAATATTCTGCTAGGGCTAACTTGGTACTTGGTTTTATTAATAATTAATGACGCCTGTTTTTTGTCGCGGCAACTTTGAGCAAAAGGCTATGCAGCAGCGAAGTTAAATTCAGTAGTCATCTACGTGCTCATAAAAAAACCGCCCAGGCATTGCCTGGGCGGTTTTCGTTTTGCGTCTAAGCCTTGCGCTTATTTGTCTTCGTTGCGCTGGTGTTTGAAGAACACGCCGCTGTCGCCGAAGGTGGAGGCGATCATTGGCGAGGTCAGTTCCATTTCGCCGATCTTGATCGCGCTGTTGCGGCGCTGGCTGGCGTAGGTGCGGCTGATCGATGGGATGATCGAGGTCTTGATCTCCATCGAGGTGGCATACACGTCATACAGCTTGGTGCCGGCGGTCAGGGTCAGCAGGTCCGTGCGGAAATCGTGCGGGGCGCTGGAGAAACGGGTCTTCAGCTCGACACGGGGCACGAAGTAAAGCTGCGTCGGTGACTTGGGCGTGGTTACCGCTACGCCTTTCTGGCTGACTTCGGCCATGTCATTGAGCAACAGCAGAGTTGGTTTGGCGCTTACGGCGGAGAACAGAATGGTGGTGCCCAACGACTCGTTAACTTCGGGCACTACGTACTGCGACATCTCGTTAGCGAAGTAGTTGTAGTTAGTGCCCTGACCGCTGAGGGTGTAAAGCGCCGAGACGTTTTCCGAGGGTTTGCCGTCAACGAAGGCTTTCCACGCCAGACCCGGAGCAAAGCCACGGTCAGCAGGGTCGCCGGTCACCGACAAACGCAACAAGCCACTGTCCGCGCCTTGGAACAGGCCGGTGTAAGGGTTGCCCGCTACCGCAGCAAACTTGACCTTGGCCATCACGCCGTGTGCGTGCAGCGGCTTCTTGTAGTCGGCTGGGGCCACGTCGGTGCGGTCCTGAACCTTCTTCCAGAGGATGGTGCTGATTAAACCGCCGATGTCGATTTTTTCCAGCGCGGGGAGTTGGTCGGCGGCGATCTGGGTGCGCATGGCGCCATTGACCCAGAGGTTTTCCTGTTTGCTGGCGGCAGGCCAGCTCTGGTAGTCGGCGGGGATATTCAGGCCCCAAGGTTTGAAGGCGTTTTCAACCCCGTTCAGGCTGGTGGCCAACTCAGGGTTGTGGCGCTTGAGCACGTCAACCATTGTGGTGTTTTCCACCCAATCCATGCCGACCTGGGTGTAGACCTCTGGGCGGTAATCGGCGGTGTAGAAACGGTCGGTCATCAGACGCCGCGAGGCATTCAGGATGAAGATCTGGAAGGCCGTTTCGCCAAAGCCAAAGCCTTCGGGCCGCACGGTTTCGGCCAGTTGGCCAACCATGGTGTCGATCTGCTCGATGTCGTTGCTGTACAACCGCTTGAGCTGGGCGAGGGTGGCGGGGTCCTTGGTCAGGTCCTCGAACTGGGTGATCGGATTGAGGCCGATCTGCCGACGGAACTCGTTGTAACGCGGCACGCCACGTTCACGGTCACGCACCACGTCGATGGTGGCCAGGTCGATATTGCCGATCAGTGGCACCGACAGGTTACGCAAGGCGTTCGGGTAGTTGTGTAGCGTCAGTGCGCCTGGGTTGGTGATACCGAAGGAGTACCACAGACGGTCAGTGCGCTCAGTGCTGATAATGCTTTGCGCATCGCGGTCACGGGTGTTCTCGAATGGAATCGAGCGTGCAGCCACGTTGGCACCGATATCGTAGACATCCACCTTGTCACGCAACAGTGGGTGCATGCGGTACACCGCGACAAATTCCTCGGTCAGGGTGTAAGGCGTGCCGTGGTTGTTTGGCGCGGCCGAACCGACGATGCCGGCCAAGGCGTGGGAAATGGCCGAGCTGCCGGTGCCATCGGCAGCATTGGGGTCGATGCCTAAGATACGCGCGATAAAGGAATCGGATTTTTCCAAGTCTGCACGCACCTGGCGAATTTCTTCCTGGTATTTGTCACGCGGGCCGCCGTCGCCTAGCAGGCCATACCAGTTGGCATGCATGGCGCGCTCGGTGACCGGGTTGGCGATAATGGCCGGGGTCCATTCGATGGTGTGAATCTTGGCCATCAGGGCGGCGTTGGCCAGACGGGCGTGGTCGTAAATCCACTGGTCGGTCTGCGCCGGGTAGGCTTGCTTGAGTTTGCCGGCAATGGCGTTGTGCTCAAGGGTGAACAGCTGGTGCAGCATGCTCAGACCCAGCCACCAGTTGTCGTTGACACCGGTAATAGGCTTGCCGCTGATCAGCTCGGTTGGCAGGCTGTTGTCTGCATTGACCTTCAGGCGGCCATCGACGAAGGAGCGAATTTTGTCGCTGCTTTCTTTGCTGCTGCCATACAACTGCGAACCATCCCACCAGTGGGTGTTTACGTTGCGATAGGTGGGTGGCTTGCCAGCATCGGCGGGAGTGCGGTCTAGGTCAGCTTGGGTGCGCTGAATCGACAAGCTGCCGGAGCCCAAAACGTCACCGGCGGGCAATGGCACTTGAATGTCGTCGCCGACTGAGTTCGGTCCGTGGCTGACCCAGTCGTGGACCATAAACTGAATCCATGAGGCGGCAATAAAGTTCAGGCTGGTGGCCGGCTTGAAACTGTCGCGGGCCAACAAGGTGTTACTGACGTCGCGCGGATTGGGGGTCAGTAAGGTGCCTTTGCTGCCTTCGCCAAAAGTGATGGCCGGATTGACGTTGCGGCCAAAGCGCCGGTACACCGAGCCTTCAGCGGGGTTGCTGAGGATGTTGCAGGTGCCGTCTTCGGTGCGCACGGTTTTGCTGCGCTCGTCGCAAGTGATGTCTTGGTTGGCACGCGGATAGTCATCCACGTCAAACAAGTTGTTTTTCAGCAGCTCTTCGCGCTCCATGCTCAGTGTCAGCAGGCCGGCGAATATGCCCAACGTTCCCAGCTTGGTTAAAGCTGGCCAAGTAACCCAAACAGCCATGGCAATCTCTCCTCATTATTTTTGTGGTCTTGCACGCAGCGTGGCTGCCTGAGGGCAGCGGCGGTCGCGAGCTTATTAGAGGAGAACAGCTGGTCGCCCCCTCCCTGGGAGGGGTAGGGGGCAGAAAAACAGGCGTTTGGGCGGATGAGGGCGTGACTTAGTTGGGGACTGTGCGCGACTGCACACTGAGGATGGCTTCGGTGCGGTTGGCGACATTCAATTTGGCGTAGATGTTTTTCAAGTGCCACTTGGTGGTCGACAGCGCCGCGCCGGTTTGCGCGCTGATCTGGCTGTTGGATAAGCCGTTTAACAGGCCGTTGAAGACTTCACTTTCCTTGTCGGTCAGCAGTCTGGCCACATCGGTCGAGGGTTTGACTGGTTGACGCTCGGCGAGGAAAAACTCGGCATAGGACTCGCGGTATTTGTCCGAAATATCCACCAGCTGCTCTGGATTCAGGCGCAGCAGCTCGGCGCCGAAACCGGGCGCTTCGTCATACAGCGAGCGGCTGAAATTGCTGATGCCGTATTGAGCGATCAGCTGGCGCAGCTCGCGCACTTGCAGCTCTTTGGTTTGCTGCTGAGGGTTGAGCGCCAGCAGGTTGGCCTCGATGATCAGCGCGCGGGTCTTTACTTCGCTCAAGCGCAAGGATTCGGCCAGCACCTTGAGAATGCGCACCGCCCGTACCTTGGCGCCCCGGGCCAGTAACCAGTACACGGTCGCCAGGCCGTAACGCTCCCAGCATTCGTCATAGCCACGGGCGCTTTCCCAGTCGCCGGCGGCCAGTCGCTCGGCCAGCTGATAGCGCTGGGCCAGGGCCTGTAAGGCCGGCTGATTGGCGCTGAGATAGGCTTGGCGGATCTGCTCTTGCGCCAGCTGGCTGACAAAGCGGGCGTAGTTGCCCAGCTGCAGAATGTTCGCCAGTTGTTCCAGCAGGCGGCTGGCCCGCACCAGTTGTTGACGCTGATGCAGCAGCCGCGACAGGGTCAGGTACACGGTGGCGATCGCCTCGGTGGCCGAGGAGGAGTTGACCACCGCCATCAAGTCCTCGCAGAGCTGTTGCGCCGCGCTGAGCTGGTTTTGTTCATAGAGCGAAACCACCATGGCCGTGGCGCGGTTGACCCAGGCGGGCGAGGTTTGGTCGGTACGCTGATAATCGCTGTAGACCTCTTTGCGGGCGCTGCTGGTGCGCCCGGCGTAGCGGTTACACAGGGCGATAATCAGGTCGGCGTAGCTTTCAAAAAAACTGTGGCCGCTTTGCGCCAGCAGCTCTTTGCTTTGGCTGGCAAAGCGGATCGCGGTTTCCAGGCGGGCATCGATCAAGTGGTGATAGGCAATAATCGTCAGGCTGACGGCGCGAATCCCACGGTGCACGCCGGGGGCGAGCAGAGCGCTGCAGTCTTGGCTGAGGCGAAAGTCTTGATCGTGCTGAAACAGCTGCAGGTTCAGCCACAAGAACTGCTCGGTCAGCGGCTCAAACAACGGCTGACCATTGGCCATGGGCGGCAGGGTCTTGAGGGTTTCCAGGTAATAGCGGGCCTGATGGAAGCGTCGCGACAGGGTCAGGGCACCGATCAGCGGCACCAATAACCTGGGGTTGGCCAGCAGGGTGGTTTCGGCCAGCGGCTCAACCCATTTGAGGATCTCGCCAAATTGCCCGGCCGGAATCCACACCGCACAACTGCTGGCCAGCAACTGCTCGAACAGGGGCTGGTCGCCACTGCGCTGGGCATGTTGCATGGCCTGATCCTGCTTGCCGCAGGCCATGTAATAGGCGGCGGCGCGGCTGTGTAGCAGGGCTATCAGCGATTGTTGTTCGATGGCCAGGCGGCTGCTTAAAAAGTCATGCAGCAGGGCGTGATAGCGAAACCAGCCGGGCTGGTTTTCCACCGGCAGCATAAATAACTGGCGCTCGGCTAATTGCTCCAGCAGCAGCGCCGAATCGGTGCGCTGCAAGACGTTGTCGCAGAGGGGGCCGTTAAAACTTTCAAAGATCGCGCTGCACAGCAAGAACTCGCGCAGTGGCGGGGCCAAATCCTTGAACACCACATGACCAAAGTAATCGACGATTTCCGGCTGACTGCCGTTAAAACGCTGCAGGGCGATGGTGCCGGTGCGGGCGTAGGCCAGCAGCGCCAGCTTGACGCCAGCGACCCAGCCTTCGGTCATTTCCAGCAGGTTGCCGATGTAGTTTTCCGGCAGCACCGGACCGCCCAAATGGCTGTTGAGCTGCTGAATTTGCGCCGCCGACAAGCGCAGGTCGTGTTGGTCGATGCAGAGCAATTGATTGTCGAGCTTGAGCCGGCTGAGGGCGAAACCCGGGTGCTTGCGGCTGGAGATAATCAGCCGAACATTGCTCGGCAATTGCTCCAGCAGCGCGGCGATCACCTCGAGAATGCTTGGCTGGTGAATGTATTGAAAGTCGTCCAGCAGCAGGTACAGGCCTGAATCGATGCGCGCCAAGGCCTCGGCCAGCCGCTCCCCGACCAGCACTGGGGCCTGGCTGGTTTCCAGCGGGTTGAACCAGGAAAAGTCGAAGTCACTGACCTGGGCGCGGATGCATTCGATCAGGCGCCGAAAAAACCGCTGCGGGTCGTTATCGCCGGGCTGGATCGGGTAATAGGCCACCGCCCGAGCATTGTGGCTGGCGCGAAAGTGGCTCAGCAACGTCGATTTACCTGAGCCGGCTGGCGCCAGCAGCAGGGTCAGGGGGAAGTCTTCCGCTCGGCAAAGCAAGTGCAGCAAGTCTTCGCGCAGTACTCCCGCGCGAGTTTCTTGGCAGTCCATGGGCAGCACCTGTGGCTATTATTTTTATTGTTGTACGCAAGTGCCAGCGAGAGTAGCGCGGCCACCTTGGTGCAGGTGCCGCATGCATCACGTTTTTGCCGTGGCGGGCGGTTAGCCACTGAGCAAAAGCGGCAATCCAATCGAAAGTTTGGCAGCCCAAAACGAGCAAACCAGCCGTAGGTGGCTTGGTCTGTGGCTGAGTTGGCGCTTAGCAGGCCGTTGAAAAATGTAGGCGAGGCAGCCGAGACAAGGCAAAAACAGGCGAAAAAGCGGATTTTACGTGCTGTAAATGAGCATTTTGAGCCTGTTTTTAACGCCGTATCGGCAACGCAGGTAGTTTTTCAACGGCCTGTTAGTCGCCGCGGTACTCGCAACCGCTGGTGCAGGTTTCGTGGATGCGGATGCGCGACAGCTCTGGCAGCAGCGGCTTGAGTTGTTGCCAGATCCACTTGGCGAGGTTTTCGCTGGTGGGGTTTTCCAGACCGGGGATCTCGTTCAGGTAGTTGTGATCGAGCATCTCGTAGATCGGCTTGAAGATCGCCTTGATCTCGGAGAAATCGCGAATCCAGCCGGTGTAAGGGTCAACCTCACCCTCGATATAGATCGCGGCGCGAAACGAGTGGCCATGCAGGCGACTGCATTTATGCCCGGCCGGAACATGCGGCAGGAGGTGGGCGGATTCGAAGGTGAATTCTTTAAACAGTTCCACGGGGTAACTCTCGGCAAGACTCAGATGGCTCGAGTTTACCAGCTCAGCCAAGGCTTACCCAGCTTGGCGCGGCAGGCGCAGCCAGACGGCGACACCTGCCAGGTCAATTTCCACAGCGCTACGCCGCCGGGCGGTGCTGACGCTGATAAAGAAACTCCAACACGGCGGCGCGGTACTGGTGATAGCGCGGGTCGTGGGCCAACTCCATGCGGTTGCGTGGCCGTGGTAAATCGACCTGCAGGATGTCGCCGACGGTGGCGGCCGGGCCGTTGCTCATCATGACTATGCGATCGGAGAGCATTACGGCCTCGTCGACGTCATGGGTGATCATGATCACGGTGTTGCCCAGGTCGGCGTGAATCTCCATCAGCGAGTCTTGCAGGTGGGCGCGGGTCAGGGCGTCCAGTGCGCCGAAGGGTTCGTCCATCAGCAGCACCTTGGGTTGCATGGCCAGGGCACGGGCGATGCCGATGCGCTGTTTCATGCCGCCGGAGATCTCGCTGGGGCGTTTGTCTTTGGCGTGCATCATCTGCACCAGGCTGAGGTTGTGCTCGATCCACTCGCGCATCTCGCGCCGGCTCTTGCTGCCTTTAAACACCTGGCGCACCGCCAGTTCGACGTTCTCGTAGCAACTCAGCCACGGCAATAAACTGTGATTTTGAAACACCACGGCGCGTTCCGGGCCAGGCTCGTTGACTTCGCGGCCGTCGAGAATCACCCCGCCGGTGCTGGCCTGATAGAGGCCGGCGACTATGTTGAGGACGGTGGATTTGCCGCAGCCGGAGTGGCCGATTAGCGAGACGAATTCGCCCTTGGCGATCTTCAAATTAACCCCTTGCAGGGCGCAGTACAGGCCTTTGTCGGTGGGGAAACTAATGCCGACGTTGGACAGTTCAAGGTGGTTAGCAGTGCGCATGGTGGGCTCCTTAAAGAATGAGTGCGGCTTAGCGCAGGTCGGCATTTTTGTCCCAACTGACATAGCGCTGCAGCTCCAGCATCAGGCGGTCCAGGGCAAAGCCGATCAGGCCGATGACTATCACCGCGACCATGATCCGCCCCAGCGAGTCGGAGCTGCCGTTCTGGAATTCATCCCAGATGAATTTCCCCAGGCCTGGGTTTTGCGCCAGCATTTCGGCGGCGATCAGCACCATCCAGCCGGTGGCCAAGGACAACCGCAGGCCGGTAAAAATCATCGGCACCGCCGCCGGCAAGACGATCCGCCGCACATGGCTGATCGGCGACAGGCGCAGCACGCGGCTGACGTTTTGCAGGTCTTTGTCCAGGTTAGCCACCCCGACTGTGGTGTTGATCAGCGTCGGCCACAGGCAGCACAGCGCCACGGTCAGCGCCGAGATAATGAACGACTTGGCCAGCATTGGGTCCTGGCTGGTGTACACGGCGCTGACCACTATGGTCACCAGTGGCAGCCAGGCCAGCGGTGAGATGGGTTTGAAAATCTGAATCAGCGGGTTGATGGCGGTGTAAATGGTTTTGCTTAGGCCGCAGACAATCCCTAAGGGCACGGCGATTAAGGAGGCCAGCAAAAAGCCAGTCATCACTGTGTAGAGGCTGGTGAAGACCTGCTTAAAGAAGGTCGGTTTGCCGGTGTAGGGGTGGTCGGTGGTTTTTGCGCTGGGGTCTTTGGCCAGCCGCTCGGCGTTACGGGCGGCTTGACGTTCTTCAAAGGCCAAGGCTTTTTTCTGCTCGGCAACTTGCGCATCGATCAAGCCGCCAAATTGGGTGGCCACTTGGGCCGGGCCGGGGAACTGGCCCAGGCTGGTGTGGATGTTGCTGGCGATCAGTTGCCAGAACAGCAAGAAGGCCAGAATCCCCACCATGGGCATGATGATGCCCGGCAGCACGCGCTTCAGGCGTTCGCGCCGAGCGGCTTGCAAGGTGGTTTGAATTGTTTCGGCGACGGCTGGGTTGCTCATCGTCTTGTCCTCTCTGGAATGGGCAGCCGGGGCTCCGGCTGCCACAGGTTCAGCAGTTTTCACAGGGTTTGTTAAGGCGCTTCATTGCCTTTTAAGCCGATCTTGAATTGCTCGATGTAGGCATTCGGCTTGTGGGCGTCATAGGTCAGGCCATCGATAAATTCATTGCTGGGGGCGCGAAAGCCGGCTTCGTTGGCAGCCACGAAATCACTGGCTTTAGCTTTGCCTTCGCTGACCAACTCTGCCGCTGCTTGCTGATAGACCTCAGGCTTGTAGGCTTTCTTGGCGGTTTCCAGGTACCAGTTGTCCGGCTTGGCTTCGCCAATTTGACCCCAGCGGCGCATTTGCGTCAGGTACCAGATGGCGTCGGAGTAGAAGGGGTAGGTGGCGTTGTGGCGGAAGAACACGTTGAAGTCGGGCTCTGCGCGCTTGTCGCCTTTTTCGTACTCAAAGGTGCCGGTCATCGAGTTGGCTATCACCTTGGCGTCGGCGCCGACGTACTCAGGTCGCGAGATGATTTCGACCGCTTCCAGGCGATTGGTGTTGTTGCCTTCATCCAGCCACATGGCCGCGCGGATCAGCGCCTTGACCAGGCGCTTGTGGGTTTCTGGGTTGGCATCGGCCCAGGCTTTGGACGCGCCAAAGACTTTGTCTGGGTTGTTTTTCCAGATTTGCGAGTCGGCCACAATCGGCACGCCGATGCCTTTGATCACCGCTTGTTGATTCCACGGCTCGCCCACGCAGTAACCGCTGATGGTGCCGGCTTCCATGGTGGCCGGCATTTGCGGCGGCGGGGTGACCGAGAGCAGCACGTCCGCATCCAGATTGCCGCTGGTGTCGCCTTTGGCCGGCGCGTACAGGCCTGGGTTAATGCCGCCGGCGGCTAGCCAGTAGCGCAGCATGTAGTTGTGGGTGGAAACCGGGAACACCATGGCCAGGTTAAAGGGCTTTCCGGCGGCCTTGAATTGCTCAAGCACGGGCTTGAGGGCATCGGCCTTGATCGGGTGCACCGGCTTGCCATCGGCCATCATCGGCACGTGTTTTTTCATCTCCTTCCAGACATCGTTGGAGACGGTAATGCCTTTGCCGTTCAGGTCCATGGAGAAGGCGGTGACTATCTCGGCCTTGGTGCCAAAGCCGATCGCAGCACCCAGCGGTTGGCCGGCGAGCATGTGCGCGCCGTCCAGTTCCCCGGTAATGACCCGGTCGAGCAAGACCTTCCAGTTGGCTTGGGCTTCGAGGGTGACGGACAGACCTTCGTCCTCGAAATAGCCTTTCTCGTAGGCGATGGCCAGCGGGGCCATGTCGGTCAGTTTGATAAAGCCGAGTTTCAACTCGGTTTTTTCCGCCTCCGCCGCTTGGGCGAAGCTGGCGGCGAATGGCGTCAGGCTGAACAGGGCGGCGCAACCAAGGCTGGCCAGGGTGGACTTGATAAAGCTACGGCGGTTAGGCGTGCTGCGCATGGTTAATCCTCACGGTCAGAAGCAAAAAAGACGTCGCGGGTAAGCCCTCTGCAAGCAGAGGTGGCTACCGTTGACGTCTTTGTCAGTTCGTCCCGATCACCGCCGTTGGCGATCCTAAGACGTGGTAAGGGAGCAATTGCAAAGCGCTTGCCAAGTCTTAAAATTATTTTTAATTGTGTTTAAAAACAATGAGTTGAATGCATATTGCGAGGATTTTTGCGAAGCCTGTGGCACGCTCTAACAGTCGTTCACTGGATTGCCTTGGTGCAGGGCTTGGACGTGTACGCAAGGCTATGGTGCGTTGCGTACTGCAAAATTGGTGGGGAGTTTGCTGGGCGGGTTCTGGACCTAGGCTGGGCTTCAGCCCACCAGGACCTGTGCGGGCGCCGGTGGGCTGAAGCCAGCCTACAAAGTTGCAGTTATAAGCTTTAAACCGTGCTGTCGCCGGCTTCGCTGGACTTGCGCGAGGCGGGTTTGATCAAACCATCCTGGCGAAACATGGCTTTGATGCCGCGCACGGCTTGGCGAATGCGGTCCTGGTTTTCGATCAAGGCAAAGCGCACATGATCGTCGCCATAGTCGCCAAAGCCGATGCCCGGGGACACACAAACCTTGGCGTCGCTGAGCAGCTTTTTGGCGAATTCCAGCGAACCCAGGTGGGCATAGGGCTGGGGGATCTTGGCCCAGATATACATCGCCGCCTTGGGGTTTTCGACCATCCAGCCGGCTTCGTGCAGGCCGCGCACCATTACGTCGCGGCGTTGCTTATATTGCTCGGCGATCTCCTGCACGCAGGTCTGATCGCCCTCCAGCGCGGCAATGGCGGCCACTTGCAGCGGGGTGAAGGTGCCGTAGTCGTGGTAGCTCTTGATCCGCGCCAGGGCGTTGACCAGCTCGGGGTTGCCGACCATAAAGCCGATGCGCCAGCCGGCCATGTTGTAGCTCTTGGACAGGGTGAAGAACTCCACGGCGATGTCCTTGGCGCCCTCGACTTGCATGATCGACGGTGCCTTCCAGCCATCGAAGACGATGTCTGCGTAGGCCAGGTCATGCACCACCAGCACGTTGTACTGCTTGGCCAGCGCCACCACCCGCTCGAAGAACTCCAGCTCCACGCATTGCGCGGTGGGGTTGGAGGGGAAGCCTAAGATCATCATCTTCGGCTTGGGAATGGTTTCGCGGATGGCTTTTTCCAGCTCGGCAAAAAAATCCACCCCAGGAATCAGCGGCACCGAGCGCACCTGGGCGCCGGCGATCACCGCGCCATAGATATGGATCGGGTAACTGGGGTTGGGTACCAGCACCGTATCGCCATGGTCCAGGGTGGCCAGCATCAGGTGCGCCAGGCCTTCCTTGGAGCCGATGGTGACTATGGCTTCGCTGTCCGGGTCGATGTCCACCGCGTAACGGTCTTTGTACCAGCGCGAAATGGCCCGGCGCAGGCGCGGAATACCGCGGGAGGTGGAGTAGCCGTGGGTGTCCTCGCGCTGGGCGACTTGCACCATTTTTTCAACAATATGCGGTGGCGTCGGGCCGTCGGGGTTGCCCATGCTGAAGTCGATAATGTCCTCGCCACGTCGGCGGGCGGCCATTTTCAGCTCGGCAGTGATGTTGAAGACGTAAGGGGGGAGACGATCAATGCGCGCAAAGCGGCGCGGCGAAACTTGTTCGGACATGCGTACCTCGAAGACGTAAGCGCCCGGAACCGTCCGAGCGACGTTGACCAGTGCACTGGCCAATCGCGAAGATACGTGGCCAGGCGGTGGTTGTCGAGATGGGTAAATTGAATGTGGGGGATGGGTAGGGTGGGCTTCAGCCCACCAAGAACTTTGCGGTGGGCGGTGAGCTAAAACCCACCCAAGTGTTTGTGGCCAACAGGTTCGAGGCTTTACTGGCCGAGCAGGTCGTTCATGGCGATGATTTGTTCGGCCACTTGAATCAGCTTCTGCTGGCGGCTCATGGCCTGGCGGCGCATCAGGGTGTAGGCCTCTTCTTCGTTGCAGTTTTTCATCTGCATCAGCATGCCCTTGGCCAGTTCGACCCGTTTGCGCTCGGCCATTTGCTGGTCGCGGGCGCTCAGCTGGGCGCGCAGGGCTTGGTCGCTTTCAAAGCGCACCATGGCCACGTCGAGTATCGGTTTCAGGCGCTGGGCTTGAATCCCCTCGACTATGTAGGCGCTCACCCCCGACTGAATGGCCTGGCGCATCACGTCGGGGTTTTGCTCGTCGGTAAACATCACAATCGGCCGCGGCTGATCACGGGTTACCAGGCAAACTTGCTCCATGACATCGCGGCCCGGGGAGTCGCTGTCGATCAGGATCACATCCGGGCGCACCGCTTCGACCCGTGCCGGCAGGTCGATGATCAGGCCCGATTCGTCGATCACCTCAAAACCCGCTTCGATCAGCGCGGCGCGCAGGCGGCCGACTTTTTTCGGGGTGTCATTGATCAGTAAAATGCGCAACATTTTTGCCGCTATGCCCATTGCAGAAGGGTCCATTGATGAAGTTTCCATTAACAACAGTCCCCCTAGCGTGAGACGAGAGTTTGGCGGGCATCGCTTAACGCATGCAGTGCAAAACTGCGGGCGTAGCCGGCGGGGTCGCTGCCATCCCATAGTTTGCCATCAATCAGGGTCGAGCTGCGCATGGCTGTCGCGGGTATGGCAATGCCCAGCTGGCTGGCGGCTTGGCGGTACAACTCAAGTTGTTGCACTTGCTGGGCAACGGCCAGGTAGTCGGGATCGCTGCGCAATAAACCCCAGCGGCGGAACTGGGTCATAAACCACAGGCCGTCGGAGAGGTAGGGCATATTCACCTCGCCATTGCCGAAGAAGCGCAGTGGTTGCTGATCGAGCCAGGCATGCCCATTGCCGTCTTCGTATTGGCCCAAAAAGCGTGGCAAGAGGCTGTTGAGCGGCGCATCGACATAGTCGCTGCCGCAGATCAGTTGCGCGCTGCTGCGCTTGTTCTCTTCGCTCTCGTCGATAAAACGGCTGGCTTCCAGTACCGCCATGACCAGGGCGCGGGCCGTATTGGGGTACTCCTCGACAAAGGCGCGGGTGCAACCTAGGACTTTTTCCGGGTGATTGGGCCAAATCGATTGGCTAGTGGCCAGGGTGAAGCCTTGCTGCTCGCCAATCGCCTGCGCACCCCAGGGCTCGCCGGCGCAGAAGCCATCGATGCGTCCGGCTTGTAGGTGGGCGACCATCTGTGACGGCGGCACTACCACTGA
>MHZN01000009.1 GCA_001830395.1 Pseudomonadales bacterium RIFCSPLOWO2_12_59_9 | reverse complement strand
TGATGCCGGCGCTGGGGCCGTCTTTGGGGGTGGCGCCTTCCGGCACGTGCAGGTGCACAAAGGCCTGGTCGAAGAAACTTGGGTCGCCGCCGTATTGCTTGAGGTGTGAGCTGATGTAGCTGTGGGCGATTTCCGCCGACTCCTTCATCACCTCGCCCAGTTGGCCGGTGAGCTTGAAGCCGCGATTGAGGGTGTGGATGCGCGTCGCCTCGATCGGCAGGGTCACGCCACCCAGGCTGGTCCAGGCCAGGCCGGTGATTACGCCGATGCCGCTGAGCAGTTTTTCGCGGCGAAACAGCGGCATGCCCAGGTAGCTTTCCAGGTCCTTGATGCCAATTTTGACTGGCGTGTCCGGGTGCTCCAGCAGCTTGACCACCGCCTTGCGCACCAGTTTGCCGAACTGTTTCTCCAGCTGGCGCACCCCGGCTTCGCGGGCGTAGCCGTCGATCACCCCCTTCAGGGCCGCGTCGCTGATACTCAGCTGCGCCTTGGCCACGCCAGCCTTGGCCAGTTGCTTGGGCCACAGGTGGCGTTTGGCGATGGCGAGTTTTTCCTCGGCGATATAGCCGGACAGGCGAATGATCTCCATGCGGTCCAGCAGCGGTCCGGGGATCGAGTCCAGGGTGTTGGCGGTGCAGATGAACAGCACCTTGGACAGGTCCAGGCGCAGGTCCAGGTAGTGGTCGAGAAACTCCACGTTCTGCTCCGGGTCGAGGGTTTCCAGCAGGGCCGAGGCCGGGTCGCCCTGGTGGCTGGCGCCGAGCTTGTCGATCTCGTCGAGCATGATCACCGGGTTCATCACCTCGACGTCCTTCAGCGCCTGCACCAGTTTGCCGGGCATGGCGCCGATGTAAGTGCGCCGGTGGCCTTTGATCTCCGCCTCGTCACGCATGCCGCCGACGCTGAAGCGGTAAAAAGGCCGGCCGAGAGTCTCGGCGATCGATTTGCCGATGCTGGTTTTACCCACCACGGGCGGGCCTACCAGCAGCACGAGGGAGCCGGCGATCTCGCCTTTGTAGGCGCCGACCGCGAGAAATTCGAGAATCCGCTGCTTCACGTCATCCAGCCCGGCATGCTGCTGATCCAGCACCTGGCGGGCATGAGTCAGATCCAGCTTGTCCTGGCCGTAGACGCCCCAGGGCACGCTGCTGGCCCAGTCCAGGTAATTGCGGGTGACCGCATATTCCGGTGAGCCGGTTTCCAGAATGGTCAGTTTACCCAGCTCTTCATCGATGCGTTTTTGCACCTGGGCGGGCAGGCTTTTGCCCTCCAGGCGGGCGCGGAATTCGTCGGCATCGGCGCTGCGGTCATCCTTGCTGATGCCCAGTTCGCGCTGGATGATTTTCAGCTGTTCCTTGAGGAAGAACTCGCGCTGGTGCTCGCCGATTTTGCGATTAACCTCCGCCGACAGTTCATTTTGCAGATTCGCCACTTCGACTTCGCGGCGCAGCATCGGCAGGACTTTCTCCATGCGCTTGAGAATCGGCACGCAATCGAGCACTTCCTGTAACTCGGCTCCCGAGGCGCTGGTCAGGGTGGCGGCAAAGTCGGTGAGCGGCGAGGGCTGGTTGGGACTGAAGTGGTTGAGGTAGTTCTTCAGCTCTTCGCTGTACAGCGGATTGAGCGGCAGCAGTTCCTTGATCGCATTGATCAGCGCCATGCCGTAGGCCTTGACCTCGTCACGCGGGTCGCTGGCGCTTTGCGGGTATTCCACTTCCGCCAGGTAGGGCGGTTGCCGGCTCTTCAGCCAGCTGCGGATGCGCACCCGTTGCAGGCCCTGGGCGATGAACTGCAACTTGCCGCCCTCGCGGCTGCTGGAGTGCACCCGCACCAAGGTGCCGTGTTCAGGCAACTGGCTGGGCTCGAAGTGCTGGGGGGCGCCCAGCGACCGCTCAACAAAGAACAGCGCCAGGCTGTGGTGCTCGGTATTACCAACCAGCTCCAGAGTCGGTGCCCAAGACTCTTCGTTGAGAATTACCGGCAGTACTTGGCCGGGGAAAAATGGCCGGTTGTGCACCGGAATGATGTACAGCTTGTCGGGCAAGAATGGGCCCGACAACAACAGGCCGGTGCCAGCGCTGCCTTCGTCTTGGCGGTCGGCGTAGATATCTTGCTCGTTCATGGCGGACCTTGAATGGCAATGCGGGTGTTTAGTAGTTGGGGTGATGGTTACGGCATTTCAATCAAGCCTGTGCCGCGGGCTGCCGGGTTTTTTTGATCTGTCTCAAGAAAGTCGTAATGGGCGGGCAAGACAGTCGTCGAATTAAAACTATCACTGGATATTTCGGCTCTCAGAGCTAATCTTCGCGGGGCTTTTAAAGCTTTGCAGAAAATCGGTAGTGAGTTTTCTGTGCGGGATTGATCTGGCGTAAACAATGGAGATGTCAACATGAGAAAAACAGTCCTATCCACGCTGCTCGGGGCGACGGCCTTATTGTCCATGACGGTGGCGCAAGCGGCCGCCGGTAAGCCCAATATCGTGATGATCATGGGTGATGACATTGGCATCTGGAATATTGGCGCTTATCACCAGGGCATGATGGCCGGTAAAACCCCCAACCTGGATGCCCTGGCCACCGAAGGCATGCGCTTTACCGACTACTACGCCGAGGCCAGCTGCACCGCCGGACGCGCCAACTTTATTACTGGTGAGCTGCCGATCCGTACCGGCATGACCACCGTCGGCCAGGCCGGCTCGCCGGTTGGTATTCCGGCGCAGGCGGTGACCATTGCCACGGCCCTCAAAGGCATGGGTTACGCCACCGGCCAGTTCGGTAAAAACCACCTGGGTGACCTGAATGAATTCCTGCCGACTGTGCACGGTTTCGACGAGTTCTTCGGCTACCTCTACCACCTCGATGCGATGGAAGATCCGGCCCATCCCAACTACCCGCAAGAGCTGCTGGCCACCGTCGGCCCGCGCAACATGGTGCACAGCTGGGCCACCGACAAGGACGATCCAACGGTAATGCAGCGCTGGGGCAAGGTCGGTAAGCAGAAGATCGAAGACGCCGGCACGCTCTATCCCGAGCGGATGAAAACTGTCGATGACGAGATCCGCGATCTGGCCTTCAACTTTATCGACAAGGCCAAGAAAGACGACAAACCGTTCTTCCTCTGGCTCAACCCGACCCGTATGCACATCGTTACTCACCTTTCGCCTAAATATGAGGGGCTGCGTAATTCGGAAAACGGCTGGTCTGAGCAGGAAGCTGGGATGGCGCAACTCGACGACATCGTTGGCGAGGTGATGAGCAAAATCAAAAAAGAAGGCCTGGACGACAACACCATAGTGGTGTTCACCACCGACAACGGTACCGAAAACTTCACCTGGCCAGACGGCGGTCAAACGCCGTTCGCCATGGGTAAGGGCACCGTCATGGAGGGAGGTTTTCGCGCTCCGGCAATTCTGCGCTGGCCGGGCAAGGTGCCGGCGGGCAAGATCGAGAACGGCATCATGTCCGGTATGGACTGGTTCCCGACCTTTGTCGCGGCCGCGGGTAACCCGAATATCGGGGCTGAGTTGCTCAAGGGTAAAAATATTGGCGGCACCACCTACAAGGTGCACCTGGATGGCTATGACCAGACGCCGATGATCACCGGCAAAGGTCCGTCCAATCGTCACGAGATCTTCTACTTCGGTGAAAGTACCCTTGGCGCGGTACGTATCGATGACTACAAGTACCGCTTTATCGACCAGCCAGGCGGCTGGATGGGTGAGAAAACCAAGGTCGATGTGCCACACCTGACCAACTTGCGTCTGGATCCGTTTGAGCGTACTGGCTGGCCGCAAAACTATACGCAACAGGGCTCCCAGCAGTATTTTGACTGGTTCAAGTTCCAGTTCTGGCGCTTCGTGTTCGTCCAGCAGGAAGTGGCCAAGCTGGCCATGACAGCGGTCGAATATCCACCGATGCAGAAAGGTGCGAGCTTCAACCTCGATGCGGTAAAAGCCAAAATCGAGGCAGCTAGAGCCGCCATGGGTAAATAAGCCGGCACTTTCAGACGGTTGCTAAATTCCGGGTGGTCAGCATAGGCCGCCCGTTTTTTTCATCTGCATAAGGATGCTGAATGATGAAAGTCGCTAACGCCTTTAGCCGTTTTGCGCGAGGCAGCCTGCTGGGTTTATTGCTGGTGCTGGCCAACTGCGCAATCGCCGAGCCACTGCCATCGTGGAATGACGGCCCAGCCAAACAGGCAATTGTTGCCTTCGTCAAAGCCACCACTACCGAGGGCAGCGCGCAGTTTGTGTCAGCGGCCGAGCGGATCGCCACCTTCGATCAGGACGGCACCCTGTGGGTCGAGCAGCCGGCCTATGCCCAGCTGTTTTATTGCCTGAGCCGGGTGCCGGCAGTGGTGGCCGCCAAACCCGAATTGGCCAAGGCCGAACCCTTCAAAACGGTGATGTCCGGTGAGCGCGCGGCCATGGCCAAACTGACCATGAATGACTACCTGATTATCGCCATGACTACCCTCAGCGGCATGCCGACCGAGGCGTTCAAGGCTGAAGTGCGCGACTGGCTGGCCAAGGCCCATGACCAGCGTTGGAAGAAACCCTTCACCGAACTGACCTACCAGCCGATGCAGGAAGTGCTGCAGTACCTGCGCGACAACGGCTACAAGACCTACATAGTCACCGGCGGCGGTCAGGACTTTGTCCGCGTCTATGCTGAGCAAGTTTACGGCGTGCCGCCGGAGCAGGTGATTGGCAGCGCCGGGGCGACCCAGTACGAGTACGACAAGAACGGCAAGCCGCAATTGCTCAAGCAGCCCAAGGTGTTGCTCAACGACAACGATGCCGGCAAGGTGGAAAACATCAACCTGATGATCGGCCGTCAGCCCCGGGCCGCTTTCGGCAACTCCACCGGTGACCAACAGATGCTTGAATACACCAAGGCCGGCACTGGTGCGCGGCTGTCGATGCTGGTGCTGCACGATGATGCCGTGCGCGAATATGCCTATGGCCCGGCGCAAGGTTTACCGAACAGCAACATAGGCACTTTCCCGCAAGCTTTGTATGATCAGGCACATAAGCAGGGCTGGACGGTAATCAGTATGAAAAATGATTGGAAACAGGTGTTTTCCTTCGCGCCCTAGGTAGTGGTTTTTATAAGAACAAGAGGCGTTTACTTTAGTAAGATTTTCGGCTTTTCCGTTACCCGCCTGATCGCTGCTGGCGTTCACGACAGTTGCGTATTGCTGTGCTATGAGATAGCCAATCAAGGAGAGAAAAAGATGAAAACGGGTACGTCGCTGTTGTTGACCGCGTTCAGCGCGCTGGCCATGAGCGGACTGGCCACGCAGGCCGTGGCTCAGAACAGCCGCTTCGACGAACTGGCTAACCTGCCGTTCGCGGAAAATCGGCCCACGCCGGAGAGCGCGCAGACCCTGCGCGACGAATTGCTGTTCCAGCGGGCGACGCAGACCTATCTCTGGGCGTTGCCGCTGATCAATACCCTCGGCATGAAGAACGGTTCGGAAAAAGTCTTCGGCGCCGGCTACAACGTCCTGCCGATCTGGAAGCAGCGCCTCGACGCCAAGACCCTGGTGACGACCCCCAACTCCGACGTCATCTATGCGATGAGTTATGTCGATCTCGGCAAGGACGGCCCGCTGGTGTTCGAAGCGCCGCCGAATCTGCAAGGCATCCTGCTCGACTTCTGGCAGCGCCCGATCCCGGTGGATGGCGGCAAGTTCTTTGGTGACGTCGGCCTGCCCGGCCCCGATGGCGGCAAGGGCGGCAAGTTTCTATTGTTGCCGCCCGGTTACCAGGGCGAGGTGCCGAAGGGTTATTTCGTCTACCGCTCGGCCACCAATAACGTCTTCGTCTTCCTGCGTTCCTTCTATCAGGACCCGAAGATCCTGACCCCGGCCGTCGCGCTGGTTGAACAGTCGAAGATCTATCCGCTGAACGGCAAAGCCACGGCCAAACCGATGCAATTCCCCAATGCTTCGGGCATCCCGGCCAACATGCTGCCGGTTAGCGGCAGCAGCGCCTTCGACCAGCTCAAACAACTGGTGGACAGCGAAGGTAGCCACCTCGCCGAAGCGGACTCGCTCGGCATGCTGGCGGCGATCGGCATCGTCAAGGGCCAACCGTTCGCGCCCGATGCGCACACTCGTGAGATCCTTGAGCGGGCCGCCAAGACCGCCTACAAGATGAGCCGTGTCATTGGCTTTCAAGACAGGGTCAGCGGCCGCTCCTTTAGCGTTTATCCAGATCGTCGCTGGGTCAACCCCATGGCCGATGCGACCCCCGTGAATCCGTCGGGTCCGTTCGACTTGAACTGGAGGAGAACCGCAGGCGGCTATCTGGATCTCGACAGTCGCATCTGGTTCTTCACCGACTACTACTCGTGGAGTCCGGGGATGATTTCCCAAGTCCCCGGCAAGGGCGCCAAATACATGGTCGGCTTCACCGACAGCGAAGGCACGCCCCTGTCCGGTGGCAGCCACTATCGTCTGAACCTGCCGGCCAACATCCCGGCCGCCAACTTCTGGTCGGTCACGCTCTACGAGGCGGAGAACGCTTCGGGTCTGGCCAACGGTCAGCTCTTCCCGTCGCTGGGTTCGCGCGACAAGCCGGTGCAGAGCGCCGATGGCAGCACGGACCTCTACCTTGGGCCCAAAGCCCCTGAGGGCAAGCAAGGCAACTGGCTCGCCACCGTGCCCGGCAAGGGCTACTTCGCCATCCTGCGCCTCTACGGCCCCACCGAGGCCGCCATCGATAAGAGTTGGAAGCCCGGCGACATCGAAAAAGTGCAGTGAGCGAACCACACCATCAAGGACCGGACACGACTATGAAAGCCACACGCCCCCTAAACCTGCTCGCCGCCGCGCTTGTTGGCGCTCTGGCAGCCACAAGCGCACTTGCACAAGGGCTACCTACCACCGGCACGGTCAAGTCTCCGCTCGGTCCGCTCGAAATCAAGAACGGCTACCCGACCAACGAGACGGTGGCCAAGCTCTACGACAGCCTCGACTTCCAGCGCGCCACCCAGGCCTATATCTGGGCCTTGCCGTACCTGGCGATGGGCGAGTGGCAGCGCGAACAACGCGAAACCTTTGGCGCGGGTAATTTCGATTACGTCGATTACCTCGACTACAAAGACAAGCTCGGTCTGCTCACCGCCAACGCCACGACACCTTATGCGATGGCGTTTCCGAATCTCGAAAAAACCGGCCCGTTGGTTTTTGAAATTCCTGCTGGCGCGCTGGCGGGTGGCATCATGGACTTCTGGGAGCGACCGCTTACCGATACCGGCGCGATAGGGCCGGATAAGGGGCAGGGCGGTAAATATCTCATACTCGGCCCGGGTCATCCGGACCTAAAGCCAGAGGGTTACTTTGTCTTCCGTTCGCCAACCAACAACATCTGGTCGGGCATACGCGGACTTGATGCGGACAAGGCGAAAGCCACGGCGGTGCTCGGCAAGCTGCGCATCTATCCCTATGCTCAGCGCGCCACTCCCCCGATCACTAAACATATCCGCCCGGAAGGCAGGAAGTGGACGGGCGAACAGCCGCGCGGTCTCGCCTACTGGCAGGGGCTGGCACGCCTCATCAATGAAGAGCCGACCATCGAGCGCGACCGTCTCATCCTCGCCATGCTGGTTCCGCTCGGGATCGAGAAGGGCAAGGCGTTCAAACCCGACGCCCGTCAGGAGAAGATCCTTTTAGATGCGGCCAATGTCGGCGAACTCATGGCGCGCGCCAATAGCTATGCCAAGCGTTTCAAGGGCGCGACGGTTTGGCCGGGCAAGAAATGGGAGATTTCGCTCTTCCTCACCGAGACGAATCAGGAGAAACCGAACCACACGGAACTCGACGAGCGCGCGTCGTGGTTCTACGAGGCGGTGGGTGTGACCGAAGGCATGATGGGACGCACGGTCGGCGCCGGGCAGGTCTATCTCGAAGCGCAGAAAGACAGCATCGGCGCATGGCTCGATGGCGGCCAAAATTACACTTTGCACGTCCCGAAGGACGCGCCTGTCGCTCAGTTCTGGTCGTTCACCGTCTATGACAACGAGAGCCGCTGCCTCATCGACACAGGCAGCTATCCAGACCGCTCTTCGCGCGACGACATAGTCACCAACGCGGATGGCTCGGTGGACTTGTACTTCGGGCCGGTAGCGCCCAAGGGCAAACCATCGCAGAACTGGATCAAGACCCTGCCCGGCAAAGGCTGGTTCACGTACTTCCGCCTCTACGCACCTACGCAACCCTATTTCGACAGGAGCTGGGTGCTGCCGGACATCGAAAAAGTGAAGTGAACGCACACCAGGATATGACTATGGGGTGGGCCTACGATTGCAAATCCCCCATCGGTAAGCTCGACAAGGTGTGGAATGAAGCCACAATCGAGGGTTGAATGGTCGTGAGCATGAAAAATGATTGGAAACAGGTGTTTTCCTTTGCGCCCTAGGCAGTGGTTTTTATAAAAATAAGGAGTGTTTATGTCGCTGAAATTATCAGCTTTACCGCTATCGGCCTTGTCGCTGTTGGCGCTGTGCTGCAGCCCCTTGGCACAGGCCGGCGGCCTCATGCTGTACGAGGTCGGCAGCGATAACACCGGGCTGGTGAATGCCGGGGCCGCGGCCCGCGCGCAGGGGCCCTCGACCATTGCCAGCAACCCCGCCGGCTTGAGTTACTTGCCGGGCACCCAGGTAACGGCTGGCGCCCAGGTGCTGTACGGCGATGCGAGTTTTGACACCGACTCAAGCACCACCAGCACCGGTAGCAATGGCGGCAATGCGCTGGGACCGATGCCGAGCGGCAGTTTGTTTATCAGCCATCAGTTGGATGAACAGTGGAGTATCGGCTTTGGCTCCTACGGCGACTTCGGCCTGGCCGAGAATTACGACAACGACTGGGCCGGGCGTTATTACGTGCAGAACGCCAGCATCGCCGGCTTGTCGCTGGTACCCAGCGCGGCCTATAAATTCAATGATGAATGGTCGCTGGGCGTTGGCCTGAAAGCCATGTACGGCATGCTGCAAACCGAGGCGGCGATTGATCGGGCGCCCTTTGGTTTGCTCGACCGTGCCGATGGCCAGTACAAATATGCAGACAACACCTGGGGCTATGGCGCCAATCTGGGGGTGATTTACGCCCCGCAGCCGGGCACCCGCATCGGCCTCGCGTACACCAGCAAGGTCGACCTGGATTTTGAGGATCGCCTCGACGTTAAAGGCAGCGGTCCGTTAATGGATCGGCTGGATGACCTGAATACCAAAATTGATATGAGCGTGCCGCAAACCGCGACCCTCAGCCTGTATCAGCAGCTCGACCCGCAATGGGCGCTGCTGGCCAGCGTCAACTGGCAGGACTGGTCGGATTTTGGCGAGATCTCTGTCGAGGTAGACACCAGCCTTTTGGGTACGCAGTCGAGCACCGTGGACGCCAATTATAAGGACACCTATCAGCTGGCCCTGGGCGCTCAATACCAGGCCACCCCCAAGTTGCTCTGGAACGCCGGCGTGGCCTATGACAGCTCGGCAGTCTCCGACTCCCATCGCACCGTGACCGTGCCCATGGGCGAAACCTGGCGGCTTGGCACCGGTGCCACCTATGCTGTGGATCAAAACACCGACCTGAACCTCAGCTGGGACTTGGTCTGGATGGGTGACCTGCCGGTCGAGCAAAGTAAAACCGTGTCCGGCGAGCGACTTTCCGGCCAATACAACAATGCCTGGATTCAAAGTGTTACCGGCAACATGACCTGGCGCTTTTAAAACCTTTTCAATCACGCAGCATCTTTCCACCATGGAGTAACACGCAAATGAACATGACTCGTAACCTATTTGCTGGTGTGGTTTTGAGCAGCCTGTTATTGGCTGGTTGTGTATCGAAAGTGACTGAGCAAAGCCAGTATTCCGGCTTTTTGCCCAGCTACGATGGCTTGCAGGAAGTCACCACGCCGAGCGGCGCGAAAGCCATGCGCTGGATGGCGCCGGGCTTTACTCCTGGCGCTTATAACACCGTGGTATTCAAGCAACTGGAGCTGTACCCAGCACCGGCGCCGACCGATCGGGTCGACCTGAATACCCTGCAAGAGCTACAGAACTACACCAGCCTCAGCGCCCGCAATGTCCTCTCGCAAAAATTCCTGGTGGTGCCGGACCTCAAAGCCGCTCCGGCCGGTTCGCGTACCCTGATCATGCGCGTGGCGATTACCGGCGTAAGCGCCTCGAACGAGGGCATGAAGTGGTATGAAGTGGTGCCGGTAGCCGCCGTTATTGGTGGTGTTTCTGCCGCCACCGGCCATCGTGATCAAAATACCGAGTTGTACCTGGAGGCCGATATCGTTGACGCCCGCTCTGGCTTGCCGGTAGTGAAAGTGGTGCGCAAGGTGTTCGGTGAAGTGCTGAAGAATGACAGCCAGCCGATTACCGCCAATGACTTTAAAGCGGCGATCAAAGGCGTGACTGACGACATGAGCATGCTGATCAAGTAACACCAGCAACCTGTTGTCGGTGCCGCCCTGAGGGTGGTGCCGGCAGCAGTTTTTTTTGCTCAAAAAAGGCGTGAGTGAGTATGTTCAAGCCGTCAAACATAACCCTGTTAACCGCCGTCGTCTTGCCGCTACTGAGCGGCGCGGCACAAGCCGAAACCAGCGCCGCCGAGCTGGCCAAGCAGGTTAACAACCCGGTGGCGGCCCTATACAGCCTGCCGGTGCAATACAACTGGGACCAGAAAATGGGCCCAACCGGTGACGGCATGCACAGCGTGACCAATATTCAGCCGGTACTGCCGTTTGAGTTGAATGAAGACTGGAACCTGATTTCGCGCACCATCCTGCCGCTGATCGATCAGCACGGCCTGGCGCCGGATGGCCTGGCGGATAAATCCGGAATGGGCGATGTGACCCAGAGCTTTTTCTTCTCGCCCAAACAACCCACCGAAAGTGGCTGGATCCTGGGTGGCGGTCCGGCCATCCTGATTCCCACTGGCAGCGATGAGTTGCTCAGCAACGAGCAGTGGGGCGCCGGGCCAACAGTGGTGGCCCTGAAACAATCCGAGGGTTGGACACGCGGCATTCTGGCCAACCATATCTGGGGGCTGGAGGGTAAACCTGCGGATGACAAAGAGAAGGTCAATGCCACCTTCCTGCAACCTTTTCTGGTGTACACCACCCACAGCTACACCAGCTTTGGGATGAATACCGAATCTACCTATGACTGGCAGAGCCGGGAGTGGTCGGTGCCGGTTAACCTGTTTGTCAGCCAGATTCTAAAAATTGGCGGCCAGCCCTTGAGCATTCAAGTTGGCCCGCGCTACTGGGCCGACAGCCCGGAAGATGGCGCGCAAGGCTGGGGCGCGCGGGCCGCCGTGACCCTGCTATTTCCAAAATAATGGTGGCCTGAGCGGCCGCTGTAGATACCAGTAAATCGAGAGGGATGACCAATGAGCAAATCACCACAACTAAGTCTTATCAGCCTGCTCTGCAGCGCCATGGCCTTGAGCGGCTTGGCCGGTTGCGAGCAGAAGACTGACCCGGTTAACAGCGCCGTGCAGGCCGACAAAGCCGCCGGCATCAAGGCGCCAAGCATCGAGCAGACCAAGGCGATAGCCGAAGAGGCGTTTATTTACGGCCTGCCGATCGTGATGAACTATGCGGTGATGAACGAGTTTGTGGTGGACAAAAACTCCGGCCAATACAAGGCACCGTTCAACGCTATCTACAACGATGCGCAGGTGTTTACCTATAAGGACACCGCCGTAGTCACCCCCAACAGCGACACACCCTATTCGATGCTCTGGCTGGATTTGCGCGCCGAGCCGATGGTGATCTCGGTGCCCGCCGTAGACGCGCAGCGCTACTACTCGGTGCAACTGGTGGATGGCAATGCCTACAACTATGGCTATATCGGCAGCCGCGCGACCGGTGTCGAGGCGGGCAATTATCTGGTGGTTGGCCCTGATTGGAAGGGCACAGCCCCGGCCGGCATCAAACAGGTCTTTCAATCGACCACGCCTTTTGGTTTGAGTATTTTCCGCACCCAGCTGTTTAACGCCGCCGACATGCCGAACGTGGTCAAGGTGCAGGCCGGGTACCAGGCGCAGCCGCTGTCGGCGTTCCTCAAGCAACCGGCGCCACCGGCGGCGGCGAAGATCGATTTTGTGCCGGCCAGCACCGCCGGGATCAAGGCCAACTTCTACGAGTATCTGGATGCGGCCTTGCAGTTTGTGCCGGTGACAGCGGACAACCAGGAGATCCGCGCCAAACTGGCCAGCATCGGCATCGGTGCCGGCAAGACCTTCGAATTCAAGGACCTGTCCCTGGAGCACAAAGCCGCGGTCTTGCTGGCCATGAAGGAGGGTGACGACAAGGTCAGCCAGTATCTGAACGACGGCTTGCACAACATCAATGGCTGGAAGATCGGCGCGATGTTTGGTGACCGCAGCTTTTACCACGGCAACTGGCTGCAGCGCGCGGCGGCGGCCAAGGGCGGCATCTATGGTAACGACGCGGCCGAAGCCACGTACCCGATGGCCCGCACCGACACGGCCGGTCAGCCGCTGGATGGCAGCAAACACCAATACAGTCTGACCTTTGCGCCAGGCCAACTGCCGCCGGTGAATGCCTTCTGGTCGGTGACCATGTATGACGGCAAATCGCAGTTGCTGATCGAGAACCCGATCAATCGCTACCTGATCAATTCGCCGATGCTGGCCGATATGCAGAAAAATGCGGACGGCTCGCTGACCCTGTACATCCAAAAAGACTCGCAGGGTGCCGACAAACAAGCCAACTGGCTGCCGGCCCCGGATGGCCCGATTTACCTGGTGATGCGCCTGTATTGGCCGAAAACCGAGGCGCCTTCGATTCTGCCTGCCGGTGCTGGCAGCTGGAGTCCGCCCGGCATTGTGCAGGCGGATTAACCGGCGGCAGGCCGATGGCTGAGGCAACGAATACGGGCGACCTGCGGGTCGCCCGTTTTTTTGTCGGCAATAAAAAGGTTCTGTACCAGTTCCGTGTTGAATGCAAAACGTAGGGTGGGCTTTAGCCCACCAAGGCCCTTATCCAGCGCGGTGGGCTAAAGCCCGCCCTACAAAACAAGGTCTGCAACACATAACTGGGACATAGCCAATAAAAACCGCGTTATCCCAGCTGTTCACGTAACAACCCCAGGCGCTCGTCAATCAGCGGGGTCAGCAAGGCAAAACAGGCGGCCGGGCTGATGGCCACCCGGGCCGGTTCGATCAGCTCACGGTGCAATTGCTGCAACGCCGCCCCCAGGGCGAACTGGCGGCTGGCGTTGAGTTGCAGGCGTTGGCTGAGGTAGCGCATCTGCACTTGCAGCGGTAACGGGCAGCAGGGCTGCTGGGCGCCGCGCACCGCCAGGCCGCGCAACTGGGCCAGGTCTTCCAGCTCGCGGCAGGCTTGGGTCAGCCCCTGCAAACTGGGCTGGCCGCGCAACAGGCGCAGCTCCAGGTGTTCGATGCCATTGAGCAGTTGCTCGATAAGCTGGCAGTGGCCGGCAAAGTCGCCGGGTTGTTGGCGCACGCGGCGCCAGACGCCGTCCAGCTCGGCCAGGCCGCTGCCGTCTTGCGGGCTGTGGCGCCACAGTTGGTCCAGCTCGCGGGCGATTTGCTCGCGTTGGGCCTGGGCCTCGCTGCCCAGTTGACCGCCCAGGCCCCGATGGTTTTGCAGCCGTTGCAACAAGGCCAGGGCGTTTTGCAGGCTGGCTTGCCAAGCCCGGTTCTGCCGGCGCTGTTGCTGTTGGCGCAAACGGCTGCAGAGGGCGCCGAGTGCCAGCAGACCGGCAACTGTGCCCAGGGCGACGTTGAGCAGGCTCATGGCTGGGCCTCCAGAAGGGCGGTCATCTGTGTCAGGTAGAGGGTCAGCTCATGCAGCTGTTGGTTGTCGCCGCTCTGGCGCAGCAGCGCGTCGCTGATCTGTTGCAGCTGTTCACTCAGCGATTGGTTGGCCTGGCTGTGCTCGTGCAGGGCGTGGTGCATGCTGCCCAGTTGCTCGATATTGCCGCGGCTTTGCAGCGCCAGCGCGTCGAGGTTGCTGGCCAAGCCCAGGCTCTGCTGGTTACCGGCCTGCAACAACGCGCGGTGCTCATCGACCTGGCCGCGTACTGTGGCCACCGCTGCAGCAATTGCCGCCACCACCTGGGTGATCTCGGCGGCGGTCTGGCCGGTGGCCTGGGCCAGATGCCGCACCTCATCGGCCACCACGGCAAAGCCGCGGCCTTGTTCGCCGGCCCGCGCGGCTTCGATCGAGGCGTTCAGGGCCAGCAGTTGGGTTTGCTTGGCCAAGCCCTGAATGCTGGCGACGGCGCGCTCCACTGCCTCGGTGCGCAACAGCAGCTCACCGACCGCCACGCCGGTGCGGCCCAGGCTTTGTCCGATGTCGTGCAGGGCGCCGCCCACTTTCTGGGCGTCCTGACAACCAGCTTCGCTTTTTTGGTGCGTCTCGCCGAAAGCGTGCAGGGCATGGTCGGCCAGGCTGCGGATATGCAGCAGGGTCTGGCTGATTTGCTCGCTGGCGGCGGCGATCATATTCACCCGCAGGCTCTGTTGGCTGCTTTGCTGCTCGGTGTGCTCGGCCATGCGCTCCAGGGCCTGACTGGCAAACTGCACCTCACTGCGCAGACGCTCGGCCAGGCGTTGCTGGTCGCGGCAACGGACCAGCAGCTCTTCGCCGTCGACCGGGCTGCCCAGGGTGGTGGCCAGCCGCTGCAGGCTTTGCTGCAGCGGCGCAGTATGCCGGCGCCACCAGCGTTGCAGGGCGACGCTCAAATACAGGCTGAGCACCAACACGGCGATTGCGCCTTGCCGGTATTGCGCCAGCGCCAGCCCCACCGCGAGAGCCGCCAGTAACGCCGGCACTGCCGCACGCCAAGGCCCACAGCGCTTGAGCAAAAGGACGCCAAATTCCCACATGAGATTCTTCCTGGCAGCACCGATAAAGCTCGGCGACTCCTGCTTGATAGCAAGATACTGGCCAGTGCGACGCGGCGCGCCATGCTGCCGTCGGTCGTGGGCACTCACGCCGTTCAGGCGAGCGGTTAGAATGGCCTCTTATACGGCGCTCTTTGCCGTGCCTGGTCTGGAATTCGTCGATGCTCAATGCCCGCTTGCTGCGTCTGGACGACCAGGCCCATGAACACGCTCATGACTATCACCAGTTGATTCTGTCCCTGGCCGGGCGTGCCGAGTTTGAGGTCAATGGCCGCGGTGGCGAAGTCTGCCGGATGCGCGCCTGTCTGGTGCCCGGCGATGCCGAGCATCAGTTCGCCGGGGTTGGCGACAACCGCATGCTGATCCTCGACCTCAATGAGCAAGACACCCCCGAAGCCGATCTCGCGCTGCTCGCCGAGCTGTTCGAGACCCCGCGCTATCCGGCGCTGGACGCCGATTTTCAAAACCTGCTGAGCTATGCCGGCGCGGAATTGGCGCGCTTTGGCAGTGACCCTCATCTGTCCCGCGCCCTCGGCGGCGTGTTGCTGCGTGCCTTGCACCTGCGCCTGTTCGGCGCCCAGAGTCGCAGCCTGGCCGGTACCCTGGACATTGAGCGGCTGGATGCTTACATCCTCGAACACCTGGTGCGGCGCATCAGCGTGGCCGAACTGGCCAACGTCGCCTGCCTGAGCCCCAGCCACTTTCATGCCCAATTCAAAGACAACGTCGGCCTGACACCCCATCAATATTTGCTCAAAGCCCGCCTGGACCGCGCCAGTCGCCTGCTGCAAAGCAGCCCGCTGCCACTGGTGCGGATCGCCGAAGAGTGCGGCTTCTCCAGCCAGAGCGCATTGACCACCGCACTGCGCCGTTATCTGGGATTAACCCCAAAACGGCTGCGCAATCATTCGTAGGGTGGGTTAGCGGCGCGGGCAGCGGTTGCTTGCAGCACCGCACAAGTTGAGCGCCGCGTAACCCACCATTGCGGTTTAGCGGTAGATCGCCATGGTGGGTTACGGCGCAGCCAGACGTGGCGGTATTTGTGCGAACGCGTTATGCGCAATCCCCATGGATGGGGTGAATGCCGCAAGCCCGCCGGGAGCGGGCGCGGCCCCACCCTACGGGTGTTGGCCTCGACCGCGTCGTCCGGCTTGAGCCGCGAATTGCCGCGCCGCAGACCTCAAACAAGCGTTTACCGAAAGTTCCCGTCCTCAGAGTTTTTGGCAAAAACTCCAGAGCTTTGCGCAAGAAGCAGTCATGGCTCTGTCACTAAAGTCAGTCATCCCGCTACGTTGCGCGCATAGAGCCAAGAGTTCTTGCGTTGTCGTGGCCATGGGCTAGACCAACAACAATGACTCCATAAGAGGAAAGGCGTGATGTTTAAAGCCAGCCACGTCTTGCAGGGCGACGTTCTTACCCAGACGGCCGCCGAGTTCTTCCCCGTCATCAGCGCTAATTACAGCGTCGACGAGGCAGCTTATCTCACTGAGCTATTGCAGCTCGCCGACCCCGGTGACACCGGTATTGCCGCTATCCGCAGCAGTGCCCGCACGCTGATTGAAGACGTGCGCAGCCGGGACAATGCCGTCGATACCCTCGACGCACTCTTACGTCAGTACAGCCTCGACACCCAGGAAGGGCTGATGCTCATGTGCCTGGCCGAGGCGTTGCTGCGGGTGCCGGACGCCGCCACCGCCGATGCGCTGATTCGCGACAAACTCAGCGCCGCCGAGTGGGAACGTCATCTGGGCCAGAGCGACAGCGTGCTGGTCAATTTTGCCGCCTGG
>MHZN01000008.1 GCA_001830395.1 Pseudomonadales bacterium RIFCSPLOWO2_12_59_9 | reverse complement strand
CCGCTGCTGGTGGACAGCGGTGATGCGCAGCTGGATGAGGCCTTTCCCGATGCCGTGCGGGTCTGGGCGGGCTACCAGGAAGAGTTACTCTATCCGTTGGGTTGGGGCGCTGTGCCCAAATAACGTTAAGGCGCCTGCGGGCTGCCGGTGGTACTGAAGAGGGACTCTGATGACCGACCATAATCTACCGCCGCAGTTGCTACCCGGTGAGCGGTTGGTGCTCTTCGATGGGGTCTGCAAGCTGTGTAACGGCTGGGCCAAGTTTCTGATTCGCCATGATCGGCAGCGGCTGTTTCGCCTGGCCTCGGTGCAGTCGGCTGAGGGCCAGGCGATCTTGCAATATTTCGGTTTGCCGCTCGATCGTTTCGACACCATGGCCTATGTCGAGGACGGCCAGATGCTGGTTCGTTCTTCTGCGGTGCTGCGCATCCTCGCGCTATTGCCCCAGCCGTGGCGCTGGCTGGCCAGGCTGCGGCTGTGTCCAGAGCCGCTGCGCGACTGGTGTTATGACCGCATCGCGCTGAACCGTTATCGGTTATTTGGTCGCTACGACAGTTGCCTGCTGCCCAGCGCCGATCACGCCAAACGCTTTCTTTAGTTCACGCTTTTAACCTATCAATTGTTCTGTGCCGGGCGTGCCGGCTTGATCTGACGCGCCGGCGTCCCCATCTGTTGTTGCAGGCCAGCCGCTGTTACTGAAGGTTGCTGGCCACTTCACTAATCCAAGCCTGTTGGCTGCGCTGCGAGTTCCTATGCCGTCGATTTTGTCTGCCCGTCAGCGCAATGCCTTGGGCATGGCGCGACGTTTCGTTGCGCCCTATCGCTGGCAAGTGCTCGGCGCCTTGCTGGCGCTGATGTTTACCGCCGCCATCACCTTGTCCATGGGCCAGGGCATCAAACTGTTGGTCGATCAAGGTTTGGCGACTCAATCCCAGACGGCGCTGAATCGCTCGATTGGTTTGTTTTTTGTGCTGGTGCTGGCCTTGGCGGTCGGCACCTTTAGTCGCTTCTATCTGGTCTCCTGGATTGGCGAACGCTTCGTCGCCGATATCCGCAAGCGGGTGTTCAATCATTTGATCAACCTGCATCCGGGCTTTTACGAGAGCAACCGCAGCAGTGAAATCCAGTCGCGGTTGACCGCCGACACCACCTTGCTGCAGACGGTGATTGGCTCGTCCTTGTCGATGGCCTTGCGCAATCTGCTGATGCTGATTGGCGGGATCATTTTATTGTTCTTCACCAATGCCAAGCTCACCGCCATTGTCATCATCGCCTTGCCACTGGTGGTGGCACCTATCCTGATTTTTGGCCGGCGGGTAAGGGCGCTGTCGCGGCAAACCCAGGACCGGGTGGCGGACGTTGGCAGCTATGTCGGCGAAACCCTCGGGCAGATCAAAACCGTGCAGGCCTACAACCATCAAGAGCACGACAAAAGCCGCTTTAGCGCGACGGTGGAAGACGCTTTTAATACCGCCCGCAAACGCATCAGCCAACGTGCCTGGTTGATCACCGTGGTGATAGTGCTGGTGCTCGGCGCGGTGGGTTTGATGCTCTGGGTCGGCGGCATGGATGTGATCGCCGGGCGCATCAGCGGCGGCGAACTGGCGGCTTTTGTGTTTTACAGCCTGATCGTCGGCATGGCCTTTGGCGCCATCAGCGAGGTGATAGGTGAGCTGCAGGCGGCGGCCGGCGCCGCCGAGCGGATTGCCGAGCTGTTGCAGGCCACCAATGCCATCAGCGCCCCCAGCGAAAATCTACTGCAGCTACCGGCGCGGGTGAGTGGCCGGATCAGCTTGGAGGCTTTGCGTTTCGCCTATCCAAGCCGGCCCGATAGCTGGGCCATCGACGGTATCGATTTGCAAATTGAACCGGGGGAAACCCTGGCCCTAGTCGGGCCGTCGGGCGCCGGCAAGTCGACTCTGTTCGATCTGTTGCTGCGCTTTTTCGATCCGCAAACCGGGCGGATTCTGGTCGAAGGTCTGCCGATCGCCCAGCTCGACCCACAGGATCTGCGTCGCTGCTTTGCCCTGGTGTCGCAGAACCCGGCGCTGTTTTACGGCTCGGTGGAGGACAATCTGCGCTATGGCAAACCCCAGGCCAGCCATGCCGAGGTGGAGGCGGCAGCGCGGGCGGCCCACGCCCATGAGTTCATCATGAAGATGCCCGAGGGCTATCAGACCCGTCTCGGTGAAGCGGGCCTGGGACTGTCCGGTGGTCAACGCCAGCGTCTGGCGATTGCCCGGGCCTTGTTGGTGGATGCGCCGATTCTGTTACTGGATGAAGCCACCAGCGCGCTGGATGCCGAGAGCGAGCACCTGATCCAGCAAGCCTTGCCGCGCTTGATGAGCGGACGCACCACCCTGGTGATAGCGCACCGCTTGGCCACGGTGAAAAGCGCCGACCGGATTGCCGTGATCGAACACGGCAAGCTGCTGGCAATCGGCCGACACGCCGAGTTGGTGGCGACCAATCCGCTGTATGCGCGCCTGGCCGAACTGCAATTTAATACCGAGCCTAGTGGCGCCGACTGAACCGGGAGTAGGGCTGTGACTGATAGGGATTTCGTGGTGGTGGTGCTGGGTGGCTACGGTAACTTTGGGCAGCTGATCGTGCGGCGTTTGCGCGCTATCGGCGGGATGCGGGTCTGGGTCGCCGGTCGCGACCTGGCTAAGGCGCAAGCGCTGGCCGGGCAGACCGGTAGCAGTGCGGTGCGCCTGGATATGAATCAGGCCGATTTAGCCGAACAGCTGCGCGGGCTCGGCACGCAGTTGGTGATCTCCACCGCCGGGCCATTTCAAGGTCAGGATTATCGGGTGGCGCTGGCGGCCATTGAGGCCGGGGCGCACTACGTCGATCTGGCCGATGCCCGCGAGTTTGTCTGTGGCATCACCGAACTGGATGCGGCGGCCCGAGCGGCCGGCGTGCTGATCTGCGCCGGTGGCAGTTCGGTGCCAGCCCTGAGTGCGGCGGTGATCGATCAGTTGCTGCCGCGTTTTAGCCGGCTCGACAGTATCTGGCACGGCATCAGCTCATCGGAGAAAACCCCGGGTGTCTCAACCCTGGCGGCGGTGCTGAATTATTGCGGCAAGCCCTTGCGGCAATGGCGCGATGGTGCCTGGCGTGAGGTGTTTGGCTGGCAAGGGCTGAGCGCCTATGACTTTCCCCAGCCGCTGGGCCGGCGCTGGGTGAGCAATTGCGATATTCCTGATTTAGAGCTGTTTCCCGCCCGTTATCCGGGTGTGCGCACGGTGCGTTTCTCGGCCGGCGTGGGCCTGCGCATCACCCAGTTTGGCACCTGGTTGTTGAGTGGGCTGGTGCGCGCCCGCTTGCTGCGTAGCGCCGCGCCTTTAACGCCTAGGCTGCGCCGCGCGGCGGTAATGCTCGAGCCTCTGGGTGACGGAATCAGTGGCATGTTTGTGCGCCTGCAGGGCCTCGATCAACAAGGCCAGGCGCAAACCCTGTGCTGGGAGCTGCAGGCGCTGAACAACGATGGGCCGAATATTCCCTGTATGGCGGCGGTGGCGCTGGCGCGCAAACTCGCCGCCGGCAAACTCGCCGAGCGTGGTGCCATGCCCTGCGTCGGGCTACTGAGTGTCGACGAATATTTGGCCGAATTAGAGGGTATGGCGATTGCGGTGAGTGAGCGCAGCATCTAGTCAGGCTCAGATTTCGGGCAATAAAAAACCGGCACTAGGCCGGTTTTTTATTAGCCGCTGAACTCAGCGATATTCGCAGAGATAGGCGGTGTCTTCGGCCACTTTCAGTTGGAACTTGCTGTTGGCCGGGACGATGAATTTACTGCCGCTGGTGAAGGATTCCCAGCTGTCGCTGCCCGGTAATTTCACCGTCAGCGCGCCGGCCACCACGTGCATGATTTCCAGCTGGCTGGTGCCGAATTCGTACTCGCCGGCGGCCATCACGCCGATAGTTGCAGGGCCGTCAGTCATGCCGAAGGCAATGGATTTGACGGTGCCATCGAAGTATTCGTTAACCTTGAACATGGGCAATTTCTCGGAAGGGTTAAAAAAGGTCGCTCAGTATGCCCAAGGCGTTGGTGTGCGTCATCCAGTTTGGGCGGCCTTATGTCGAGTGTTTTATGGCTTAAAACCCTAGTCGGTTAAGGTCGGCAAGCGGGTGAGGGCTAAGCGCCTGCGGTTGATTACACAGGCAAGCGGCATGCTAGGCTCAGGGAACAATTTATTAGGAGCGTGCAGATGGCTAAAGTCAGCTTTATTGGCCTGGGTGTAATGGGCTATCCAATGGCCGGTCATTTGGCCTCCGAAGGTCATGAAGTCTGTGTGTACAACCGTACCCAGGCCAAAGCCGAAACCTGGGTAGAGAGTTTTGCCGGCGACTTTGCGTCATCTCCGCGCGAAGCCGCTGCGGGCGCCGAATTCGTCATGACTTGCGTGGGCAATGACGCGGATCTGCGCAGCGTGGTGCTCGGCCCAGACGGCGCCTTTGCCGGGATGACGGCGGGTGCGGTGCTGATTGACCACACCACGGCCTCGGCCACACTGGCGCGGGAACTGGCCGTGCTGGCTGCCGAACGTGAACTGGGCTTTCTCGATGCGCCGGTCTCGGGCGGTCAGGCCGGTGCCGAGAATGGCATGCTGACGATCATGGTTGGTGGTGAGCCGGCGATTTATCAGCGCGCGCTGCCGGTGATCGAAAGCTACGCCAAGATGGTCAGCCTGATGGGGCATGCAGGCAGTGGGCAGTTGACCAAGATGGTTAATCAGATTTGCATCGGCGGGTTGCTGCAAGGCCTGTCCGAGGCGCTGCATTTTGCCCAGTGCGCAGGGTTGGACGCGCATGCCGCGATGCAGGTTATCCGCCATGGCGCGGCGCAGTCATGGCAGCTGGAACATCGCCACGAGAGCATGCTGGCCGGCGAGTTCGAGCATGGTTTTGCGGTTGACTGGATGCGCAAGGACTTGGCCATTTTGCTTGCCGAGGCCCGCGGCAACGGTGCGCAGCTGCCGGTAACGGCGCTGGTCGACCAGTTTTATGCCGATCTGCAAGCCATGGGTGGCGGACGCTGGGATACGTCCAGCTTGCTGGCGCGCTTGCAATCGGCGAAATAACTGCCGACAGGCGGCTAGCTGCGGAAGATAAAAAACACCGCCCCCAGCAGGCATAACCCGGCCCAGAGGTAGTCGAGCTTCAGTGGCTGCTGCATGTACAGCACGCTGAAGGGCACGAAAATCGCCAGGGTGATGACTTCCTGCATGATTTTCAGTTGGCCGACCGACATTTGGCCGTAGCCGATGCGGTTGGCCGGCACCATGATCAGGTATTCAAACAGCGCTATGCCCCAGCTGATCAGCGCCGCGATGATCCAGGGTTTGCTGTTCAGCGTCTTAAGATGACCGTACCAGGCAAAGGTCATAAACACGTTCGACAGCGACAGCAAGGCAGCGGTTTGTAGCCAGATGGGCATTATTGAGCTCCTGAGTCGAAAGCCCCGCAGACTAGTCGCAGTACCATAAGACAACAAGCTGAACCGGGGGCTGGGCGTCGCTCATTTCCCCAGATCGCCCTGGTTGCAGGTACTATCGCCGCCTGATTGGGTTTATGGCATTTATTTATGCAGTGTCGTGCAGGTTGTGGCGCTTGTTGTATCGCGCCATCCATTAGTTCGAAGATTCCGGGTATGCCCAATGGCAAACTGGCCGGTGAGCGCTGCGTGCAGCTAAGTCCGGATAACCGTTGCCGTATCTTTGGTTTACCTGAGCGGCCGGCGGTGTGCTTGGCTTTCAGCGCCGATCTTGAAGTCTGCGGCGAGACTAATGCGCAGGCTTTGCAGCAACTCAATTGGCTCGAGCAGGCAACCGCAATACTTATAACCAGCAGTTAAATAGCGCAGCAGGAGTGCTACATGAACAAGCTTCAACTAACGCTGGCGTTGTGTGGCTTGATAGCTACGGGGGTTCAGGCCGAAGACTGGCAACTGGCCAAGGATGAAGCGGGTATTAAGGTCTATTTGAGCAGCATGCCCGGCTCGCAATATAAGGCTTATCGTGGCGTGATCACGGTGAATGCCGATATCCATAAATTGTTGGCCCTGCAGGCCGATGTGAAAGGTTCTTGCGCGTGGATATTTGAGTGCCAGGAGCAAACAATGCTTAAGTCCGCCGGAGCTGAAAACTGGCTCTATACGCGTTTCTCTGCGCCTTGGCCGGTAACGGCTCGCGACTCGATTCTGCATGTAACCACGACGGTGGCGGCCGACGGTACTGTGACCCGCTTGCTGAAAGCGTTGCCCGAGTATTTACCGAAAGACAAAGACTATGTGCGAGTCAGTCGCGTCGATGGTTTTTGGACCTTGCAACCCAAGGCCGCGGGTAAAGTTGAGGTGATTTATCAGGCGCACATGGAGCCGGGCGGCAGCGTTCCCTCCTGGCTGGCCAATAGCTTTGTGGTGGATGCACCGTTCAATACACTGCAGGCGTTTCGCCAGACGGCGGAAAAACCTTAAATTCAAGCCAATAAAAAAGGCTGCCAGTGGCAGCCTTTTTTATTACTCGCAACCCTTAGGTGCGATCTTTCAGCGCCGACATGTCGCGCTGTGGGTAGCCGGTGTAAAGCTGGCGTGGACGGCCAATTTTATACGGGCTGGAGAGCATTTCTTTCCAGTGTGAGATCCAGCCAACGGTGCGCGACATGGCAAAAATCACGGTGAACATGCTGGTTGGAATGCCGATGGCTTTCAGGATGATGCCCGAGTAGAAATCGACGTTCGGATACAGGTTGCGCTCTTTGAAGTACGGATCGTTACGCGCAATTTCGTCCAGTTTCATGGCCAGTTCGAGTTTTGGATCGTGGATCCCCAGCTCGGCCAGCACTTCGTCGCAGGTCTTTTTCATGACCGTGGCGCGTGGATCGAAGTTCTTGTAAACGCGGTGACCAAAGCCCATCAACTTGAACGGATCGTTCTTGTCTTTGGCTTTGGCAATGTACTTCTCGATATTGGAAACATCACCAATTTCGTCGAGCATGCTCAATACGGCTTCGTTAGCGCCGCCGTGGGCCGGGCCCCAGAGTGCAGCGATACCAGCAGCGATACAGGCGAACGGGTTGGCGCCAGAAGAGCCAGCCAAGCGTACGGTCGAAGTCGAGGCGTTTTGTTCGTGATCGGCGTGCAGGATAAAGATTTTATCCATGGCCTTGGCCAGTACCGGGCTGATCGGTTTGATCTCGCACGGGGTGTTGAACATCATGTGCAGGAAGTTCTCTGCATAGGACAGGTCATTGCGCGGATACATCATCGGTTGACCCATGGAATATTTATAAACCATGGCGGCAATGGTCGGCATCTTGGCAATCAGGCGGACTGCCGAAATTTCGCGATGCTGAGCATTATTGATGTCCAGTGAGTCGTGGTAGAAGGCTGACAGAGCGCCAACTACGCCACACATGATCGCCATTGGGTGGGCGTCGCGACGAAAGCCGTTGAAGAAAGACTTCAACTGTTCGTGCACCATGGTGTGGTTTTTAACGGTATTAACAAACTTTTCTTTTTCAGCAGCGTTAGGCAATTCGCCGTTGAGCAGCAGAAAGCAAGTTTCCAAATAATCTGACTTATCAGCCAATTGTTCGATTGGGTAACCGCGGTGTAACAGAATGCCTTTATCACCATCGATATAGGTGATTTTGGATTCGCATGAGGCGGTCGACATAAAACCAGGATCGAACGTAAAGCGGCCCGTGGCGGTAAGCCCGCGCACGTCAATTACATCGGGACCAACGGTGCCGGTTAAAACGGGCAGTTCGACGGGGGCCATGCCCTCGATGATCAACTGCGCTTTTTTATCAGCCATGTGTGGCCTCCTAATTATGCTTAAAATCATCAACTGCCCCCCACGAAGGGCCCGCACCACTATAGTGGCATAAATTCTAATGTCAATTTGCTAGAACCTAGCTGGCAAGGGCTTTGTGGCTTGTTTTGCCAAGTTTAAAAGCGCCATTTACGGCATTTTTGCAGTGAGCGCAATGCGCTGTTCGGAGTAGGTGTTTGCGTTGTCATTGCAATCTTGACTGTCTATACTCGGCGTCCGGCCGCCAGGGGCTTTAGCGCCTGCATTCTGGATGTCGGCACTCCCTGGGTGGTGGGTAACTGACCTGCACACTTCCCGACAACTTTGCCCTGATTGTTAGGGGCTCTCAGTGTGAAACTAAGCCGTGAAAAGCCAACGACCTGTAAATTTAGACCTTAGGACGATTAAGCTCCCAATCACTGCCTACACGTCCATTCTTCACCGCGCCTCAGGCGTCATCCTCTTTATCGGCCTTGCGATAATGCTTTATGCACTCGACAAGTCGCTGGCATCCGAGGAAGGCTTCGCGCAGGTGAAGGCGTGTATGACCAGTCCACTCGCCAAGTTGGTGATTTGGGGTCTGCTCTCCGCTCTGCTGTATCACTTGGTGGCCGGTTTGCGCCATCTGATCATGGACATGGGTGTCGGTGAAACGCTGGAAGGCGGCAAGCTGGGCTCGCAAATCGTTCTCGCCGTTTCTGCGGTGATAATAGTGCTGGCTGGGGTGTGGATATGGTAACTAACGTCACGAACTTCTCGCGTTCAGGCCTCTATGACTGGATGGCTCAGCGGGTTTCTGCAGTTGCTCTGGCAGCTTACTTTCTGTTTCTGCTGGGTTTTCTGCTGGCTAATCCCGACCTGAGCTATGCCGATTGGCATGGTCTGTTCTCCCACACTGCGATGCGTATTTTCAGTCTGTTGGCTCTGGTGGCACTTGGTGTGCACGCCTGGGTTGGCATGTGGACAATTTCCACCGACTACCTAACGCCGATGGCGCTGGGTAAGTGGGCGACTGTTGTACGGTTTCTCTTTCAAGGAACGTGTGGCGTTGCCATGTTTTCGTTCTTTGTTTGGGGTGTGCAGATTCTTTGGGGTATCTGAGTCATGGCTAACATAAGTACGCTTTCCTTCGACGCCATCATTGTTGGTGGCGGCGGTGCCGGCATGCGCGCCGCACTGCAACTGGCTCAAGGCGGCCACAAGACCGCTGTAGTCACCAAAGTATTTCCAACCCGTTCGCATACCGTTTCGGCTCAGGGTGGCATTACCTGCGCCATCGCTTCGGCTGATCCACAAGACGACTGGCGCTGGCACATGTACGACACCGTTAAGGGATCGGACTATATCGGCGACCAAGACGCCATCGAATACATGTGTTCGGTTGGCCCGGAAGCGGTGTTCGAACTTGAACACATGGGTCTGCCATTCTCGCGTACCGAGCAGGGCCGCATCTATCAGCGCCCGTTCGGTGGTCAGTCGAAAGACTACGGTAAGGGCGGTCAAGCTGCCCGTACTTGCGCCGCTGCCGACCGTACCGGTCACGCACTGTTGCACACCCTGTATCAAGCCAACCTGAAAGCCAACACCGTGTTCCTCAATGAGTGGTACGCGGTTGATCTGGTGAAAAACCAGGACGGCGTCTTTGTCGGCATCATTGCCATCTGCATCGAAACCGGCGAAACCTCCTTTATTCGCTCCAAGGCCACTGTGCTGGCAACGGGTGGTGCGGGTCGCATCTACTCGTCAACCACCAACGCCCTGATTAACACCGGCGACGGTATTGGCATGGCCTTGCGCGCTGGCGTGCCGGTGCAAGACATCGAAATGTGGCAGTTCCACCCAACCGGGATTGCCGGTGCTGGCGTGCTGGTTACTGAAGGCTGCCGCGGTGAAGGCGGTTACCTGATCAACAAGCACGGCGAGCGTTTTATGGAGCGTTACGCGCCAAACGCCAAAGACTTGGCTGGCCGCGACGTGGTTGCCCGTTCGATGGTCAAAGAAATCATCGCCGGTAACGGCTGTGGCCCGGATGGCGATCACGTGCTGTTGAAGCTCGATCACTTGGGCGAAGACGTGCTGCACAGCCGTCTGCCAGGTATCTGTGAGTTGTCGAAGACCTTCGCCCACGTCGATCCTGTGACCGCGCCTGTACCTGTAGTGCCGACTTGCCACTATATGATTGGCGGCGTGCCGACCAATATTCATGGTCAGGCCATCACTCAAGACGCTAACGGTAACGACAAAATCATCGACGGTTTGTTTGCCGTTGGCGAAGTGGCTTGCGTGTCGGTCCACGGCGCTAACCGTCTGGGCGGCAACTCGTTGCTCGACTTGGTGGTATTCGGCCGCGCTGCTGGTCTGCACTTGGAAAAATCGCTGCGCGAAGGCGTTGATCAACGTGCTGCCAGTTCCACCGATATCGACGAAGCCATGGCTCGTTTGAACGGTCTGAACACCCGCACCACCGGTGAAGACGTGGCATCGCTGCGTAAAGAACTGCAAAGCTGCATGCAGAACTACTTCGGCGTGTTCCGCACCGGCGAATACATGCAAAAAGGTATCGCCCAGTTGGCGGGCCTGCGTGAGCGCATTGCTAACGTCAAAATCAACGACAAGAGCCAGGCATTCAACACCGCGCGGATCGAAGCGCTGGAGTTGCAAAACCTGTTGGAAGTGGCTGAAGCCACGGCCATTGCTGCCGAGGTTCGTAAAGAATCTCGCGGCGCACACGCTCGTGAAGACTTCGAAGATCGCGATGACGAAAACTGGCTCTGCCACTCGCTGTACTTCCCTGGCGAGAAGCGCGTGAGCAAGCGTGCGGTCAACTTTGCACCGAAGACCGTGCCGGTGTTTGAACCGATGATTCGGACTTATTAAGGGTGGCCGCAATGTTGTTAGTTAGTGTTTATCGCTACAACCCGGATCAAGACGCCGCACCTTTTATGCAGGACTTCCAAGTCGATACCGGTGGTAAAGACTTGATGGTGCTGGACGTACTGGCGCTGGTTAAGGAACAAGACGAAGGTTTCTCTTACCGTCGCTCCTGCCGTGAAGGCGTTTGTGGCTCCGACGGCATGAATATCAACGGCAAAAATGCACTGGCTTGCATCACGCCATTGTCTGCCGTGGTTAAAGGCAACAAATTAGTCGTGCGTCCGCTGCCGGGTTTACCGGTTATTCGTGACCTCGCGGTTGATATGAGCATCTTCTACAAGCAGTACGAGAAGGTGCAGCCGTTCTTGCAGAACGATACGCCAGCGCCAGGCATTGAACGTCTGCAGTCGCCAGCCGAGCGGGAAAAGATTGACGGCTTGTACGAGTGCATTTTGTGCGCGTGCTGCTCGACCTCTTGCCCATCCTTCTGGTGGAATCCGGACAAGTTCCTCGGTCCAGCTGCGTTGCTGCAGGCTTATCGCTTTTTGGCCGACAGTCGCGACACTAAAACTGCCGAGCGTCTGGCTGCATTAGACGATCCGTTCAGTGTGTTTCGTTGCCGCGGCATCATGAACTGCGTAAGCGTTTGCCCTAAGGGTCTTAATCCGACCAAGGCAATCGGCCACATTCGCAACATGTTGCTGCAGTCTGCTACCTGATTAGTGTTTGGTTTTAACTGCTACACACCACGGTTCTGGAGTTACTTTCAGACCGTGGTTTAAATAGAGCGCAGCTCACAAAGCCGCGCTTTTATATGTCGAAAATATGACGACCAGCAGGGGCATCCGGGCTGGTACCCGGACTATCTGCAGGATCCGTGGTGGCTCTTACCTAGTCGCTACTCCAGGCCTAAGTTTGTGCCGTGCTGCGTATCTACGCCGATGGTGTCCCCTTACCGAGGGTGACCGAGCATGCAAGAAAGCGTGATGCAGCGCATGTGGGACAGTGCCCACCTATCCGGTGGTAATGCTGCCTATGTGGAAGAGCTCTATGAGCTTTACCTGCACGATCCTAACGCTGTGCCAGATGAATGGCGCACCTACTTCCAGAAGTTGCCGGCTGACGGCAGTTCTGTCACCGATGTTTCGCACTCAACAGTGCGCGATCACTTCGTTCTATTGGCCAAAAACCAGCGTCGCGCCCAACCGGTGTCGGCTGGCAGCGTAAGCTCTGAGCATGAAAAGAAGCAGGTAGAAGTCCTGCGGCTGATTCAGGCCTACCGCATGCGCGGGCATCAAGCCGCAACGCTTGACCCATTAGGCTTATGGCAACGCACGGCACCGGATGATTTATCGATTAATCATTACGGTCTGACCGCTGCCGACCTGGATACCACCTTCCATACCGGCGGGCTGTGTATCGGTAAAGAAGAAGCGAGCTTGCGGGAAATTCACGATGCGTTACGGCAAACCTATTGCCAAACCATTGGTGCTGAATTTACCCATATCGTCGATTCCGAGCAGCGTAAGTGGTTCCAGCAACGCCTCGAAAGCGTACGCGGTCGACCGCAGATTTCCACTGACGTGCAGGGCCATTTACTTGAGCGCTTAACGGCCGCTGAAGGTTTGGAAAAATACCTCGGCACCAAGTATCCCGGCACCAAGCGCTTTGGTTTGGAAGGTGCTGAGAGTTTGATTCCGATGCTTGATGAGGTGATCCAGCGTTCGGGCTCTTACGGCGCCAAAGAGATCATCATCGGCATGGCTCACCGCGGCCGTCTAAACGTGCTGGTGAATACCTTCGGGAAAAATCCGCGGGATTTGTTTGACGAGTTTGAAGGCAAGAAAAAAGCTGAACTTGGCTCCGGCGACGTCAAATACCACCAGGGTTTCTCCTCCAACGTGATGACCCCAGGCGGCGAAGTTCACTTGGCGATGGCATTTAACCCATCCCACTTGGAAATTGTTTCGCCGGTGGTTGAGGGCTCGGTACGCGCCCGTCAGGATCGCCGTCTGGATGCCACCGGTGACATGGTATTGCCGGTATCGTTGCACGGTGACGCGGCGTTTGCCGGTCAGGGTGTGGTGATGGAAACCTTCCAGATGTCCCAGACCCGTGGTTTTAAAACGGGCGGCACCATCCATATCGTCATCAACAACCAGGTCGGCTTCACCATCAGCAACCCGGAAGACTCGCGTTCCACCGAGTACTGCACCGACGTTGCCAAGATGATTCAAGCGCCGATTTTGCACGTCAATGGCGATGATCCGGAAGCCGTGTTGTTCGTCACCCAACTGGCGGTCGATTACCGCATGCAGTTCAAGCGTGACGTGGTGCTTGACCTAGTGTGCTACCGCCGCCGCGGCCATAACGAGGCCGACGAGCCAAATGGCACCCAGCCAATCATGTATCAGCAGATCGTTAAGCAGCGCACCACGCGCGAGCTGTATGCCGAGACGCTGGTTCAACTTGGCAGCCTCGACAACGAGCGCGTACAAGCCAAGATGGACGAGTACCGCAACGCGCTGGATAACGGCCTGCATGTGGTCAAGAGCCTGGTTAAAGAGCCCAACAGCGAGTTGTTCGTCGATTGGCGCCCGTACCTGGGTCATACCTGGAATGCCCGGCATGACACCCGTTTCGAGCTGAAAACCCTGCAGGAACTGGCGGCTAAGCTGCTGGAAATTCCGGACGGTTTTATCGTGCAGCGGCAGGTCTCGAAGATCCTCGAAGACCGGCAAAAAATGACTGCCGGCGCCTTGCCGATCAACTGGGGGTACGCCGAAACCTTGGCCTACGCGACCCTGTTGTTCGAAGGCCACTCGATTCGCTTGACCGGTCAGGATGTTGGCCGCGGCACCTTCTCGCACCGTCACGCGGCGCTGCATAATCAGAAGGATGGCTCGACCCATATCGCCTTGCAGCACCTGTTCAAAGATCAGCCTCGTTTTGATCTGTATGACTCGTTGCTCTCGGAAGAGGCGGTGCTGGCTTTTGAGTACGGTTACTCAACGACCACACCGAATGCCTTGGTTATTTGGGAAGCGCAGTTCGGCGACTTTGCCAACGGTGCCCAGGTAGTGGTCGATCAGTTCATCACCAGTGGCGAGCACAAGTGGGGCCGTTTGTGCGGTCTGACCATGCTGTTGCCGCACGGTTATGAAGGGCAGGGGCCAGAGCACTCATCGGCACGCCTTGAGCGCTACTTGCAGTTGTGCGCCGAGCACAACATCCAGGTGTGTGTGCCAACTACCCCGGCGCAGGTCTACCACATGCTGCGTCGCCAGGTGATTCGCCCGCTGCGTAAGCCATTGGTCGCATTGACTCCTAAATCGCTGCTGCGGCATAAGATGGCTATCTCGACACTGGAAGAGTTGGCCGAAGGTTCGTTCCAGACGGTACTGGGTGAAACTGATCCGCATGATGCGAAGAAGGTCGAGCGGGTCGTGCTGTGCAGCGGCAAGGTTTATTACGACTTGCTGGAAAAACGCCGCAGCGAAGGCCGCGAAGACATCGCCATCGTCCGCTTGGAGCAGCTGTATCCGTTCCCGGAAGAGGATTTGGCGGAAATTCTGGCGCCCTACAAGAACCTCAAACACATTGTCTGGTGTCAGGAAGAGCCAATGAACCAGGGCGCTTGGTATTGCAGTCAGCATCACATGCGGCGGATCGCCACTGCGCACAAGAAAACGCTGTTTCTTGAGTACGCCGGCCGTGAAGGCTCGGCAGCACCGGCCTGTGGCTATGCCTCGATGCACGCGGAGCAGCAGGCCAAACTGCTGCAAGACGCTTTTACTGTTTAACGCCCTCGTCCAGAACGAACCGAATTTAAGGAATTGCACACAATGGCTATCGAAATTAAAGCCCCCACTTTCCCCGAGTCGATTGCTGACGGCACCGTAGCCACTTGGCACAAGCAGCCGGGCGATGCAGTGAAACGCGACGAACTGCTGGTGGATATCGAAACCGATAAAGTGGTTTTGGAAGTGGTAGCGCCGGCTGACGGTGTGTTGGTTAAAGTGTTGAAAAATGAAGGCGACACCGTGCTCTCCGAAGAGCTGATCGCTTTGGTTGAAGCCGGTGCGGTTGCCGCCGCACCAGCCGCGGCACCTGTGGTGGCGGCACAAGCTGCTGCCCCGAGCACTTCGGCTGAGCTGCTGGCAGCACCCGCTGCGCGCAAATTGGCCGAAGAAAACGGCATCGACATGAGCACTATTGCCACCACCGGCAAAGATGGCCGGGTGACCAAGGAAGATGTGGTTGCCGCCATCGCCGCGAAAAAAGCCGCCCCCGTTGCGGCGGCTAAACCAGCTGCTGCGCCTGTTGCTGTGGTGCAAACCGCGGCCGGTGATCGGGTTGAGAAACGCGTTCCCATGACCCGCGTGCGGGCTACCGTTGCCAAGCGTCTGGTTGAAGCTCAATCGAACATGGCGATGCTGACCACCTTCAACGAAGTCGACATGACCGAAGTCATGGCCCTGCGTTCGAAGTACAAGGACCTGTTCGAGAAGTCCCATAA
>MHZN01000007.1:13112-14811 GCA_001830395.1 Pseudomonadales bacterium RIFCSPLOWO2_12_59_9 | reverse complement strand
AATGGTAATGCCGGGCGACAACATCAAGATGGTTGTTACCTTGATCAAGTCGATCGCCATGGAAGACGGTCTGCGCTTCGCGATTCGCGAAGGTGGTCGTACCGTTGGTGCTGGTGTGGTTGCAAAGATCATCGAGTAATCGATTGATCAAATCCCGTTAGGTCGGCATAATTGCCGGCCTAATTCTAGTTTTAGGTCAGTAGCTCAATTGGCAGAGCGACGGTCTCCAAAACCGTAGGTTGGGGGTTCGATTCCCTCCTGACCTGCCAGATTCCTCTTCGAGTGAACTGGTGCGTCTTTAAAGGTCCATGCATATGAATGCCAAGGCTGAAGCCGGCGACGCTCGATACGATCTGATTAAGTGGCTAGTTGTTGCTGCTTTGGTTGTAGTCGGTGTGTCGGGTAATCAGTTTTACTCTGCGGAGCCGATTTTGTATCGGGTTCTCGCGTTGCTTGTTATTGCGGTTGCAGCTGGTTTTGTTGCGTTGCAAACAGCAAAAGGGCAGGCGTTTTTTGGGCTTGTTAAAGAGGCTCGCATTGAGATTCGCAAGGTTGTTTGGCCAACTCGCCAAGAAACCACGCAAACTACCTTGATGGTTGTGGCGGTTGTGTTGGTAATGGCGCTGCTGTTGTGGGGGCTAGATTCCCTGCTTGGTTGGATTGTTTCTTCGATTGTTGGCTAAAGGTGACTCGTGGCTAAGCGTTGGTTCGTTGTGCATGCTTACTCCGGTTACGAGAAGCATGTAATGCGCTCTTTAATTGAGCGAATTAAGCTGGCTGGCATGGAAGATGGTTTTGGCGAGATTCTGGTTCCCACTGAAGAAGTGGTTGAGATGCGCAACGGCCAGAAGCGCAAAAGCGAACGCAAGTTCTTTCCAGGCTATGTGCTAGTACAGATGGATATGAATGAGGGTACTTGGCACTTGGTCAAGGATACTCCTCGAGTGATGGGTTTTATCGGTGGCACTGCGGATAAGCCGGCGCCGATTACCGATAAAGAAGCTGAGGCTATTTTGCGTCGCGTTGCTGATGGTAGCGACAAGCCGAAGCCCAAGACTCTGTTTGAGCCGGGTGAGATTGTTCGCGTTAGCGAAGGTCCATTTGCCGACTTTAACGGTGTTGTTGAAGAGGTCAACTATGAGAAGAGCCGTTTGCATGTGGCTGTTCTGATTTTTGGTCGATCCACTCCGGTGGAGTTGGATTTCAGTCAGGTCGAAAAGGCGTAGCTGAAAACGATAATTACCCCGTAGCCCTGTGCTGTGGGGTTTTTTCGTCACTGGAATAAAAGTTTAAGTACCCGGGGAGCCGCGAGGCGCATGTACCCGAATTGGAGTGACACATGGCTAAGAAGATTAATGCTTACATCAAGCTGCAGGTTAAGGCTTGCCAAGCTAACCCGTCGCCACCTGTAGGCCCAGCATTGGGTCAGCATGGCGTGAATATCATGGAGTTCTGCAAAGCGTTTAACGCTAGAACCCAGGGTATGGAGCCAGGCTTGCCGACTCCGGTCATCATCACTGTTTACAGTGACCGTAGCTTTACTTTCGAAACCAAAAGCACCCCGGCTTCAGTTCTGCTGAAAAAGGCTGCTGGTCTGACAAGTGGTTCCGCGCGCCCTAATACCGTAAAGGTTGGCACCGTGACCCGTGCTCAGCTGGAAGAGATCGCAAAAACTAAAAATGCCGATCTGACTTCAGCT
>MHZN01000007.1:0-13105 GCA_001830395.1 Pseudomonadales bacterium RIFCSPLOWO2_12_59_9 | reverse complement strand
AGCTTCTATGGATGCCGCCGTGCGTACTATCGCCGGCTCCGCTCGCAGCATGGGCCTTAACGTGGAGGGTGTGTAAATGGCTAAGTTGACTAAGCGCCAAAAGGCTATTTCGGCCAAGCTTGTTGCCGGTAAGTCTTACAGCTTCGAAGAAGCTGCAGTGCTGCTGGCTGAAGTGTCCGCGGTTAAGTTCGTCGAGTCGTTCGATATCGCTGTGAACCTCGGCGTTGACCCGCGTAAATCTGATCAGGTTGTTCGTGGCGCTACTGTGCTGCCGAACGGCACTGGCAAGACTGTCCGTGTTGCTGTGTTTACCCAGGGTCCTGGTGCTGAAGCAGCTATGGCTGCCGGTGCTGACATCGTTGGTATGGACGATTTGGCCGCCGCGATGAAAGCTGGCGACCTGAACTATGACGTAGTTATTGCCTCCCCGGATGCGATGCGTGTTGTGGGTCAGTTGGGTCAGATCCTCGGTCCACGCGGTCTGATGCCTAACCCTAAAGTCGGCACCGTTAGTGCTGACGTAGCCACTGCGGTTAAGAATGCCAAGTCGGGTCAGGTTCGTTATCGCACCGACAAAAACGGCATCATCCACACCTCAGTTGGCAAGGTTGGTTTCGACGCCAGCAAGCTGAAGGAAAACGTTGAGGCGCTGATCTCCGATCTTAAGCGCATGAAGCCGTCTACTTCGAAAGGTATCTATGTTAAGCGCGTGACCCTGAGCACCACCATGGGTCCAGGCTTGATTATCGACCAGGCTTCGCTCGAAGCCTAAGTCGCGGTTGTAAACAAATAGGGTTGGCGCAAGTGATTGCGGCAACTTACATATTGGGGTCCCTGCCTGGCGGGGGCTATCCAAGACCGTAGGCGACGCAAGTCTTAAACCTAAAGCCTACGCAGATGGTGCTCCCGATTCTTTACCGAATCAGACACCAAAACGACGTTCAGTGTTAATTGAACGTTACGGTAATTTCCAGGAGTAAACCCGTGGCAATTAAGCTCGAAGACAAGCAGGCCATCGTCGCTGAAGTCAACGAAGCTGCCAAAGGTGCACTGTCTGCCGTTGTGGCTGATGCCCGCGGCGTGACCGTAGGCGCAATGACTGGTCTCCGCAAGCAAGCCCGTGAAGCTGGCGTGTATGTACGTGTAGTACGTAACACTCTGGTGCGTCGCGCCGTTGCAGGTACTGATTTTGAGTGCCTGAACGATGTGTTCACTGGCCCGACTCTGGTTGCTTTTTCTAACGAACATCCGGGCGCTGCTGCTCGTCTGTTCAAAGAATTCGCTAAGAGTCAGCAGAACTTCCAGATCAAAGCGGCTGCGTTCGAAGGCAAGTTCCTTGCAGCTGAACAAATTGACATTCTGGCCACCCTGCCAACCTACGATGAGGCTATTAGCCAGCTGATGAGCGTGATCCAAGGCGCAACCAGCAAATTCGTACGTACTCTGGCGGCTGTCCGCGACCAAAAAGAAGCTGAAGCTGCCTGAGTTAACTCAGCGCCTTAGTAGTCTTTTTGCGTTTTTAATTTTGATGGCTTTCACGTCATCCCAAATCAGGAATTAAAGTCATGGCTCTTACCAACGAAGAAATCATCAACGCCGTAGCCGAACTGTCTGTTATGCAGGTTGTTGAGCTGATCAAGGCTATGGAAGAGAAGTTTGGCGTTTCTGCCGCTGCTGCTTCCGGCCCTGCTGCTGCTGTAGCTGCTGTTGCTGAAGAACAAACCGAGTTCAACGTTGTTCTGCTAGAAGCTGGCGAGAAGAAAGTTAACGTGATCAAGGCTGTTCGCGAATTGACCGGTCTCGGTCTGAAAGAAGCCAAAGCAGTAGTTGACGGCGCTCCAGGCGTTGTTAAAGAAGGCGTTTCGAAAGCTGAAGCCGATGCCGCTGTTAAGGTTCTGGAAGAAGCTGGCGCTAAAGTCGAACTTAAGTAAGTTCGCTTTTGCGTCAACAGCCTTAAATCATTGATTTAAGGCTGATGGCCGGTGGCTTTTGCCACCGGCCTTTTTCCGTTCTGGGTGATTGCGCGTATGTGCTCACTACAGATGGAAAAGAGAGCCGCCCGATGTGGCGGTGCAAACCGATAGAGTTTGCAAGATTTTTTGGCTGCTCCCGCCGGGAGGAGCCAGCAAGCAGGTGACCAAGCTGGGGAACGCTGATGGCTTACTCATACACTGAGAAAAAACGTATCCGCAAGGACTTTAGCAAGTTGCCGGATGTCATGGACGTGCCTTATTTGCTGTCCATTCAGCTGGATTCGTATCGCGAATTCCTGCAGGCAAATGCAACCAAGGATCAGTACCGCGACGTCGGTCTGCATGCGGCCTTTAAGTCCGTTTTCCCGATTAGCAGCTATTCCGGCAATGCGGCCTTGGAATACGTGGGCTATCGCTTGGGTGTACCGTCCTTTGATGTCAAAGAGTGCGTGCAGCGCGGCGTAACTTATGCCGCACCGCTGCGGGTAAAAGTCCGTCTGATCATTTTCGATAAAGAATCATCGAATAAAGCGATCAAGGACATCAAAGAGCAAGAAGTTTACATGGGCGAAATGCCCCTGATGACCGACAACGGTACCTTCGTTATCAATGGTACCGAGCGCGTTATCGTTTCTCAGTTGCACCGCTCGCCTGGCGTGTTCTACGACCATGACCGCGGCAAGACCCATAGCTCCGGTAAGTTGCTGTATTCGGCGCGGATCATTCCTTACCGCGGTTCGTGGTTGGACTTCGAGTTCGATCCGAAAGACTGCGTGTTTGTGCGGATTGACCGTCGTCGCAAGCTGCCAGCTTCGGTACTGCTGCGTGCGCTCGGCTATAGCACCGAGCAAATGCTCGATGCCTTCTACTCCACCAACGTCTTCCACGTACAGGGCGAAACCCTGCGTCTGGAGTTGGTGCCACAGCGTCTGCGTGGTGAAATTGCTGCTCTCGACCTGTTGGACGAGAAGGGCAAGGTTATTGTTGAACAAGGCCGTCGTATCACTGCGCGCCACGTTAATCAGTTGGAAAAATCCGGCATTAAAGAGCTGGACGTTCCGCTGGACTACGTAATTGGTCGCACCACGGCAAAAGCCATTGTTCACCCGGCCACTGGCGAAATTATTGCCGAGTGCAACACCGAGCTGACTGCTGATCTGCTGGCGAATATCGCCAAGTCGCAGGTGGTGCGGATTGAAACGCTGTACACCAACGACATTGACTGCGGTCCGTTTATCTCCGATACCCTGAAGATCGACTCGGCCAGCAATCAGCTCGAAGCCCTGGTTGAAATCTACCGGATGATGCGTCCAGGCGAGCCGCCAACCAAGGATGCTGCCGAGACTCTGTTCAATAACCTGTTCTTCAGCCCTGAGCGCTATGACCTGTCTGCGGTCGGCCGGATGAAGTTCAACCGTCGTATCGGTCGTACCGAGATCGAAGGTTCGGGCGTGTTGTGCAAAGAAGATATCGTCGAGGCGTTGAAAACCCTGGTTGATATCCGTAACGGCAAAGGCATTGTCGATGACATCGACCACCTCGGTAACCGTCGTGTTCGTTGCGTTGGCGAAATGGCCGAAAACCAATTTCGTGTAGGTCTGGTTCGGGTTGAGCGCGCTGTTAAAGAACGCTTGTCGATGGCTGAAAGCGAAGGCCTGATGCCGCAAGACTTGATCAACGCCAAGCCAGTGGCTGCGGCGGTGAAAGAGTTCTTCGGTTCGAGCCAGCTCTCGCAGTTTATGGACCAGAACAACCCGCTGTCGGAAATCACCCACAAGCGCCGTATTTCTGCACTCGGCCCTGGTGGTTTGACCCGTGAGCGCGCCGGTTTTGAAGTGCGCGACGTTCACCCGACGCACTACGGTCGTGTTTGCCCGATTGAAACGCCGGAAGGTCCGAACATCGGCCTGATCAACTCCTTGGCCGCCTATGCGCGCACCAACGAGTACGGCTTCCTGGAAAGCCCGTATCGGGTGGTGAAAGACACGCTGGTTACCAGCGAAATCGTCTTCCTGTCGGCCATTGAAGAAGCCGATCACGTGATCGCTCAGGCTTCGGCCGCGATGAACGACAAGGGCCATCTGGTTGATGAGTTGGTGGCCGTGCGTCACCTCAACGAATTTACCGTTAAGGCTCCTGAAGACGTAACGCTGATGGACGTATCGCCGAAGCAGGTTGTTTCGGTGGCTGCTTCCCTGATCCCATTCCTGGAGCACGATGACGCCAACCGTGCTTTGATGGGTTCGAACATGCAGCGTCAGGCCGTACCGACTCTGCGTTGCGACAAGCCGCTGGTCGGCACCGGGATGGAGCGCAACGTTGCGCGCGACTCCGGTGTTTGCGTGGTTGCCCGTCGCGGCGGCGTGATCGACTCGGTGGATGCTAGCCGTATCGTGGTTCGCGTTGCTGATGATGAAGTTGAAACAGGCGATGCCGGTGTCGACATCTACAACCTGACCAAATACACCCGCTCCAACCAAAACACCTGCATCAACCAGCGTCCGCTGGTCAGCAAGGGTGACACGGTTGCGCGCAGCGACATCTTGGCTGATGGTCCGTCGACCGATATGGGTGAGCTGGCTCTCGGCCAGAACATGCGCATCGCGTTCATGGCCTGGAACGGTTACAACTTCGAAGACTCCATCCTCCTCTCGGAGCGTGTGGTTCAGGAAGACCGTTTCACCACTATCCACATTCAGGAACTGACCTGTGTGGCGCGTGACACCAAGCTCGGTTCAGAAGAAATCACTGCAGATATCCCGAACGTCGGTGAAGCTGCGCTGAATAAACTGGACGAAGCCGGTATTGTTTATGTGGGTGCTGAAGTTTGCGCCGGCGACATTCTGGTCGGTAAGGTCACCCCGAAAGGCGAGACCCAGCTGACTCCAGAAGAGAAGCTGTTGCGTGCCATCTTCGGTGAGAAGGCTTCTGACGTTAAAGACACCTCCCTGCGCGTGCCAACCGGTACCAAGGCGACGGTTATTGATGTACAGGTCTTCACCCGTGACGGCGTTGAGCGTGATGCCCGTGCCCTGTCGATCGAGAAGATGGAGCTCGACGAGATCCGTAAGGACCTCAACGAAGAGTTCCGCATCGTCGAAGGTGCAACCTTTGAGCGTCTGCGTGCAGCCTTGGTGGGTCAAAAAGCCGAAGGCGGCGCTGGTCTGAAGAAGGGCGCCGTAATTGACGACGCGTTCCTCGACGGTCTTGAGCGTGGTCAGTGGTTCAAGCTGCGCATGGCTGAAGATGCTCTTAATGAGCAGCTGGAAAAAGCCCACGCCTACATCGTTGATCGCCGTCAGTTGCTCGACGAGAAGTTCGAAGACAAAAAACGCAAAATCCAGCAGGGCGATGACCTGGCGCCGGGCGTACTGAAGATCGTCAAGGTTTACCTGGCTATCCGTCGTCGCATCCAGCCAGGCGACAAGATGGCTGGTCGTCACGGTAACAAGGGTGTGGTCTCGGTGATTATGCCGATCGAAGACATGCCGCATGATGCTAACGGCACGCCGATCGACATCGTTCTGAACCCGTTGGGCGTACCTTCGCGGATGAACGTTGGGCAGATCCTTGAAACCCACCTGGGCCTTGCGGCTAAAGGTTTGGGCGAGAAGATCAACCGGATGCTCGAAGAGCAGCGCAAGGTTGCTGAATTGCGCAAATTCCTGCATCAGATCTACAACGAGATCGGTGGTCGTCAGGAAAGTCTGGATGATCTGAACGACAAGGAAATTCTCGATCTGGCGAAGAACCTGCGCGGCGGCGTGCCTATGGCAACGCCAGTGTTCGACGGTGCTAGCGAAGTTGAAATCAAGGCCATGCTGAAACTGGCAGACCTGCCAGAAAGCGGCCAGATGCAATTGTACGACGGCCGTACCGGTAACCTGTTTGAGCGTCCGGTGACCGTTGGTTACATGTACATGTTGAAACTGAACCACTTGGTCGATGACAAGATGCACGCCCGTTCGACGGGTTCCTACAGCCTGGTTACTCAGCAGCCGCTGGGTGGTAAGGCGCAGTTCGGTGGTCAACGTTTCGGGGAGATGGAAGTGTGGGCGCTGGAAGCCTACGGCGCGGCTTACACGCTGCAAGAAATGTTGACTGTGAAGTCGGACGATGTGAATGGCCGGACCAAGATGTACAAAAACATCGTGGATGGCGATCACCGTATGGAGCCGGGCATGCCCGAGTCCTTCAACGTTCTGATCAAAGAAATCCGTTCGCTCGGTATCGATATCGAACTGGAAACCACCGAATAACACGTGACGCGCATCGGGGGCGGGCATGTCTGTTCGCCCCTTGTTTCGTGAGGAGGAAAGGCCTTGAAAGACCTACTGAATTTGCTGAAAAACCAGGGGCAAGTCGAAGAGTTTGATGCCATTCGCATCCAACTGGCTTCACCTGAGATGATTCGCTCGTGGTCGTTCGGCGAAGTTAAAAAGCCGGAAACCATCAACTACCGTACGTTCAAGCCTGAGCGTGACGGCCTGTTCTGCTGCAAAATTTTTGGTCCAGTCAAAGACTACGAATGCCTTTGCGGTAAGTACAAGCGCCTCAAGCACCGCGGCGTAATCTGCGAGAAGTGCGGCGTTGAAGTTGCGCTGGCTAAAGTTCGCCGTGAGCGCATGGCGCACATCGAGCTGGCCTCGCCGGTCGCCCACATCTGGTTCCTGAAATCGCTGCCAAGCCGTATCGGTTTGCTGCTGGACATGACCCTGCGTGACATCGAGCGCGTGCTTTATTTCGAAAGCTACGTGGTTATCGATCCAGGCATGACCACCCTTGAAAAGGGTCAGCTGCTTAATGATGAGCAGTACTTCGAAGCTATCGAAGAGTTCGGCGATGATTTCGATGCCCGCATGGGTGCCGAAGCCGTTCGCGAGCTGTTGACTGCTATCGACCTGGAACACGAAATTGGCCGTCTGCGCGAAGAGATTCCGCAAACCAATTCGGAAACCAAAATCAAGAAACTGTCCAAGCGTCTGAAGTTGATGGAAGCCTTCTTTGGCTCCGGCAACCTGCCGCAGTGGATGGTGCTGACCGTTCTGCCGGTTCTGCCGCCAGATCTGCGTCCGTTGGTACCCTTGGACGGTGGCCGTTTCGCCACCTCCGACCTGAACGATCTGTATCGCCGGGTAATCAACCGTAACAACCGCTTGAAGCGCCTGCTCGATCTGTCCGCACCGGACATCATCGTGCGCAACGAAAAGCGTATGTTGCAGGAAGCGGTCGATGCTCTGCTCGACAACGGTCGTCGCGGTCGCGCCATCACCGGTTCGAACAAGCGCCCACTGAAATCCTTGGCCGATATGATCAAGGGTAAGCAGGGTCGTTTCCGGCAGAACTTGCTCGGTAAGCGCGTGGACTACTCCGGTCGTTCGGTTATTACCGTTGGCCCGACCCTGCGCCTGCACCAGTGCGGTCTGCCGAAGAAAATGGCTCTCGAGCTGTTCAAACCGTTCATTTTCGGTAAGTTGGAAATGCGTGGCCTGGCCACCACCATCAAAGCCGCGAAGAAGATGGTTGAGCGCGAGCTGCCAGAAGTGTGGGACGTTCTCGCCGAAGTGATTCGCGAACACCCGGTCTTGCTGAACCGCGCACCGACCCTTCACCGTCTGGGCATTCAGGCGTTTGAACCGGTTCTGATCGAAGGTAAAGCGATTCAGCTGCACCCGCTGGTCTGCGCCGCGTACAACGCCGACTTCGACGGCGACCAAATGGCCGTACACGTACCGCTGACGCTGGAAGCCCAGCTCGAAGCGCGCGCGTTGATGATGTCGACCAACAACATTCTGTCGCCAGCCAACGGTGAGCCAATCATCGTGCCGTCGCAGGACGTGGTATTGGGTCTGTACTACATGACCCGTGAAGCCACCAACGCCAAAGGCGAAGGTCGGGTGTTCGCGGACTTGCAGGAGGTCGACCGCGTGTTCCGTGGCGGCCAGGCATCCTTGCACGCCAAAGTTAAAGTACGGATCAACGAGGTCCTTAAGGATCGCGATGGCACCATCACCAAGAACACCCGTATCGTCGACACCACCGTCGGTCGTGCGTTGTTGTTCCAGGTAGTGCCGGCTGGCCTGTCGTATGACGTGGTCAACCTGCCGATGAAGAAGAAGGCGATCTCCAAGCTGATCAACCAGTGCTACCGCACCTGTGGCTTGAAAGACACCGTAATCTTCGCCGACCAATTGATGTACACCGGCTTTGCCTACTCGACCATCTCTGGTGTTTCCATCGGTGTGAATGACTTTGTTATTCCCGATGAAAAAGCCCGGATCATCGACGCTGCAACCGACGAAGTGAAAGAGATCGAATCGCAGTACGCCTCGGGCCTGGTAACTCAGGGCGAGAAGTACAACAAGGTAATCGACCTTTGGTCCAAGGCCAACGACGAAGTGTCGAAAGCCATGATGAGCAACCTCTCGAAAGAGAAGGTCATCGACCGTCACGGTAATGAAGTTGAGCAAGAATCCTTCAACTCCATGTACATGATGGCTGACTCCGGTGCGCGGGGTTCTGCTGCGCAGATCCGTCAGCTCGCCGGTATGCGTGGTCTGATGGCCAAGCCGGACGGCTCGATCATCGAAACGCCGATCACCGCGAACTTCCGCGAAGGTCTGAGTGTTCTGCAGTACTTCATCTCGACTCACGGTGCTCGTAAAGGCTTGGCGGATACCGCGTTGAAAACCGCGAACTCCGGTTACCTGACCCGTCGTTTGGTTGACGTTGCACAAGATTTGGTGGTTACCGAGCTTGATTGCGGCACCGAGCGTGGCTTGTTGATGACGCCGCACATTGAAGGTGGTGACGTGGTTGAACCGCTCGGTGAGCGTGTTCTCGGTCGTGTCATTGCCCGTGACGTACTCAAGCCGGGCACCGAGCAAATTCTGGTTCCTGCCGGTACCTTGGTTGACGAGCAGTGGGTTGAGTTCATCGAGCTGAACAGCATCGACGAAGTCATAGTGCGTTCGCCGATCAGCTGTGAAACACGCTACGGCATCTGCGCCAGCTGCTACGGTCGCGACCTGGCCCGTGGTCACCAGATCAACATCGGTGAAGCTGTGGGTGTAATCGCTGCTCAGTCGATTGGTGAGCCGGGTACTCAGCTGACCATGCGTACCTTCCACATCGGTGGTGCGGCTAGCCGGACCTCCGCTGCAGACAGCGTACAAGTGCGTAATGGCGGTACTGTTCGCCTGCATAACTTGAAGCACGTTGAGCGTCTGGACGGCAACCTGGTCGCGGTTTCGCGTTCCGGCGAGCTGGCGATTGCCGATGATTTCGGCCGTGAGCGCGAGCGTTACAAGCTGCCATACGGTGCGGTGATTTCGGTTAAGGAAGGTGACAAGGTTGACGCTGGCGCGATCGTCGCCAAGTGGGATCCGCACACCCACCCAATCGTTACCGAAATGAAAGGTACCGTGACCTACGTGGGCATGGAAGAAGGCATCACGATCAAACGTCAGACCGATGAACTCACCGGTCTGACCAACATCGAAGTGCTGGATGCCAAAGACCGTCCGCTCGCTGGCAAGGACATCCGTCCTGCCGTGAAGATGGTTGGCGTCGATGGTAAAGAGCTGCTGTTGCCGGGTACCGATGTACCTGCTCAGTACTTCCTGCCAGCTAACGCCTTGGTCGGCGTGGCGGATGGTGCGCAAGTGGGCGTGGGTGATGTTATCGCCCGTATCCCGCAAGAAACCTCGAAGACTCGTGACATTACCGGTGGTCTGCCGCGGGTTGCCGACTTGTTCGAGGCCCGTCGTCCGAAAGAAGCCTCGATTCTGGCTGAAGTCAGCGGCACCATTGCCTTTGGGAAAGAAACCAAAGGCAAGCGTCGCTTGGTAATTACCCCGAACGATGGCAGCGAGCCGTACGAAGAGCTGATTCCAAAGTGGCGCCACCTGAACGTCTTCGAAGGCGAGCAAGTGGGTCGCGGTGAAGTTATCTCCGACGGTCCAAGCGATCCGCACGACATCTTGCGTCTGCTCGGTGTCAGCGCGCTGGCCAAGTACATCGTTAACGAGATCCAGGACGTTTATCGCCTGCAAGGCGTGAAAATCAACGATAAGCACATCGAGACCATTCTGCGTCAGATGCTGCGTAAAGTTGAGATCACCGAAACCGGCGATTCGACTTTCATCAAGGGCGACCAGATGGAGTTGACCCACGTGCTGGCGGCTAACGAAGGCCTGACTGCGGAAGACAAGTTTGTCTCTAAGTACGATCGCGTGCTGATGGGTATCACCAAGGCATCGCTGTCGACCGAGTCGTTCATCTCTGCGGCCTCTTTCCAAGAGACCACGCGGGTGCTCACCGAGGCGGCCGTTACCGGCAAGCGCGACTTCTTGCGCGGCCTGAAAGAGAACGTGGTAGTGGGTCGTCTGATCCCTGCCGGTACCGGTTTGACGTACCACCGCGAGCGTAAGCGCAAGCGTGAAGCCGACAAGCCTGTACGTGTAAGTGCAAGCGAAGTAGAAGCCGCACTGGCTGAAGCGCTGAATTTCAGCGGCAACTAAGTGCAAAAACGAAGCCCCGGCCGACACTGTCGTCCGGGGCTTCGTCTTGACTGGGCGCGAGAAGCTCTTTAGACTCTTGTACCCCTAAATTTGGCAGGGCCTGTGCTCTGTCATTTTGTTTATGTCGAAAGACAACAGTGGAGCTAGTAGATGGCAACTATCAACCAGCTGGTACGTCAGCCGCGCAAGCGCATCGTCGAAAAGAGCGATGTGCCGGCACTGCAGAACTGCCCGCAACGCCGTGGTGTGTGTACTCGCGTATACACAACCACGCCGAAAAAACCTAACTCGGCACTGCGTAAAGTATGCCGTGTGCGCCTGACCAACGGTTTCGAGGTTTCCTCGTACATCGGCGGTGAAGGTCACAACTTGCAAGAGCACAGCGTGGTGCTGATCCGCGGCGGTCGTGTAAAAGACCTTCCGGGTGTGCGTTATCACACCGTGCGTGGCTCGCTGGATACCTCTGGCGTTAAAGGTCGTAATCAGAGCCGTTCGAAGTACGGCACTAAGCGTCCGAAGAAGTAATTCCAATTCATTTTTACTGAGTCGATAAGAGTAAGGTCGGGCGTGGCTTCGCCATTGTTCCGAACTACCTGAAGACCGTTTGAGGGCTTATCATGCCAAGACGTCGTGTAGCAGCAAAGCGTGAGATTCTGGACGATCCGAAATACGGAAGCCTGATTCTCGCCAAATTCATGAACCACGTGATGGAAAGCGGCAAAAAAGCCGTTGCCGAACGTATCGTTTATGGCGCTCTGGAAAAAGTTAAAGAGCGCAAGAACAGCGATCCCCTGGAGATCTTCGAGAAAGCTCTCGACGCCATCGCTCCGCTGGTCGAAGTGAAGTCGCGCCGTGTAGGTGGTGCTACTTACCAGGTTCCGGTCGAAGTTCGCCCGTCTCGTCGTAACGCTCTCGCTATGCGCTGGTTGGTTGATTACGCCCGCAAGCGTGGCGAAAAATCTATGGCTCTGCGCTTGGCAGGCGAGCTGATGGATGCTGCTGAAGGTAAAGGTGCTGCAGTTAAGAAGCGTGAAGACGTGCACCGCATGGCAGAAGCCAACAAGGCCTTCTCGCACTACCGCTTCTAATTTCAGCGCTGTTAAATTTGCGAGGGCTTTATGGCTCGTACTACACCGATTAATCGCTACCGTAACATTGGTATCGTGGCTCACGTGGATGCTGGTAAAACCACCACCACTGAGCGCGTCCTTTTTTACACTGGCAAAAGTCACAAAATGGGCGAGGTGCATGATGGCGCCGCGACCACGGACTGGATGGTGCAGGAGCAGGAGCGTGGGATTACCATTACTTCTGCTGCTATTACCGCCTTCTGGCAGGGTTCCGAGAAGCAGCACAAAGATCAATACCGCTTTAACGTTATCGATACTCCGGGCCACGTTGACTTCACCATTGAAGTTGAGCGTTCCCTGCGTGTTCTCGACGGCGCGGTCGTGGTGTTCTGTGGTACTTCCGGCGTTGAGCCGCAGTCCGAAACCGTATGGCGTCAAGCCAACAAATACGGTGTTCCGCGTATTGTTTACGTGAACAAAATGGACCGTGCTGGTGCGGACTTCTTGCGCGTGATCGAACAGATCAAAAAGCGTTTGGGTCACACTCCAGTGCCGATTCAGTTGGCTATCGGCTCCGAAGATAATTTCCAGGGTCAGATTGATCTGGTCAACATGGAAGCTGTGTATTGGGATGATGCTGACAAAGGCATGGTTCCTCGTCGCGAGCCAATCCCTGCAGAGCTGCAGGCATTGGCTGATGAGTGGCGTGACAACATGGTGCAGGCTGCGGCCGAAGCCAATGATGAACTGATGAACAAGTACCTTGAAGGTGAAGAGCTCACCAACGAGGAGATCAAGGCTGCTCTGCGTCAGCGCACTATCGCTGGTGAAATCGTCTTGGCTGTTTGCGGTTCTTCCTTTAAGAACAAGGGTGTTCCCCTGGTTCTCGACGCCGTTATCGATTACCTGCCTGCTCCAACTGATATTCCTGCCATCAAGGGTACTGACCCGGATGACGAGGAAAAGCAAATGGAGCGTCACGCAAGTGATGATGAGCCGTTTTCGGCTCTGGCGTTTAAGATCGCTACCGACCCATTCGTGGGTACTTTGACCTTTGTTCGCGTTTATTCGGGCGTGTTGGCCTCCGGCGACGGCGTGATCAACTCGGTTAAAGGCAAGAAAGAGCGCGTGGGTCGTATGGTGCAAATGCACGCAAACGCCCGTGAAGAAATCAAGGAAGTGCGCGCTGGCGACATCGCGGCCTTGATTGGCATGAAGGACGTCACCACTGGTGAAACTTTGTGCAACGCGGACAAGCCAATCATCTTGGTTCGCATGGACTTCCCGGAGCCGGTTATTTCGGTTGCCGTTGAGCCTAAGACCAAGGATGACCAGGAAAAAATGGGTATCGCTTTGGGCAAGCTTGCTCAGGAAGACCCGTCTTTCCGCGTCAAAACTGATGAAGAGACTGGTCAGACGATTATCTCCGGTATGGGCGAGTTGCACCTGGACATCCTGGTCGACCGCATGCGCCGCGAGTTCAACGTCGAAGCCAACATCGGTAAGCCTCAGGTTTCCTATCGTGAGCGCATCACGAAGA
>MHZN01000006.1:4011-8014 GCA_001830395.1 Pseudomonadales bacterium RIFCSPLOWO2_12_59_9 | reverse complement strand
GAAATTCGACAGGTAATAGAAGCGCGCATCGAGCGGCGATTGCATGGGTGTGCCAGGGGCTGTTTGCATGGTTCAGGTATCAGCGCCTCGCCGGGCGGGCTATGCAACATGGACGGGGAGAGCGGCAGGATTGTTGGCGGAGATTATGCCGCCTTTCAGCGCCGTGAATTGACCGGGCAGAGTTTAACTTGTACTGTTTATCTATACAGTATTATTCTGCAGGCATCCCTCTAATGGCCACCGCAACTATCCTCGGCCCCGTGGGCTGCTCCGTTATTGAGCTGCCCTTTTTTTCCTCCCGCGTTCCTGCTGGCTTTCCGAGCCCGGCGCAGGATCATCTGGAACAAAAACTTTCCCTGGATCAACTGCTGGATGTCGACGCGCCACACACCTTCCTGGTGCGGGCCGATGGCGAGAGCATGGTGGGCATCGGTATTTTTGATGGCGACGTGATGGTGGTCAACCGAGCCATGCCGGCGCGCCACCGCGATATTGTGATCGCCGCGATCAATGGCGACACCTTCGTCAAACGCCTGATTCAGAATGGCCCGCAGATCGTGCTGCAGTCGGAGAGTCCCACGTTTGCGCCGCGCTACATTCTGGAGGGCGACGAGTTGCTGATCTGGGGCGTGGTCATCGGCAGCATCCGCCGTCACCACTGCCATGCATGAATCCGCCATCGCGTTGATAGACTGCAACCGCTTCTATGCCAGCTGCGAAAGGGTGTTTCGCCCCGACCTGCTGCGCACTCCCATTGTGGTGCTGTCGAACAACGATGGCTGCGTGATCGCCCGTTCCGCCGACGCCAAGCCCTACGTGAAGATGGGCGCGCCGTACTTTCAGATCAAACACGACCTCAAGCGCTGGGGCATTGTCCCGTTTAGCAGCAATTACGCGCTCTATTAAGTTAGGTGGAATGCTTTTGAGCTAGGCTGAATCCGTTGACGCTCAGGGGGCGCCCATGACCACCACCCCATTGCACAAGCAAGTGTTAAGTCGTTATTCCAGTGTACAAGCTTGGCTGGAGCTCTTGGGTAATCTGGGGCGTGCGCCGGCCACCCTTGACGCCTATGGCCGTGCCCTTGCGCATTACTTATTGCATTGCGAAGGGAGTGGGCTGAAACCCGAATCCGCGACATTCGAACAAGTCACGCTCTACATCCGTGAGCTGCTACCTGGCGCAAAGAGCGCGGTGGCGAATTCAACCTTGCACCAGCGGCTTACTGCTATCCGGTTGTGGTACGACCACCTCGTTTTTCAGGGTCTTTGCGAGCACAACCCCGTGCCCCGCGGACAGCATGGTCGGCTGGCCCAAGTGCCTGGACATGGAGGGTTTGTCAGGGGCTTGCTCCCACGGCTGATTAAGTTGCCAGACATTCCCACCGATGAGCAGTGGCGACACTTTCTCAGTATTGCGGCCAGGTCGTCTATCCGTGATCGACTAATGCTGTCGTTGGCGTATTTCGGGGCTCTTCGCCGTGCCGAGTTGGTGGCCTTGCGTATTGAGGATTTAGACGTTGCACACCGACTGATCTCGGTGCGAGCGGAAACGACCAAAGGCAAACGCAGCCGCGTCGTGTGCTACAGCCCAGACATTGCACCTGTCTTGATAGAGCATCTACATGCTCTTCGCGGCGCTGGCTGGATGCGAGGTTCGTTGTTTCGATCAGCATCAGATCGTAATCGAGGCTCGCCACTGTCCCGTTGGGCGTGGAGTAAAACGGTTGAAGGGTGGGCCAAGGAAGCGAAACTATCGCACCTGAGCACTCATACCTTTCGCCACCTTCGGCTTACCCATCTGGCCCGTGCGGGCTGGAAGCTCCATGAACTGACCACGTATGCTGGACATCGAGACCCCAAAACCACTTTGATTTACCTGCACCTATCTGGCGCGGATTTAACCGCAAAGATGGCGCACTCCGTCGGCAGTCTCGATGCTCGGATGTTCTGTGAACTCTTTGGGTCTGAGGCATTGCTATGAGCACCCCCTCAGTCACCCCTTATGTTCCGTTCGACGCGAGCAAGTACGTACGTCAGAGCGATCTATCGAAAATCGAGCTGAGCATACTTTCGAATCGCTCTCACCGTTCAGACTGGGGCTACCTCCAATCAGAGATACCTGAGCTCATGAGGCCGCTAGCTGATATAGCGGCGCACAGCGGCGTTTCTCAGCGATTAGCCATTTCATCAGTGGCAGTCATTCTCTGGAATGTCAGCAAAACCGGTAAACCCTACTGGTGTTGGTCTGAGTCGCAGTGGTTGACCTTGCTCAGTAATCGAGCAGGATCACGACCATATCTCGCTTCCGTTGCTTACCATCTCGGCGATTTTCGAACCCCGCAGCGTATCGCCAAATTCCGGCAGCCGGCGATATATGCTTCTTTTATCTTCGGCCATGCCGTGTTCAGACATGAGCACGTTCGCTTGAGCCAAGCGTTGAGATCGCTGGGCTACGCTGCTCGCCATCTTGAGCAGTTCCTTTCCAACGTGCTGGGTGCCTTGATGCTGGAAAACGGCGATCCGCGGTTGGAGACATTCACCGAGGAACTGCTACTGAAGGGCCAACAGCATCGAAGCGAAGGTGTCGCGAGATCGGTCGGAAAGGTATCTCACGGCCTCGCTGCCATGGGGATTTTGGCGAAACCTTTACGCATGCGAGGCTATACCTGTTGGCGGGCGAAAAGCATCGAAGGCATCGATCCGACTTGGGCAATGTGGTGCCGTCGATGGCGAGACACTTCCACCTTGCGTCCACGCACACGTGAAAGCAATTACAGTTTTATCTTGAGGACCGGTGTCTGGCTAGCGCGCGAGCAATCAGGAATGGCGGCGCCTACCGATTGGAGCATGTCCACTTGCGCTGCATTTATTGCTGCCGTCGACCGGATGACGGTCGGTGAGTGGGCTTTGGAGTCAGCGAAGGGAACACAGCTAAAGGGGCTTGGTCAGCCTATCGCTGCCAACTCGAAGCGCGGCTTTCTACATGCCTTGCGACGATTTTTTACAGACTTTGAACTCTGGGGATGGGGTCGTTTGAAGTTCAGCCCCCGGCATCACCTCGCCACCCCGCGATCCGTGACATTCAACTCGGGTATCAACCCGCGGGTAATTGATGACTCGACCTGGCTCAAGCTGATTTGGGCGAGTCTAAATCTTGAGCGTAGTGATCTGCTTTCGGAGATTCACTATCCGCTGTCGATGGTTCAAGCCATTGCTGTAGTGTGGACGCACGCTGGTTTGCGCAGCAATGAAATCATGCGCTTGGATAAAAGATGCGCGCATCCTCAGACCAATGATGTGGTACACGAGGATGGGACCATCGTTCCAGCAAAAACTTTATGCTATCTCGATATTCCTGCCAGCAAGACGTTCAAAGCTTTCGTCAAACCTGTAGCGGTGGTCGTGAAGGAGCGCATTGACGCCTGGCTGGAGGACAGGCCTGCTAACCAGGCCGCTTTGCTGGATGAGCGAACCGGGGAAAAAGTTAGCTACCTATTTCAGTTTCGAGGCAAGCGCATAGGCTCCAGTGTCATTAATGGCACCATCATTCCAATGCTATGCGCCAAGGCGGGTGTGCCACTGGAGGACAGTCGCGGGCGAATCACCAGCCACCGGGGACGTGCCTCCGCAGTGACGGCGCTCGCCAGCGTCCCTCAGGGCATGTCGCTGATCGAGCTAATGCAGTGGTCGGGACATAGCTCGCCGAATTCGACTTTGCATTACATTCGAATTCGGCCTACCAAGCTGGCAGCATCCTTCGTTAAAGCCGATCAAATGGCCCATATGGTCTCCGTTTTGATCGATCATGACGTAATTGTTCGCCATTCAGATGCCCCCTACACCTTCTATGACTTGGGCGACTCGTATTGTTCAAATCCCTTCTGGAGCAGCTGCCCACATCGCATGGCCTGTGCGGGGTGTGACTTCAACTTGCCGAAAGCCAGCGCAAGGGCCCAAGCATTGGAAAGCAAATCGTCTATCGGACGGTACTTGGAGGCCGTGC
>MHZN01000006.1:1412-3993 GCA_001830395.1 Pseudomonadales bacterium RIFCSPLOWO2_12_59_9 | reverse complement strand
GCCTTTAACTCCCGACGAGCGAGCCATTGCCGAGGGCGACTTGGAAAAGCTGGAGAGCCTCATTCGAAAGCTGGACAATGTGCCGGCTCTAGACGGCAGGATGCCGAGGAGATCGATGAGAGAAAGAGGAGGCTATAAGTAGAAAAGTTCTTAAGCGACTAGTGGCTCGCTAGACATACCTGTCGCGTTACTCCTAAGTTATGCGACACACTAGATTTTTCGGGGTTTTGCTGGGCTGCGGGTGTCGCAGGAGTGTGCCGCACGTAGATCGAAGTTAAACCTGATGCTAGGCCGGCTCATGCACTAGCCGGATGTCGATTTCTCTGTCGACATACTGCCACTCCACCGAGGCTCGGAGTTCGGCCAGAAGCCTGTTAAAGGCCGTCTCATCAGACGGGGAATATTCGAACCAAGTCAAGAAGTCGAAGGGTTCGTTCTCGCCCAGGTCCCGACAATGGTGGAGGCGGCGGGCCACAGCAGGGAGATATTGGAGCCCGATGTGAATGTGACGGGACTGTTCCTCAAAAATCTTCCGGCGTTCGTCTTGAGACAGTCCCCACCATGAGGGGTTTTTCCGGATAGGGATCAGGGCGGCGCAGGTAGCCTCTGCTCGACCCAAGCTTGGCTGCTTCGCCACGAGACGATCCTTCTCTTCACGCACGACATAGCGCTCGTTACTCGTTATCCCGCGAAGGAGCCATTTGGTGCCCGGAGGCTGCGGCGAAACAGAGCCAGCGGCTACGTTGAGCCGTGGGATTCCAGGGAGAGGGGCTCCTGCCACGGCATTCATCGCAACAACGCGCCAAACCCCCGTTTCTCCACCAGCGAACGTAAATACTCGTGTATTCATCAGGTTCCTCTCAGGCCTTTCGCCTATTTCTCAGATAACGCAAAACCTGCACTGCCCGGCGCAACCACGGAGACAAATATGAAAGGTCCTGGACCAGAGTTCACGGCACCATGTACTTGCCCAGGTTTTGCAATGGCAATATCTCCAGCTTTAAGATGAATTTCTACGCCGTTGCCTTGATAATACTTGGCCTCACCTGAGATAACCGTCCAAGTATCTTGGCCGTGAGGATGGACATGGGCAGCTATTTCCTGCCTAGGGTAGGCGTGCCAAACTACAACGACAGAATCGTTGGTCTCCAGAACAACTGAACGGATCGGTTCGCCGTTAGACGGACGGACATATTCGTCCACCGAAAAAATCCGCGATTCCGTTTCTGCTTTCATGTTCACACTCCATTCCTGCACCGCAAGGTGACGTGCATCTGGCACTAACACCAAGACGAAGCCTTGATCTTGATGGGGGCGGAGAAGCTCGACACGCCGAACGGCATCATGAAGAGCACTTTCATGCGGCACCAACCATTTCTTTTAACGACACGAGGCTCGTATGCACATGACGATATGTACTTGAGCGCCTTTCGGAAAAGCTATGTTATAGGACGGAGACCGTCAATACTCCGTCGTGGGTAGGCATGACAGAACGGTAGGATAACGGCGACGTTTTGGTCATATGTACATGGGAGGGCGGTTCACCGCTCGGCAGGGGTGTTGTCGATGGACAGGTGTCCGCCTTCGATGTAACAGATCAGCTTTGACCGGTTACTAACAGGATGACCGGATGATCCGGTGAGCGACGGCGATCTCCTCAGAAGCTACAGCCATACCGGTTGGGTATGAGAAGCTCCAAGGGCGAGCATGGCCCGGTTCTTATTGACTTTCTATTACACATAAACGGCGACATGAGCGAACGCGTGATGAGCGTGATCGAAAGCCTGGTGCCGGCGTTGGAGGTGTACAGCATCGACGAGGCGTTCGCCGATTTGACCGGCATCCCTGGCTCACTGGAACAGCTCGGCCGCGATATTCGCGCCCAAGTTTTACAGAGCACCGGCATTCCCACCGGGGTGGGCATCGCCACCACCAAGACCTTGGCCAAACTCGCCAATCATGCTGCCAAACGCTGGCACCGGCAGACTGGTGGCGTGGTGGATCTGCGTGATCCAGAGAAGCGCGACAAGTTGCTCAAGGTGACCCCGGTGGGTGAGGTGTGGGGCATCGGTCGCAAGCTCACAACCCATCTGCAAGGCATGAACATCACCACGGCTTGGCAACTGGCCCAGGCGGATGCGGCGTTAATCCGTAAGCAGTTCAGCGTGATTGTCGAGAAAACCGCTCGCGAGCTGCGCGGCACCGCATGCCTGGGGCTGGATGAGGCAGTGACCACCAAGCAGGAAATCTGCTGCAGTAGAATGTTTGGCCAGCGCCTGAAAGCGATTGCCCCCATCCGCGAGGCAGTGGCCACCTACGCCGCTAGGGCCTGCGAAAAGCTGCGCAAGCAAGGCTCGCTGTGCAAGCAGGTGAGGGTGAGTATCCGCACCGGCATGTTCAACCCGGACGAAGCCAAGTACGCCAAAGGCATCATCTGTGAACTGCCTTATCCCACCGATGACACCCGCCTGATTACCAAGGCCGCCACCGCCGGTTTGCAGCATGTATTCAGAGACGGCTACGCCTACAGCAAAGCCGAAATCATGCTGCTGGACCTGCGTCAGCGCGGCGAGTTCACCGA
>MHZN01000006.1:1069-1400 GCA_001830395.1 Pseudomonadales bacterium RIFCSPLOWO2_12_59_9 | reverse complement strand
CACCACCAAGACCTTGGCCAAACTCGCCAATCATGCTGCCAAACGCTGGCACCGGCAGACTGGTGGCGTGGTGGATCTGCGTGATCCAGAGAAGCGCGACAAGTTGCTCAAGGTGACCCCGGTGGGTGAGGTGTGGGGCATCGGTCGCAAGCTCACAACCCATCTGCAAGGCATGAACATCACCACGGCTTGGCAACTGGCCCAGGCGGATGCGGCGTTAATCCGTAAGCAGTTCAGCGTGATTGTCGAGAAAACCGCTCGCGAGCTGCGCGGCACCGCATGCCTGGGGCTGGATGAGGCAGTGACCACCAAGCAGGAGATCTGCTGCAGC
>MHZN01000006.1:612-1063 GCA_001830395.1 Pseudomonadales bacterium RIFCSPLOWO2_12_59_9 | reverse complement strand
TTTGGCCAGCGCCTGAAAGCGATTGCCCCCATCCGCGAGGCAGTGGCCACCTACGCCGCTAGGGCCTGCGAAAAGCTGCGCAAGCAAGGCTCGCTGTGCAAGCAGGTGAGGGTGAGTATCCGCACCGGCATGTTCAACCCGGACGAAGCCAAGTACGCCAAAGGCATCATCTGTGAACTGCCTTATCCCACCGATGACACCCGCCTGATTACCAAGGCCGCCACCGCCGGTTTGCAGCATGTATTCAGAGACGGCTACGCCTACAGCAAAGCCGAAATCATGCTGCTGGACCTGCGTCAGCGCGGCGAGTTCACCGACGACATGTTCGCCACCACCCAGCCGGCCGCCGCCGAGCAGGTGATGGCTGTGCTCGATCAAATCAACCGCAAATGGGGCCGGGGCACGCTGCGGCCTGCGGGGGTGCCGGCAGCGCCGGAGTGGGCGATGCGCA
>MHZN01000006.1:0-597 GCA_001830395.1 Pseudomonadales bacterium RIFCSPLOWO2_12_59_9 | reverse complement strand
CTGGTTACACCACTCGTTTTAGCGAGCTTTGGACGGTTAGGGCCAAGTAGTGGACGTGGATGTTAAGCGTCGCGCATTGATCGGTCGTCGGTCCAACCCCCTGATTAGGTGGCTCTACAAACATGGGCTTGATCCAGGGGTTGCTTGGATCAGGCTTCGGTTATGGGTTTATTTTATTTTGGTTATAAATAAATAATTTCTTATTCTTTTTAATAAGTATTTTCCGTCTCTACACTTCCCTCCATCAACGTCTCTGGAGGGTGTGTCATGCGCAGCCAAGCTATCCGCTATCTGATTTTGCCGGGCTGGCAGGGCTCACCCGCAGACCATTGGCAGAGTCACTGGCAGCAAAGCTTGCCGACGGCTAGCCGGGTCGAGCAGTTCGATTGGGATAATCCTGATCCACGCGAGTGGGTCGCCAGTCTTGATCGACGTTTGGCTGAGGTCAGTACGCCAACCATTCTGATTGCCCACAGCCTGGGCTGCATCACCGTCGCGCGTTGGGCGGCGCAGGCCAATGGGCATGCCTTGCAGCGTGTGCGGGGCGCTTTGCTGGTGGCGCCGGCCGATGTCGAACGTCCGGGTTGTCCGCAGGCG
>MHZN01000005.1:8417-8894 GCA_001830395.1 Pseudomonadales bacterium RIFCSPLOWO2_12_59_9 | reverse complement strand
GGCCCCGCGAGGCGGCCTCGCGCATCATCGCGAAGGTGCTGTCCTTGTAGGTCTTGAAGGTGTCCAGCGGGTCGGCAACAAACAGAAGTTTCATGATGGGGTGCGATCGATCGTCGAGGTGCGAGCCCTGAAGTGTTCCACGAACAGCGTCAGCGTGCCGGCCACCAGGCCCCAGAAGGCCGAGCCCACGCCCATCAGCGTGACGCCCGACAGCGTGACCAGAAACGTGATAACCGCCGCCTCGCGGTAGCGGGCCTCCTGCAGCGAGGCCGCCAGCCCGTTGGCAATCGTGCCCAGCAGGGCCAGGCCAGCCACGCCCATGATGAGGGCGGTGGGAAAGGCGGTCAAGACACCGGCCACGGCCCCACCCAGCAGGGCCATCACCAGGTAGAACAGCCCGGCCACCAGGGCTGCGGTGTAGCGCTTGTGCGGGTCAGGGTGGGCGTGCGGCTGCAGCACGATGGTGGCGGTGATGGC
>MHZN01000005.1:0-8327 GCA_001830395.1 Pseudomonadales bacterium RIFCSPLOWO2_12_59_9 | reverse complement strand
CGGCCACGCCGAGGAACAGCCCGCGCAATTGCGCCAACAGCGCATAGCGGTTGGCGCGCACCTCGGCATCCTCGGCATTCACCAGCACCGCCTCGAAGAAGCTGTCCACTGGCTCGCGCAGGCTGGCCAGTTGTTCCAGGGCCTCACGGTACTGACGGCCGGCGGCTAACGGCGCCACCGTCTGCGCGGCGATAAACACCGCTTGCGCCAGTGCCTGCTCGGCCGGCTCCAGCAGCAGGGCGTTAGCCACCACCAGGGGTACTTCACCGTCGAACTTGCTCAGCAGGTTGGACACCCGTTTGTTGGCGGCGGCCAGCGCGGCGGCTTCGCTGCGCGCACGGAAGGCCTGCACGGCTTGCACGCGCTGGTCGAAGTCCAGCGGCGCGCTTGGCGACAAGGCACGCACGGCTTGGTAGACGCTGACTTCCACGCCTTCGTCTTCGTAACGGGCACGCAGACGGTCGAAGATAAAGTCCTGTACCAGGGACGCCAGGCCTTCGGCTTTGACCTGCTCGGCGAATTGCTCGATGGCAAAGGCGATGGCCTCGGCCAAGTCCAGGTCCAGCTGCTTCTCGATCAGGATGCGCAGCACGCCTAAGGCGGCGCGGCGCAAGGCATAAGGGTCTTTGCTGCCAGTCGGCAACATGCCGATGCCGAAGATGCCGACCAGGGTGTCGAGCTTGTCGGCCACCGCCACCGCAGCGCCGGTCAAGGTGCTCGGCAACTCGGCGCCGGCGCCGCGCGGCATGTATTGCTCATTCAGCGCCAGTGCCACGTCGTCGGCTTCGCCGCCGAGTTGGGCGTAGTAGTAGCCGGCAACGCCCTGCATTTCCGGGAACTCGCCGACCATTTCACTGGCCAGATCGCACTTGCTCAGCAAGCCGGCGCGGGCAGCTCTTTGGCTGTCGCCACCGATGCGCTCGGCAATAAAGGCGGCCAGGGTGGAAACCCGCACGGCCTTGTCAAACACCGAACCGAGCTGGGCCTGGAACACCACATTGGCCAGGCGCTGGTTGAAGTGTTCCAGCGGCTGCTTCTGGTCCTGCTTGAAGAAGAACTCGGCATCGGTCAGGCGCGGGCGCACGACTTTTTCGTTGCCGGAAATGATCTGCTGCGGATCTTTGCTTTCGATGTTGGCCACCGTGATAAAGCGCGGCAGCAACTTGCCCTTGGCGTCCAGCAGGCAGAAGTACTTCTGGTTGTCCTGCATGGTGATGATCAGCGCTTCCTGCGGCACGGCGAGGAAGCGTTCTTCGAAGGAGCATACCAACGGCACCGGCCACTCGACCAGGCAGCTGACTTCATCGAGCAAGTCGGCCGGCACTATGGCACTGCCCTGCTGCTCGGCGGCCAGCTCGGCGACCCGCTTGCTGATCAGGTCGCGGCGTTCACTCAGGTCGGCCAGCACATAGGCGCTACGCATGTCTTCCAGATAGTTAGCAGGCGAGCTGATGCGCACCTGATCGGGATGGTGGAAGCGATGGCCACGGGACAGCCGGCCGGATTTTTGCGCGAGGATTTCGCAGTCGATCACGTCGTTGCCAAACAGCATCACCAGCCACTGGGTCGGCCGCACAAATTCGGTCTTGCGTGCGCCCCAGCGCATGCGCTTAGGAATAGGCAAGGCATTCAAAGAGGCTTCGACGATGCCTGGCAACAGGTCTTGAATCGGTTGGCCTGGAACAACTTTAGTGAATTTAAGCTTTGGTCCGCTTTGGTCGATTTGATCCAGCTCAACCCCGCATTTCTTGGCGAAGCCCAGGGCGGCTTGGGTCGGCGTGCCATCGGCGGTGAAGGCGGCTTGTATTGGCGGGCCATCTTGGATGACCTGCATTCCTGGCTTTTCACTTGCCAGGTTCTCGATCAAAACTGCCAGCCGGCGTGGTGCAGCGTAAACGCGAGCAGAGGTGTAAAAATCGCCTTCGTGCAGACCTGCTTGTTTCAAGCCATTTTTAATCCCGCTAAGGAAGGCTTCGCCGAGCAACTTGAGGGATTTCGGTGGCAGCTCTTCGGTGCCCAGTTCAACCAGAAAATCGTGCGCACTCATTGTGCTGCCTCCTGCTTGCTGTTGTTGCTGTCGGGCGCTTGAGCGTCGAGCACGCCGGTCTCGGCCAGCTTGGCCAACACCTCATCGCGTAAATCAGGCGCAGCCATCGGGAAGCCGAGCTTGGCCCGGGCCAGCAGATAGCTTTGCGCCACGGCGCGGGCCAGGGCGCGCACGCGCAGAATGTACTGCTGGCGGGCGGTTACCGAGATGGCGCGGCGGGCATCCAGCAGGTTGAAGGTGTGGGAGGCCTTGAGCACCATTTCGTAAGTCGGCAGCGGCAACTGCAGCTCGATCAGGCGGTTGGCTTCGGACTCGTAGAAGTCGAACAGCTCAAACAGCTTCTCCACATTGGCGTGTTCGAAGTTGTAGGTCGATTGTTCCACTTCGTTCTGGTGGAACACATCGCCATAGGTGACCTTGCCGAATGGGCCGTCGGTCCAGACCAGGTCGTAGACCGAGTCTACCCCCTGCAGGTACATGGCCAGGCGCTCCAGACCGTAGGTGATCTCGCCGGTGACCGGGTAGCACTCGATGCCGCCGACTTGCTGGAAGTAGGTGAACTGGGTGACTTCCATGCCGTTCAGCCAGATCTCCCAGCCCAGGCCCCAGGCGCCCAGGGTCGGCGACTCCCAGTTGTCTTCGACGAAGCGAATGTCGTGTACCAGCGGATCGAGGCCGATGTGCTTGAGCGAGCCCAGGTACAGCTCCTGAAAGTTCTCCGGGTTGGGCTTCAAGATCACCTGGAACTGGTAGTAATGCTGCAGGCGATTGTGGTTTTCCCCGTAGCGGCCGTCAGCCGGTCGGCGGCTCGGTTGCACGTAAGCGGCGTTCCAGGTTTCCGGGCCGATGGCGCGCAGAAAAGTGGCGGTATGGAAGGTGCCGGCACCGACTTCCATATCGTAGGGCTGCAGTACCACGCAGCCTTGTTCGGCCCAGTATTGTTGCAGGGCCAGGATCAAATCTTGGAAGGTGCGCACGGCTGGCGTAGTCTGGGTCACGAAATTCACCGGTTTTGGCGGAGGCGTAAAGCCGCCGAGTATACCCGAAACCTGCGCCCCTTCACCCGCCCACGCCCTGCTCCATCTCTGGCAAGGAGAGCCTATGCCCCGTTGCGTTTGGTGTACCGACGACCCGCTGTATAGCGCCTACCACGACCACGAATGGGGCGTGCCGCAACGTGATGCGCAGGCACTGTTCGAGTTGTTGCTGCTGGAGGCTTTTCAGGCCGGTTTGTCCTGGATCACCGTGCTGAAAAAGCGCGAACGCTACCGCCAGGTGCTGTTTGGTTTTGACCCGCAGCGCTTGGCGCAGATGAGCGATGAGGAAATTGAGGTCTTGATGCAAGACCCTGGCATTATCCGCAATCGCTTGAAGCTCAAGGCGGCCCGGCAAAACGCTCAGGCCTGGCTGCAGCAGGATGATCCGGTGGCGCTGCTCTGGTCCTTTGTCGATGGTGTGTCGCGGATCAATCACTTCAACGAACGCAGCCAGGTGCCGGCGATTACGCCGCAGGCCGAGGCGATGAGCCGCGCACTGAAGAAAGCCGGCTTTACCTTTGTCGGCCCAACCATCTGTTATGCCTTGATGCAGGCCAGCGGCATGGTCATGGACCACACCACGGACTGTGATAGTTACCCGCGGTTGGCAGGTACAATGCCGACCCCGATTGTTTGAGGACTTAATGGTGGAAAAGATCAAAGGCGCATTAGCCGTCGGATTCCTGCGCCTGTTTGCCTTGCTGCCTTGGCGCGCCGTGCAAGCGGTGGGCGCGGCGCTGGGCTGGTTGAGCTGGAAAATCCCCAGCCGTTCGCGCGAGGTGGTGCGGATCAATCTGAGCAAGTGTTTCCCAGAGCTGTCGCCAGCGGAGTTCAAGCAGCTGGAGTGGCAGACCCACCGCGATATCGGTCGCACCCTGACCGAAAGCGCCTGCGCCTGGATCTGGCCGGCGGAAAAAACCCTGGGCCTGGTGCGCGAAGTCGAAGGCCTCGACGTGTTACAGGCGGCCCTGGCCAGCGGCCAAGGGGTGGTCGGCATTGCCAGCCATCTGGGCAACTGGGAAGTGCTCAACCATTACTTTTGCGCGCAGTGCAAACCGGTGATTTTCTATCGTCCGCCCAAGCTGCAGGCGCTCGACGAACTGTTGAAGAAACAGCGTGCGCAACTCGGTAACCGCGTGGCCGCCTCGACCAAGGAAGGCATCCTCAGCGTGATTAAAGAAGTGCGCAAAGGCGGCGTGGTAGGGATTCCGGCCGATCCCGAGCCGAGCCTGTCGAGTGGCCTGTTCGTACCCTTTTGCGGCATTCAGGCGCTGACCAGCAAATTTGTGCCGGGCATGTTGGCGGGCGGTAAGGCGCTCGGTGTGTTCCTTAGCGCCATCCGGCTGGAAGACGGCAGCGGCTTTAAGGTGATTTTTGAGGCGGCGCCGCAAGCGATTTACAGCCAGGACACTGAAGTGTCTGCCGCCGCCATGAGCGCGGTGCTGGAAAAATACGTGCGCGCCTACCCCAGCCAATACCTGTGGAGCATGAAGTGCTCTAACAAACGCCTGCCCGGTGAGGCGAAAGGGTATTGATACGCGGCGCTTTAGCCACTAACGTCTGTGCTACGCCCATAAATCTTCAACAACAGGCCGTTCATGACTAACCAGCGCGATACTAGCCGTGCGCCTTTAAAGGTTCGCATCCGCATCGATCATCCGGTACATGGTGAGATGCAGGTGATGACCCGGGATATTTCCGACAGCGGTGTGTTTGTCATCATCGACGATGCGCAACGTTTGCTGCAGATCGGCGAACTGGTGACCGGGCAGGTGCAAGGCCTGCCCATGGAGGCACCGATTCTACAAATGGAAGTGGTGCGCTTCGAACCGGGCGGCGTCGGCCTGCGCTTTACCCGTAACTGATCCGGCCGGCTAACTCGGCGCAACGGGTTTAAGCCAATTTATCCAGACGCCGCAGAAATACCCGGATTTCTTTTTCCGCCTGTTTGTCGCCATGGCCGCTGGCCGCTAGCAAGCCCTGCTCCCAGGCATGGCGCGCGGCGGTCGGGTCGCCTGCACCCAGGTAGGCCTTGCCCAATAGCTTCCAGGCCGCCGAATACTGCGGGTCGAAGGCCACGCAGCGCTGCAGGTGTTCGGCGGCCACGGCGCATTGCCCGCCGTCCAAATAGCCTTTACCCAAGCCAAACCGCAGCAGGGCATTGTCCACTCCCTTGGCCAGCATCTTCTCTAAGGGTTCAAGCATGGCGGCTCCTGAATGCTCGGGTGCGTCGCGCAAACCGAGCACGGCTTCAAAAAAAGCTCAGACCGACCTGGAACAAACGCTCCACATCGCGAATGTATTTTTTATCGACCAAGAACAAGATCACATGGTCGCCTGCCGCGATCTGGGTAGTGCCGTGGGCGATCAGCACTTCTTCGTCACGGATAATCGCGCCGATGGTGGTGCCGGGCGGCAGCTTGATGTCGGCGATCGCGCGGCCGATCACCTTGCTCGACTTGGCATCACCGTGGGCAATTGCCTCAATGGCCTCGGCAGCGCCACGTCGCAATGAATGTACGCTGACAATGTCGCCCCGCCGCACGTGGGTCAGCAGGGTGCCGATAGTGGCCTGTTGCGGGCTGATGGCGATGTCGATTTCGCCGCCCTGAACCAGATCCACATAGGCCGGGTTGTTAATCAGGGTCAGCACCTTACGCGCGCCGAGGCGTTTGGCCAGCAAGGACGACATGATATTGGCTTCGTCGTCGTTGGTCAGGGCGAGGAAAATATCGGTATCGCCGATGCTCTCTTCGAGCAGCAAATCGCGGTCGGAGGCGCTGCCCTGCAGCACTATGGTGCTTTCCAGGCTGTCGGAAAGATGACGGCAGCGGACCGGGTTACGTTCGATGATTTTTACCTGGTAGCGGCTCTCGATGGCTTCGGCCAAGCGCTCGCCAATATTGCCGCCACCGGCAATCACGATGCGCTTGTTGCCGTCTTCCAGCCGACGCATTTCGCTCATCACCGCGCGAATATTGGCCTTGGCGGCGATGAAGAACACCTCGTCGTCGGCCTCAATCACGGTGTCGCCCTGCGGAATAATCGGCCGGTCACGGCGGTAAATCGCCGCCACCCGGGTGTCGACATTCGGCATGTGCTCGCGCAGTTGGCGCAGTTGTTGACCCACCAGCGGGCCGCCGTAATAGGCGCGTACCGCCACCAGTTGGGCCTTGCCTTCGGCGAAGTCGATCACCTGCAAGGCGCCGGGGTATTCGATCAGGCGCTTGATGTAGTTGGTGACCACCTGCTCGGGGCTGATCAACACGTCGACCGGAATGGCGTCGTTGTCGAACAGGCCGCTGCGGGTCAGGTACGCCGACTCGCGCACCCGGGCGATTTTGGTCGGGGTGTGAAACAGGGTGTAAGCCACCTGGCAGGCGAGCATGTTGATCTCGTCGCTATTGGTGACCGCCACCAGCATGTCGGCATCGTCGGCGCCGGCTTGGCGCAACACGGTCGGAAAGGAGCCACGGCCGAGTACGGTGCGAATATCCAGACGGTCGCCCAGTTCGCGCAAGCGTTCGGCGTCGGTGTCGACCACGGTGATGTCGTTGGCTTCGCCGGCCAGGTGTTCGGCGAGGGTGCCGCCCACTTGACCGGCGCCGAGAATAATGATTTTCACCCAATCACTCCTGTAGGGTGGGCTTCAGCCCACCATCGGTTCGGTGGGCTGAAGTCCACCCTACGAATTGCTTTGGTCTGCGGCAATCTTGATCAGCTTGGCATAGTAGAAGCCATCGTGGCCGTCTGTTTGCGGCAGTAACTGGCGGCCGTGGGCTTGCGGCAGGCCGGCTGTTGGTTGACCAAGCTGGCCGACTATCTCCAGCTCGCGGGCATCCGCAGTGCGGGCCAAAAATGCAGCAATATTGTCGCTGTTTTCGGCCGGCAGCACCGAACAGGTGGCATACAGCAGCACGCCGCCGACTTCCAGGGTTGGCCACAGGGCGTCCAGCAGCTCGTCTTGCAGGCTGGCCAGCGCGGCGATGTCTTCGGCTTGGCGGGTCAGTTTGATGTCCGGGTGACGGCGGATCACGCCGGTGGCCGAGCACGGCGCATCGAGCAGAATGCGCTGGAATAATTGTCCGTCCCACCAGCTGTCGACGGCGCGGGCGTCGGCGGCGATCAGTTCGGCGCTGAGGCCCAGGCGCTGGAGATTTTCACTTACGCGCTGCAGGCGCTTGGCTTCCAGATCGATCGCCACCACATGAGCCAGTTGCGGCTCGACTTCGAGTAGATGGCAGGTCTTGCCGCCGGGCGCGCAGCAGGCGTCCAGCACCCGTTGGCCGGGGGCCAGTTGCAGCAGCTCGGCGGCCAGTTGCGCGGCCTCGTCCTGCACGCTGACATGCCCGGCGGCGAAACCTGGCAGGCCGGTCACATCGCGGGCCTCGGTCAGCAAGATGCCATCGCTGCTGAAGCTGCAGGCGCTGGCGGCAATGCCGCAGTCGTGCAGTTGGGCCAAATAAGCCTCGCGGCTGTGGTGGCGGCGATTGACCCGCAGGATCAGCGGCGGGTGGGCGTTATTGGCGGCGCAGATGGCTTCCCAGTGCTCGGGCCAGCTGGCTTTCAAGGCTTTTTGCAGCCAGCGCGGGTGGGCGGTGCGCACCACCGGATCATGCTCAAGCTCGGTCAGCAGCGCCGCGCCGTCACGCTGGGCATTGCGCAGCACGGCGTTGACCAGGCCTTTGAGCGAGGGTTTTTTCAGCTTATCAATACAGGCGACCGTCTCGCCAATCGCGGCGTGGGGCGGAATACGGGTGTAGAGCAATTGATACAGGCCGACCAGCAGCAGCGCCTCAACGTCTTTATCGGCGGTCTTGAAGGGCTTTTGCAGCAGCTTGGCGGCCAGGGCCGACAGGCGCGGCTGCCAGCGGGCGGTGCCGAAGGCCAGCTCTTGGGTCAGGCCACGGTCGCGGGCGGCGACTTTATCCAGTTGCTGGGGCAGCGAGCTGTTCAGCGAGGCTTTGCCCGACAGCACGGCGGCCAGCGCGCGGGCGGCGGCGAGACGCGGGTTCATGCGCCGGCTCCGAGCAAGCTGCCGACGGCAAATTGCTCACGGCGGCTGTTAAACAGGTCGGCAAAATTCAGCGCTTTGCCGCCGGGCAATTGCAGACGGGTTAGACGCAAGGCACCGCTGCCGCAGGCCACGGTCAGCCCGTCTTTATTGGCGGCGAGAATCTCGCCGGGGGCGCCACTGCCCTCACCCATTGCTGCGGCCAGCACCTTCAAGGGCGCGCCGTTGA
>MHZN01000004.1 GCA_001830395.1 Pseudomonadales bacterium RIFCSPLOWO2_12_59_9 | reverse complement strand
CTCATCGGCCTGGCGATCCAGAACAACCGCGACCTGCGGGTGGCGGTGCTCAACATCGAGCAGGTGCGGGCGCAGTACCAGATCCGCCGCGCCGACCGCTTCCCCACGCTCAACCTGGCCGCCACCGGCAACCGCCAGACCAGCACCGACGACAGCATCACCAGCGTCTACACCGCCGGGCTCGCCATGAGCAGCTGGGAGCTCGACTTCTTTGGCCGGGTGGCCAGCCTCAAAGAGGTGGCGCTGGCGCAGTACCTGGCCGCCAGCCTGGTGGTGCTGATGCTGGCCAGCGGTCAGGCGCTGGAAGCCTACGCAGTGCGCCGCGCCTCCTTTGCCCTGCAGGCCCTGGCCAAGCGTTTGCCGTTGCTGGCGCACTGCAAGCGTGCGGGCGCCTGGGTCGATCTGCCGCTGGAGCAGATCGGCGTTGGCGATGAGTTATTGCTGTTACCCCACGAGGCCTGCCCGGTGGACGGCGTGGTGCTCGACGGGCGGAGCAGCATGGATGAGTCCTACCTGACCGGCGAACCCTATGTGTTGGCCAAGGTGCCCGGTTCCCTGGTGCTGTCGGGAGCGATTAATGGCGAGGGGGCGCTGACCATTCGCGCCGAACAAACCGCCCAGGCGTCGCGCTACGCGAAAATCATGCAGGTGATGCGCGACGCCGAGCAACGGCGACCGCAGCTACGCCGGCTGGGCGATCAATTGGGTGCGCTGTACACGCCGCTGGCGGTGAGCATTGCCCTGCTGGCCTGGGCCTTGAGCGGTGAGGTAATACGCTTTTTGGCGGTGTTGGTGGTGGCCACGCCCTGCCCGCTGCTGATCGCGATTCCGGTCAGCATCATCAGCTCGGTATCACTGGCGGCGCGACGCGGCATCATCATCCGGGATCCGGCGGTGCTGGAGAAAATCGACACCTGCCGGGTGGCGATCTTCGACAAGACCGGCACCCTCACCTGTGGCGAGCCGAGCCTGACCGAGGTGCTGCCCGCCCCCGGCTTTAGCGCCAACCAAGTGCTGCTGGCGCTGGCCAGCCTGGAGCGTTATTCCCGCCATCCGCTGGCCGGCGCGATCTTGCAGGCGGCGCAGACGGCGGGCCTCGAACTGCTGGAGGCCAGCGCCGTCAGTGAGCGCCCCGGCCAAGGCCTGCGAGGGGTGATTAACGGCCAGCCGGTGCAGGTGACCAGCCGCCAGCAATTGCTGCTGCAACTGCCGGCCGCCGCCGCGCTGCTGGCGCCCAGCGCCGATGGCCTGGAGTGCATCGTGCTGCTGGCCGGGCAGTACGCCGGCACCTGCAGGTTTCACGATGCGCCGCGGGCCGAGGGTAAATCCTTTATTAATCACCTGATGCCGCTGCATGGCTTCGAGCGCTTGCTGCTGGTCTCCGGCGACCGGGAAAGCGAAGTGCGCTACCTGGCCGCGCAGGTCGGGATTGACGAGATTTACGCCAGCCAAAGCCCGGAGCAAAAACTGGCGCTGATCCGCGCCGAAACCCTGCGGGCCAATACGGTGTTTATGGGCGACGGAATTAACGATGCGCCGGCGCTGACAGCCGCCACGGTCGGTATCGCCTTTGGCGAGGCCAGTGATGTGACAGCCGAGGCGGCCGGGGCGGTGATTCTCGACAGCTCGCTGCAGCGGGTCGATGAACTGCTGCATATCGGCCGGCGGATGCGCCGAATCGCCCTGCAAAGCGCGCTCGGCGGCATGGCCCTGAGCCTGGTGGGCATGGGCTTGGCGGCGGCCGGCTACCTATCTCCGCTGGCCGGCGCGATCTTGCAGGCGGCGCAGACGGCGGGCCTCGAACTGCTGGAGGCCAGCGCCGTCAGTGAGCGCCCCGGCCAAGGCCTGCGAGGGGTGATTAACGGCCAGCCGGTGCAGGTGACCAGCCGCCAGCAATTGCTGCTGCAACTGCCGGCCGCCGCCGCGCTGCTGGCGCCCAGCGCCGATGGCCTGGAGTGCATCGTGCTGCTGGCCGGGCAGTACGCCGGCACCTGCAGGTTTCACGATGCGCCGCGGGCCGAGGGTAAATCCTTTATTAATCACCTGATGCCGCTGCATGGCTTCGAGCGCTTGCTGCTGGTCTCCGGCGACCGGGAAAGCGAAGTGCGCTACCTGGCCGCGCAGGTCGGGATTGACGAGATTTACGCCAGCCAAAGCCCGGAGCAAAAACTGGCGCTGATCCGCGCCGAAACCCTGCGGGCCAATACGGTGTTTATGGGCGACGGAATTAACGATGCGCCGGCGCTGACAGCCGCCACGGTCGGTATCGCCTTTGGCGAGGCCAGTGATGTGACAGCCGAGGCGGCCGGGGCGGTGATTCTCGACAGCTCGCTGCAGCGGGTCGATGAACTGCTGCATATCGGCCGGCGGATGCGCCGAATCGCCCTGCAAAGCGCGCTCGGCGGCATGGCCCTGAGCCTGGTGGGCATGGGCTTGGCGGCGGCCGGCTACCTATCGCCGGTGGCCGGCGCCGTGGCTCAGGAGGTGATCGATGCGCTGGCGATACTCAATGCCCTGCGCGCCGCCATCCCGCCGCGCTCACTTAGCGACTACTAAAGCGCACTAAACGGGGCTTAATCAGGTCGCGTGAAAACCAAGCGCAGTCGTTTTCACTCGGCTTGTTAGCGGCGTGGTGGTAAGGGCCGGGTACGACCACTGCCGTCGATGGCGACAAACACCAGCACTGCCTCGGTGACCTTGCGCCAGTCGCCGGAGGCCGGGTCATCGCTCCACACCTCGATCATCAGCTGGATCGAGCTGCGACCACTTTCCAGGGCCTGGGTGTAAAACGACAGCTGCGAGCCGACCGCCACCGGCACCAGAAAGGCCATGCGATCAATCGCCACCGTGGCCACCCGGCCGCCGGCGATTTTACTGGCCATGGCGGTACCGGCGAGGTCCATCTGGGCCACCAGCCAGCCGCCGAAAATATCGCCGAAACCGTTGGTTTCACGGGGCAGTGCGGTGATTTGCAAGGCCAAATCGCCTTGTGGGATGGGGTCTTCTTGTTCGAGTTCGTGCATGCCTGGGAGCCTCTGCCCCTGATTTTTTATTAAATGGCACGGATAAGCATAAAGCCTGGCGGATAAGCCAGGTTTCGTCGCTGGGCAGTATATAGACGCTTGGGTATGGAAACGATGCGGCTGTGGTTTATTTGCTTCACTTTGCGGTCAAGTCGCCGCGAAGCAGACCAACGGCGGCGCCTGTGTCGGCGGCGCACAATTTGCTATGGTGCGGGCCGGTCTGAATTCGTTGAGTGAGAAGCCTGTATGTCCTCTGTGCTAGCCCTGGAGCCGGTCGCCGCCCGGCCGTTGAACCGCAGTGATTATAAAACCCTGTCGCTGTCGGCCCTGGGCGGCGCGCTGGAGTTTTACGATTTCATCATCTTCGTGTTTTTTGCCACTGTGGTCGGCAAGTTGTTTTTCCCCGCCGACTTGCCCGAGTGGCTGCGCCAGCTGCAGACCTTCGGCATCTTCGCCGCCGGCTACCTGGCGCGGCCCTTGGGCGGCATAGTGCTGGCGCATTTTGGCGATCTGCTTGGGCGCAAGCGGATGTTCACCCTGAGCATTTTTATGATGGCGGTACCGACCCTCTTGATGGGGTTGCTGCCGACCTACGCACAAATTGGCGTCTGGGCGCCGCTCTGCCTGTTGCTACTGCGCATCGTGCAGGGCGCCGCGATTGGCGGTGAAGTGCCGGGCGCCTGGGTGTTTGTCGCCGAGCACGTGCCGGCGCGACGCATCGGCTTTGCCTGCGGCACCCTGACCAGCGGCCTGACCATTGGCATCCTGCTCGGTTCTCTGGTGGCGACCCTGATTAACCGGGTCTTCAGCGCCCAGGAGTTGCTGGACTTTGCCTGGCGCTTGCCGTTTCTGCTCGGCGGTGTGTTTGGCCTGTTCTCGGTGTATTTGCGCCGCTGGCTGGAAGAAACCCCGGTGTTTGCCGAATTGCAGCTGCGTCGTGCCCTGGCCGACGAAGTCCCGCTCAAAGCGGTGCTACGCGACCATCGCCGCGCCATAGTGTTGTCGATGCTGCTGACCTGGGTGCTGTCGGCGGCGATTGTGGTGCTGATTTTGATGACCCCCAGTGTGCTGCAAAGCGCCTACGGCTTTGCCCCGGCGCAAACCCTGCAGGCCAACAGTCTGGCGATTGTCTGCCTGAGTTTCGGTTGTGTTGGCGCCGGGTTGCTGGCCGATCGGTTTGGCGCCGGCCGGGTGTTGCTGTTCGGCAGCTTGCTGTTGGCCAGTCTGACCTGGAGCTTTTACAGCAACCTGGCGGCCCACCCGGACTGGCTGTTGCCGCTCTATGCCCTGACCGGGCTGAGTGTCGGCATGATCGGCGCCATACCACGGGTATTGGTGACGGCGTTTCCGCCGGCGGTGCGCTTTAGCGGTTTGTCGTTTTCCTACAACCTGGCCTACGCGATTTTTGGCGGTTTAACCCCGATGGCGGTGGCCTATTTGCTGAAATTCAGCGCTCTGGGCCCGGCCTATTACGTGATCGCGCTGTGCTGCCTGGGCTTGGCGATTGGCCTTTATCTGCGCCGTACCGAGCGCCTGGTGGCCTGAAGTTGTACCCGGCATGCCAAAGCCCCGCAGTGCGCTGCGGGGCTTTGGCTTATTGCACTTGGGCGCCTTGCGCCAAGCCATTAGACCGAGCGTTGTTGGTGCCAGAGTTGCAGCCGATCACTGCCACCTTCGGCAATTATTGGCGCCTGCTCGTCGCGTAGTTTGCCGGTGCGGGTCGCCCGTTTGTGGCTGCGTTCGCCTCCGCTTTCCGCCACTTGCTGCTGTGGTTTTTCGATCAATTTGCGGCCACGTTGAGGGCTGCGTTCGCTGCCGCTTTCAGCCATTTTCTGTGCCTGCTCTGCGCGTAATTTGTTGGCGCGTTCAGTGGCCCGCTCACTGCCGCTTTCCGCCACTTGTTGTGGTGTGCTGCTCGTTGTAACAGGCTCGGCGTGGGCCTGGGCAACGCCCACGAGGCTGAGCAGGGTAAACAGGCCGAAGGTGCGTAATGGGCTGCTGAGTTTCATGTTCGACTTCCTTCAAAGGTTGCCGTTTCCGGCGTTGAAGCAAGTCTCGCAGCTGTCGCCTGGCGGAAAAAATCAGCCGTGGTGATTCCATTCATTGAGGCTATCGATAGCCGTTTGCCCACGGATAAGGCCCCAGACAGCACAAAGCCGCGGCAACCTGAGGGTGGCAGCGGCTTTGTCGGTACGACTCAGCGTGTAGGGTGGGCTTTAGCCCACCAAGAGTCATAGTCAGTGGGCTGAAGCCCACCCTGCGAATGAGGCCCTGCGCATTGACCTCAGACGCGGGCGCCGCGCACGCCTTCGGCCAACTGCTGGCACAAGCTCAGCACACCGTCCACGGCCTGCTGGTCGTTCTGCGCATTGGCGATCTGGTCGACCAGGGCCGAGCCGACCACCACGCCATCGGCCAGGCGGGCGATGGTCGCCGCGTGTTCCGGAGTGCGGATGCCGAAGCCGATGCTGATCGGCAGCTCGGTGTGGCGGCGCAGGCGGGTCACGGCTTCCTGCACATGCTCCAGGGTCGCCGCACCGGCGCCGGTGACGCCGGCCACCGAGACGTAGTAAACGAAACCGGAGCTACCGTTAAGCACCTTGGGCAGACGCGCATCGTCGGTGGTCGGGGTGGTCAGGCGGATAAAGTCCAGACCGGCGGCCTGGGCCGGGTCACACAGGTCGGCGTTATGCTCCGGCGGCAGGTCGACCACTATCAGGCCGTCGACGCCGGCTGCCTTGGCGTCGGCGATAAAACGCGGCACGCCGTAATGGTGGATGGGATTGAAGTAGCCCATCAGCACCAGCGGGCAGTCCTGGTTGCCTTCGCGGAACTCGCGCACCATCTGCAGGGTCTTGGCCAGGTTCTGCTTACCGGCCAGGGCGCGGATATTGGCCAGCTGAATCGCCGGGCCGTCGGCCATCGGGTCTGTGAAGGGCATGCCCAGTTCGATCACGTCGGCACCGGCCGCCGGCAGGCCCTTGAGGATCGCCAGGGAGGCATCGTAGCCCGGGTCGCCGGCGGTGACGAAGGTCACCAGGGCGGCGCGGTTCTGTTGTTTCAGCTCGGCAAAGCGTGTCTGCAGGCGGCTCATTTCACCGACTCCTTCTGTTCTTGCATGTGATGCATCACGGTCTGCATATCCTTGTC
>MHZN01000003.1:11264-16273 GCA_001830395.1 Pseudomonadales bacterium RIFCSPLOWO2_12_59_9 | reverse complement strand
ACGTCAACAGCGGCGGGACGCCCGGCAGCGAGGAGCTGTACCAGGTCAACAACCAGTTCTACCGCGAAGCGGAGTTGCGCGCCGACTGGCGGCAGATCTACGAGCTGTTCAAGCGCACCCAGCAGGCCGCGCCCTGGCAGCCGGTCTATAACAACCACAATGCCGAGCACGCACGGCTGGACTGGATCAACGCCACCGACTGGCTGGATCAGGTCGGCATCGGCGCCAACAGCAACTTTGGCCAGCTGATGCAGGCCAACCTGATCTCCGAATACGGCCATGCCCCGCAGGCGCAGACCTGCCTCAATCTGGTCTATTTGCTGGCGTTCAACTCGATCAACGAGCCGCTGCCGCTGGCCGGCACCGACGAGCGCTATCACATAGTCGGCGGCAGCGACTCGGTGGTGACCGCCCTGCTCAACCAGTTGCCGGCCGGCACCGTGGCCACCAGCAAGGCACTGACCAGCATCGGAGGCAGCCCCAACGGCCCCTACGTGTGCTCCTTCAGCGATGGCAGCAGCGACATCTGCGATCAGCTGGTGCTGGCCCTGCCGTTCAGCAAGCTGCGCGAAGTGGCGATTGCCCCGGAAATCCTCGCCAGCTTCTCCCCCGCCAAGCGCCGGGCGATCAACGAGATGAGCCTCGGCGCCAACGGCAAGATCCATATCCAGTGCGGCTCACGGCCCTGGAACGCGACGCGCTATATCGAGGGCCAGGCCGTGCCCACGGGTGGGGTGAGCTACTCCGGTGCCGAGGGTTTCGTCACCGTCTGGGATACCCAGGTCAACCAGCCCAGCACCGGCAGCGTGCTGTGTAACTACCTGGGCGGTAATCAGGGCCGGGCCTTGAGCACCAGCGTGCCCTTTGCCCAGGCGGCGACCAGCGATGTCAACCGGCTGCTGGGGCAGATCGAGCCGGTATTCCCCGGCACCACGGCAGCGTATCAGGGCAAGGCGCTGGTCTCCAAGTGGGCCATCAACCCCTGGAGCCTGGGCAGTTATGCCGCCCCAGCCCTGGGCCACTACACCAGCTTCTGGGGCGCGCAGTGGGAGACGGATGCCGGCAACCGCATTCATTTCTGCGGCGAGCATTGCTCCCAAGAGTTCTGGGGTTTCCTCAACGGCGCGGTGGAAACCGGCGAACGGGCGGCCCAGGCCCTGGTCCAGGGCTAGAGCCGGCACTGAGGTCGTCAGTGATGGTCGCCACTTGGCCCGCGCGGACTAAGTGGCGACCAGTTCATCCCCCGGCGTGCGCAACAAGCGCAGGCGCACTTCCACCCCGCCGGGCACATTCACCAGACTCAGACTGCCGCCGTGCAGGCTGGCAACTTCCTGCACAAAATTGAGGCCCAGACCGGTGCTTTTGCGCCCGCTGGCCGGGCGGGGCAGCGAGTAAAAGCGCTCGGTCAGGCGCGGCAAGGCGTAATCGGGGATGGCGGCGCCCTGGTTGAACAGGCGCAGCTCAAGCTGCTCACCCTGCACTGCTGCGCTGCAGCGGATGAGCCCACCCGCCGGGGTGAAATCCAGGGCATTGTCGAGCAGGTTGGCCAGCGCCTGCTGCAGCAAAAAGTGCTCGCCGGGCACGCTGAGCTCGGCATCCAGTTGATTGTCCAGCTGCACGCCGGCGGCCTGGATGCGCGCCGCCTGACCTTGGCGCCACTCCTCGAACAACCCCCGCAGCAACACCGGCACGCGCTCCTCCAGGCCCTGACGTTGCTCCACCAGGGCCAGGTGCAGCAAGCGCTCGATCAGCTGTTGCAACCGCGCGCTTTCACTCTGGATATTGCCGACGAAGCGCTGGCGTTGCTCGGCCGGCATCTCGCCCTCGAGCAGTTCGGCGGCGCCCCGGATGGCCGCCAGCGGGCTTTTCAACTCGTGGGTCAGGGTGTGTACATAGCGCTCGACGTAGGCCTTGCCCTCCAGCTCGCTGCGCATGTATTCCAGGGCGGCGGCCAACTGGCCCAGCTCACCACCACGCAACTGCGGTGCCGGGCGCCGCTCCCCGGCGGCCACCGCCTGGGCAAAACCGGTGAGCCGGCGCAGCGAGCCGCTCAGCCACCAGGACAGCAAGCCGCCGACCAGCAAGCCGAGGCCGATCAGCCCGGCGCCGAACCAGCTCAGGCGCCGCTGGGAACGCTCGATATAGGGCTGCAGGCTGCGGCTCGGCTTGCTCACCGCCACCACGCCGATGATCTGCCCGTTCGCCTTGATCGGCGCGGCCACGTACATCACCGAGGACTCGGGGTCGTCTGCCACCTCACGGGTCGAGCGGGCGCCGTACTGGCCACGCAGGGTCAGGTAGACGTCGTTCCAGCGCGAGTAGTCCTGGCCCACCGCCTGGCCGCTGGAGTCCAGCAACACCTTGCCGGTCGCATTTGTGACGTAGATGCGATGGCTCACCGAGGTCTTGCTCACCTCACCGATTTGCGCCTGGGGCTGGCGCTGGCCGTAGGCCTGAAACAGCGCCTGCCAACGGCTTTGATCGATCTGACCGCCGCGTAAATCATCGCGCAGCAACTCGGCCAGCAGGTTGGCGGTATCCACCAGGGTTTCCTCGGTGGACTGGCGCACGCCGGGGCGAATTTCGTCCATCACAGTGCTCAAGACAAACCAGCCGGCCAGGCCAACGAACAGGAAATAGACCAGAAAAATCCGGATACCGAGCGGCATTAGACGAGTCTCAAGCTATAACCCAGGCCTCTATGGGTCTGGATCGGCTCGGCGCTTGGGGCTATTTCGCGCAGTTTGGCCCGCAGGCTTTTGATATGGCTGTCGATGCTGCGCTCGTAACCGGCGTCGCTGGCCACCCCGGCGGCGTCCAACAATTGCTCACGGGAAAAGACCCGTTCGGGCTGGCCGAGCAAGGCTTGCAGCAGGCGAAATTCATGGCGGGTCAGCACCAGCAGTTGTTGCTGATAGTGAATTTGCACCCGTTCCAGGTCGAGGCGAAACGGCCCGTTGGGTTCCGGCTCTGCCGCCACGGCCGGGCGTGGCTGCACCCGCTTGAGAATCGCCTTGACCCGCGCCGCCACTTCCCGGGGGCTGAAGGGTTTGCTGACGTAGTCGTCGGCGCCGATTTCCAGCCCCACCACCCGGTCGATCTCGGTGTTGCGGGCGGTGAGAAACAGCACCGGCACTTCGCTAAAGCGGCGCAGGCGTTTGCAGGCCTCGAAGCCGCTCATGTCCGGCAGACCCACATCGAGAATCCAGAAGTCGGCTGGGCTCTGCTGCTGAAATGCCAGCGCCTCGCCGGCCAGGGTCAGCCAGTGAGTGCTAAAGCCCTCGCTTTGCAGGGCGTAGATCAGCGTGTCGGCAATCGCCGCTTCATCTTCAACAATCAATATCTGCGGCATAGCGCTGCGACCCGGCAACCATCAAGGCTGCCACGGTGCCCAAAGCCAGCAGCAGGGTCAACCGTCAGGCCGGCACGCGGCTATTTGCAGTCGGGTTTACCGGCGGTGAAGCGCTTGGCCGGATCGATCGCCGCGTCCAGCTCACGCAGCGCCTTGGCGCCGATCAGCAGCGGGTAGTTGAAGCCGCTGCGGTCGACCAGGTTGACCTCCACGGTGCGTAATTGCGTGCCCAGGCAGAGTTGCAGATCGATCACCGGACGCTTGGAGATGGCGACTGCGTCCTCATCGTCGTTCTCGTCGGCGCGATTTTTGATTTTGCTGATGCGCGCCAACAGGTGCTCATAGCGGGTGTCATCGAAACCTTTGGCGGCCAGGCGAAAACGCACCCATTCCTCGCCATCGCGCTTGAACAGCTCAATATCACGGGCCGATAAGGAGGCGGTGTAGGCGCCGGTATCCATCTTGGCTTTGAGGGTTTGTTTGAGTTCAGGTAAGCCGATTTTTTCGTAGCGGCCGTACAGGGTAGGCTCGGCGGCGAGGGCCGGCAGGGCGACCAGGGTTAATAAGGCCAGTAATACTTTCATCGCGGTACTCCAAAAAAATCAGCGCCGAACCGACAGATCGTAGGGCGGGGGCAACCCGCGCGGGTTACACCTCTAGGAGACTAAAAGTGCGCAACAGTTCAACCGAACAAGATCGCACGGCCTTTGCATTCTCCCGACCAGAGCTCTTCGAGATTGCGAAAACCCTAGTCTTCCAGGGGCTCGCGACCGACTATGGACGGGATTAAAGCGGCGCGGCCGCGCCACCAAACAGAGTCGCACGGCCCTTGCGCTCGCCCGACCAAAGCTCTTCGAGGTTACGAAAACCCCAGTCTTCCAGGGGTTCGCGGCCGACTATGCGCTCACGGCCGACCAGCTTGCTGAGGTCGAGGATCTCTTGCTCGATCGGCGCTTTGGACCTGGCCGAGAAGAACACCTTGACCTTGGGCGTCAGCAGCGAATGCTCGTTTTGCTCCAGCACCACGCCCAACTTGCCACTTTCGAGCCGCACCAGCGCTCCGGTCGGGTAGATGCCGAGGGCTTTGACAAAGGCGCGAAACACCTGCTCATCGAACTGCGCCGGGCACCACTCGGCCATCTTGCGCATCGCCTCGGCCGGGTCCAGGCCTTTTTGGTAAGGCCGGTCGCAGGTCAGGGCGTCATACACATCGCAAACCGCGCACATCTTCGCCAGCTGGCTGATCTGCTCACCGGCCAGGCGCTCGGGGTAACCGCTGCCATCGGGCTTTTCGTGATGGTGCAGACAGACATCTACCAGCGCCGGGCTGAGCCCTTGTTTCTCCAGGGTTTCGGCGCCCAGCGCCGGGTGATCGCGCAGCAGGGTCGAGTCGATGCGGCTGAGCTTGCCCGGACAGTTGAGCAACTCTGCCGGCATCAGCGCTTCGCCAATGTCGTGCAGCAAACCGGCTACCCCGGCCTCACTGACTTGTGCCTCGTCCATACCCAGTTGGCGCGCCAGGGCGATCATCAGCGCCGACACCGCCAGGGCATGCATGTATTGGTATTCATCGGCCGAACGCAGTCGAACCAAGCTGATTAAGGCGTGAGGATGGCGCTGCAGCGACTGGTTAATCTCGGCCACCTGCCCCGCCAGC
>MHZN01000003.1:0-11246 GCA_001830395.1 Pseudomonadales bacterium RIFCSPLOWO2_12_59_9 | reverse complement strand
GCGCCGCTGCGCATATCGCTGAACAGGCCCACCAGGCGCTCTTTAGTGCGCGCGCTGAGCTTCAGTGCCAGACCCATTTCGTCCGCCAGTTGCGCACGCGCCTTGCCCGGCAGCTCATGTTCGGCGGCTAACAGTCGCGCGTTGGTGCGCGCCTCAATCAGCGCATGGCTGTCGCCACCGGGCACATCCAGGCCTTTCTCGGTGTCGATCCACAACTCGCGGATGGCGCTGTTTTGCAAGCGCTGCAGGTCTTTGGCGCTGTCGAGCAGAAACTTTACTTTCCAGAACGAATGGTCCATCCAGGAGCCACACAGCTCATGGACAAACATGCCCACCCGGGCATCCGTAACAGGTATCCGCTTTAACACACCGTTCTCGCTTGCATAATCACAGTGGCCAAATGATGGCGGCAATGGCAGCAAATGTCTTGTGCCTGAATTAACCGCGGCTGGCGGCCGCGCCTTAGTCGAAGTGCGAGCCTTTGCGTTTCGGCAGCTCCGACCACAGCTCATCGAGATTGGGGAAGTTCCAATCCTCCGGCGACTCGCGGCCGATAATCTTCTCGCGACCCACCAGTTTGGCCAGGTCGATAATTTGCTGTGGCAATGGAGTTTTCGATTTGGCCGAGAAAAACACCTTGACCCGCGGCGTCAGCAGCGAGCTTTCGTGCTGGTCCATCACCAGCCCGAGCCGACCGCTTTCCAGGCGCACCAGTGAGCCGGTGGGATAGATGCCCACCGATTTAACGAAGGCCTTGAACACCACGTCATCAAAATGGCCCTTGCTCCACTCGGCCATCTTGCGGATCGACTCGGCCGGGTCCCAGCCGCGCTTGTAGGGACGATCCGAGGTGATGGCGTCATACACATCGCAGACCGCGCCCATTTTGGCGAACAAGCTGATTTCATCGCCTTTCAGACGGTGCGGATAACCACTGCCATCGACCTTTTCATGGTGGTGCAGGCACACATCCAACACCATGGCGCTGATATTTTGGCTGTCGAGCAGGATGCTGTTACCAGCCTCTGGGTGACCGCGCACGGTCGTGAACTCGGCATCGGTTAATTTGCCGGGTTTGTTCAAGATGGCCTCGGGAATCAGCATTTTGCCGATGTCGTGCAGCAAGCCGGCCATCCCGGCTTCACGCACCTGCACCTCGGCCAGCCCCAGCTGGCGAGCCAGGGCGATCATCAGCGCGCAGACTGCCACCGAGTGCATATAGGTGTATTCGTCGGCATTCTTCAGCCGCGCCAGGCTGATCAAGGCATTCGGGTTGCGCAGTACCGAGGCGGAGATTTCTTCGACCAGCTCAGTCACATGGGCGGCATCGATGGCCTGGCCCATGCGCACCTCGCTGAACATCGCCACCACCGCTTGCTTGGCGGCGCCGCAGAGCTTGTGGGCCCGGCGTATCTCCTCATCCAACGAACTACGGCTAAATACCGGAGCAGTTGCCACCTCCAGCAGACGCGCCTCCACTTGGGCGGCCACCTCGGCCTCGCTGTCGGCATGCTGACCGATAAGCAGATCAACGCCTTTAGTGGTATCAATCCACAGCTCATCGACCCCGCTATCAATGATGCGTTGTAAATCTTTGCGGCTATCTAAAACAAACTTGGCTTTCCAGAACGGGTGCTCCATCCATGAACCGCAGAACTCGTTGATATACATACCCAGACATAGATCGCCGACAGCAATACGTTTGAGCACAGGCGCAATCCAATAGAGTGAAGGACTGCCCTGAGCTTAGGCTGGCAGACTGATATCAGCAAAGGAAATCCCGCGCGCTTACTCCGGACATTCGCCCGATCGGCGCAGCCCCCGGTCGCACCAGCGGCCGTGCGGGTGCGAGCCCTGTTACACTGGCCGACATTTTTTTTGCTGGACATCCCTGTGACCACCTCTGCCCCCAACACGGCCTTCAACACTTTGCCCCTATCTGCCGCCATGCTGGCTAACCTGGATTCCCTCGGTTACACCGCCATGACGCCGATTCAGGCGCAAAGCCTGCCGGTAATTCTCAAGGGCATGGACCTGATCGCCCAGGCCAAAACCGGCAGCGGCAAGACCGCCGCCTTCGGTATCGGCCTGCTCAACCCGCTGAATCCGCGCTTCTTCGGTTGCCAGGCACTGGTGCTCTGCCCAACCCGCGAGCTGGCCGACCAGGTAGCAAAAGAAATCCGCCGGCTGGCCCGTGGCACCGACCATATCAAGGTACTGACCCTGTGTGGCGGCGTGCCTTTCGGCCCGCAGATCGGCTCGCTGGAACACGGCGCGCACATCATAGTCGGCACCCCGGGGCGGATTCAGGAGCACTTGCGCAAGGGCACCCTGAAGCTCGACGGTCTCAACACCCTGGTGCTGGACGAAGCCGACCGCATGCTCGACATGGGTTTCTACGACTCGATCGCCGATATCCTCGGCAAGACCCCGGCCAAGCGCCAGACCCTGCTGTTCTCGGCCACCTACCCGAGCAGCATCAAGCAATTGTCGGCCGCTTTTATGCGCGATCCGCAGCAGGTCAAAGCCGAGGCCATGCACGCCGACAGCCAGATCGAGCAGCGCTTCTATGAGATCTCCCCGGAAGAGCGTTTGCCGGCGGTCAGCAAGATCCTCGCGCACTTTCGCCCGGAGTCTTGCGTGGCCTTCTGCTTTACCAAGCAGCAGTGCCAGGAAGTGGTCGACCACCTAACGGCCAGCGGCATTTCCGCCATGGCGCTGAATGGCGACCTGGAACAACGTGACCGTGATCAGGTGCTGGCGATGTTTTCCAATCGCAGTTGCAGCGTGCTGGTGGCCACCGACGTGGCGGCTCGCGGCCTGGACATCGAAGCCCTGGACATGGTGCTGAACGTCGAACTGGCCCGCGACTCGGAGATTCACATTCACCGGGTTGGTCGTACCGGCCGCGCCGGCGAAAAAGGCCTGGCGATCAGCCTGGTAGCTCCGGCCGAAGGCCATCGCGCCCGCGCCATCGAGGAGCTGCAAAAAGGCCCGCTGAACTGGCAGCACCTCGACGGCCTGAAGTCGCAAGGCGGCGCGCCGCTGCTGCCGCCGATGGTGACCCTGTGCATCGGCGCCGGCCGCAAAGACAAAGTCCGTCCCGGCGACATCCTCGGCGCCCTGACCGGCGATGCCGGCGTGCCTGGCGCCCAGGTGGGCAAAATCGCCATCTTCGATTTCCAGGCCTATGTGGCGGTTGAGCGCGGCATTGCCCAGCAAGCCTTGCAGCGCCTGAACCAGGGCAAGATCAAGGGCCGCTCGTTGCGCGTGCGCATCCTTTAAGCGCAACCCAGAACCTGGCGCGGTTTAGTCCCTAGGGACAATGGCGCGGGCGGCGCTGGACGGTCAAGCCGGCGCGCCCTCGATCGCGTAAGATGCGCGCCGCATTGGCCGCGGCCGTAGAGGATTTAGCGTGAACAACCCTGAGGTAATCATCATCGGTGCCGGCGCCGCCGGGCTTATGTGCGCGCTGACCGCCGCCGCCCGCGGCCGCCGGGTGCTGCTGCTCGACCACGCCAACAAGGCCGGCAAGAAAATCCTGATGTCGGGGGGCGGGCGCTGCAACTTCACCAACCTCTACACCGAACCGGCCAACTTCCTCTCGGCCAACCCGCACTTTTGCAAGTCGGCCCTGGCCCGTTACAGCCAGTGGGACTTTATCGCCCTGGTGAGCAAATACGGCGTGCCCTACCACGAGAAAAAACTCGGCCAGCTGTTTTGCGACCACAAGGCCAGTGACATTCTCGAACTGCTGCTGGCCGAGTGCCGCGACGCCGGCGTGCGGCTGCTGCTGGACACCGAGGTTAAACAGATCGACGCGGCCAGTGCCGGCGGCTATCAGCTGCAGACCAGCGCCGGCGGCTTTGACTGTCAGTCGCTGGTGATTGCCACCGGCGGCTTGTCGATTCCGACCCTGGGCGCCAGCGGTTTTGGCTACCAAGTGGCCAAACAGTTCGGTCATCAATTGCTGCCGACCCGCGCCGCCCTGGTGCCTTTCACCATCACCGAACCGCAGCTCAAAGCCCTGTGCACCGAGCTGTCCGGCACCTCGGTGGAAGACTGCCTGGTCAGCTGCAACGGCATGAGTTTTCGCGAGAACATTTTGTTCACCCATCGAGGCCTCAGCGGCCCGGCGATTTTGCAGATTTCCTCCTATTGGCAACCGGGGGACGCGGTGCAGATCAACCTGTTGCCGCATATCGACCTGCACGAATGGCTGCCCGCCCAGCAAGCCGAACGGCCCAACAGCGAGCTGAAAACCCTGCTGGCCGAGCTGTTTACCAAGAAGATGGCCGGGCTGCTGGCCGAGCAATGGTTCGAGTCCAAACCCCTCAAGCAATACAGCCACGCGGAACTCGCGGCAATCGCCGAACGCCTGGCCAACTGGCAGCTGGTGCCGGCCGGTACCGAAGGCTATCGCACCGCCGAAGTGACCCTGGGCGGCGTCGACACCCGCGAGGTGTCCTCGAAAACCATGGAATCGCTGAAAGCCCCCGGCCTGTACTTTATCGGCGAGGTGCTGGATGTCAGCGGCCAGCTGGGCGGCTTCAACTTCCAGTGGGCCTGGGCCTCGGCCTTTGCGGCGGCGCAGTACGTTTAAGCGCCAGTCGCAAAGTTCAAACAAGTGCTAGCGACTGATTATTTGCTATAAATGCTGTGCCCCCAACGAGACAACGTTCAGCGGCGCTGAGCACTAACCTGAGTGCAGAACGGACCGAACCAACCTCTGGAGCTTAACCATGAAAAAAACCTTCAACGCGCTACTGGCTGTGGTTTTCGGCCTGACCCTAACCGCCTGCGCCAACAGCCCCATGGGCGGTAGCCCCGGCGAAATGCAAATTCGCGCTGGCAAGATTGAACAGATCACCCCGACCATGATGCAAACCAACCATGACAGCGGTGTCGGCGCGATTCTTGGCGGTGTCGGCGGCCTGGCCCTGGGCAGCCTGATCGGCAAAGGCACCGGCCGTGACGTGGCCATGCTGGCCGGCACCATTGGTGGCGCCTTCGCCGGCAACGAGGTCGAGAAGAAGAAGTACGACCAGCCGGTACAAGCCCAGCAAATCATCGTGCGCACCACCAGCGGCGTACTGACCTCCATCACCCAGCCGATCAATCCACAACTCAGCACCGGCATGAAGGTCTACATCGAAGGCACGGGCAACGATGCCCGCGTGGTGCCGCAATACTAAGCACCCTATAGCCAGCGCCAGACGACACCGCGCCCCACCAAGCCCGCCCTTTCAGCTCCCATGAAAGGGCGGGCTTTTTTATGGCGCTGTACCAGTTATGTGTTGAACGCAAAACGTAGGGTGGGCTTTAGCCCACCAAGGCCCTTGTCCAGCGCTGGCGGGCTAAAGCCCACCCTACAAAACAGGGCCTGCAACACGTAACTGGGACATAGCCTTTTTTATGGCGCGGTAGCAGTTACGTGCAGCCTGGGACGTTCAAGCGCCGCCGGCGGACAAAACGCTGGCTGAATGCGCGTTGCGTTCCACTCAAGCATGCGGGGAGCCGGCCGCTGCTCAATCTCAATAGGGTCAATTGAATAGCCTTGGTGAGCTTGCCGGGTTTAACGACGGCATAGCACCCCTGCATCAGTTTTAGCGCTGAGGCTCCAGGCTCTGCAGCAACGCCTCGAATTCACCTAACGGCAGCGGGCGGCTGAACAGGTACCCCTGAAACACCCGGCAGTCGTAATTGAGCAGCAGGCTGCGCTGCGCTTCGGTTTCGACGCCTTCGGCAATCACCTCAAGGCCGAGGTTATGGGCCATGCCGATGATGGTTTTAACAATCACCGCATCGCCGGGATCGGTGACTATGTCGCGCACAAAGGACTGGTCAATCTTCAGCTGATCGAGCGGTAAACGCTTGAGATAGGACAGCGAGGAGTAACCGGTGCCGAAGTCATCCATCGAGAAGCGCACCCCCAAGGCCCGGAGTGCATGCATCTTGCCGATCACCTCCTCGACATTATCGAGCACCAGGCTCTCGGTCAGCTCCAGTTTGAGCTTGGCCGGATCGACCCCGCTGCTGTGCAGGGCGCTGCGTACCAAGTCGACAAAGTCGGTCTGGCGAAACTGCCGGGCGCTAACATTCACCGACACTGGCAAGGCGCAGGCCAAGGGCTGATCTTGCCAATGCTTGAGCTGCTCGCAGGCTTGCTCGAGCACCCACTGGCCGATCGGCAAAATCAGCCCGTTGTCTTCGGCCAGCGGAATAAACTGCGCCGGCGAGACCATGCCACGTTGCGGATGCTGCCAACGCAGCAGCGTTTCGGCGCCAACCACACCGCCCTCGTGATTAATTTGCGCCTGGTAGTACAGCTGTAATTGCCCTTGCGGCAACGCGGCGCGCAGTTCGCCGGCCAGTTGCGCGCGAGCCTCAAGGGTGGCCTGCATGGCCGGATCAAAAAACACTAACGAGTTACGGCCCATGTTTTTTGCCGAGTACATGGCCGCGTCGGCGCATTTAAGCAACTCGCCGACATCCTGCGCTTTGCCGTTGAACAGGCTGACGCCAATGCTCGCAGTGCAATGGTACTCATAGCCGTCCAGCACATAGACCTGACTGAGGCTGCTCAGTACCTGTCTGCCCACTTGGGCAACCTGGGCCGCCGCGCTCTCGCCCCCTTTCGCCAAGCCCTGCAGCATCACCACAAATTCATCGCCACCCAGGCGCGCCACGCTGTCTTCGCCACGCACTGCGGCGCACAGCCGCCGCGCCACCTCCTGCAACAGCAAGTCGCCAACCAGATGCCCTTTGGAGTCATTCAGCACCTTGAAATTATCCAAGTCGATAAACAGCAAAGCGCCGTGGCTGCCGCTGCGGGCACTGGTCGTCAGCGCGTGCTGCAGTCGGTCCAGCAGCAAGCGGCGGTTCGGCAGCCCAGTGAGCGCGTCAAAGAAGGCCAGCTGCTCAATCTCGGCCTCTGCCTGTTTGCGCTCGGTGATGTCGCGCGACAAGACGATAAAACGCGGCCCTTCCAGCAGGCTGGTATTTTTGCGCGCCACCGACAATTCAAACCAGCAGTCACCCTGCTTGAGTGACAGACACAATTGCGCGCCCTGGGAGGTGCCGTGCTCGGCCGCTGCGGCCAGCGCATCCATCACCACCTGTGCGGCTGGCGCCGGCATCACCTCATGCACGGTATGGCCAAGCAACTGCCCCGGCGGCGCCACCAGGAGTTCGCTGCGCCGAGCGCGGTAATCCCAATAGCGCCCGTCGGCATCCAGTTCAAACATCAAATCGGGGATGGCCTCCAGGGTGGCGGCCAGATGATCGCGCGACTGTTCAATCAGCTGATTGGCAACCGTCAGCGCCGCCAGCGCTGAATTTAATTCGCGGGTATTAACCGCCACGCGGCGGCGCAACATGCGGTTCCAGATCATCAACAGCAGTGCCAGCACGCTCAGCACCGCCAGCACGTAAGCCACATTGCGCGCCAACAGCAACGCCGCATTGTCGGCAGTTGACACCGAGGCGCCCAACCATTTTTCCTCTATGGCTTGCAGCTCGGCGGCGGGTAACTCGACGAACCCCTCTTCCACCAATTGCAGCAAGGCCTCATCGCCCTTGCGTACCGCCCGGTGAAAGGCGCCCACGTAGAGCGGTGCGGTAAAGCGAAACTGACTGGCCTTGCCCAGTTTATTGATGAAGTAGATTGCCGGCGGTTTGTCGATGCACAGAATCAGCGCCTCTCCTTCGCTGGCGGCCAGCACCATCGACTCATAGCTTGGATAATGCTTGAGGTGCTCAACCCCGTGGGCTTGCAAGGTGTCGATACAGGCATCGCCGTCTTTGACGCCCACGCTAAAGCCACGCAAGGAGTCGGCATCGGTAATACCGCCAAGACTCTTATGAAACAGAATCGGCACCTCAATGCTCGCGTACGGCGCCGAGAAGCTATAAATCAGCTTGCGCGGTTCGGTTTCAAAGATGGTGTCGATGACATCGGCCTGGCCGCTCTCCATCAACTGCTTGGCCTTACCCCAATCCATCGCCTGCAGATTGACGGCAATCCCGGTGCGCTGCGACCACAGCGCCCAGCTGTCTTTCAGAATGCCCTGCAGCTGGCCGTTAGCATCACGAAAGATATAAGGGGGGTAGTTGTCGTCCATCGTCACACTGATCGACGTCGGCCGCGCCATTGCGGCGCTCGCACCCAGGCTAAACAGCAGGCTCGCCAACATTAACCCGCCCAGCAGCAGGCGCAGCAACGGGGGCCGAGGGCGGTAACAGCTGATTTCACCGGCGAGCAAGCGCATTACTTTTATCCGTCCATACCGCACAGGGTGTTGAGCCTACAGCACGTAGCAACACCTGAACCAAACCAAAGCCAAGCGCCCTTTGTGAGTCTGGTTTACCGCGCCCAGTCGTCAAGTTTGCACGGCTGATCTGGGCAACTTCGCCGGCATTTTGTCTTGGCGCGACAGCCAGCTTTGACGATGCGACAAACAGCCACACGGCCAACACTTAGCGCTGCTAGCCGCTTGGCGGGTCAAGAACCGCTATGCTAGTTTGACGCCTCGCAAGGAAGCTCAATACAGCCAGCCGGAGCGCATCCGAATAAGAAGAGGACACCCCATGGCCGAGGCCACGCCCGCGCTAGAAATTCGCAACCTGCACAAGCGCTACGGCGACCTTGAGGTGCTTAAAGGCATCTCGCTGACCGCCCGCGACGGCGATGTCATCTCGATTCTCGGCTCTTCCGGCTCCGGCAAATCGACCTTCTTGCGCTGCATCAACCTGCTCGAGAATCCCCATCAAGGGCAAATTCTGGTGGCCGGCGAAGAGCTCAAGCTCAAAGCGTCGCGAAATGGCGATCTGGTCGCCGCCGATAACAAGCAAATCAATCGGATGCGCAGCCAGATCGGCTTCGTGTTCCAGAGCTTTAACCTGTGGCCGCACATGAGCGTGCTCGACAATATTATCGAGGCGCCGCGCCGCGTTTTGGGGCAAAGCCGCGCCGAGGCCACCGAAGTCGCCGAAGCCTTGTTGGCCAAAGTCGGCATCGCCGACAAGCGCCATGTCTATCCCGGGCAATTGTCCGGCGGCCAACAACAACGCGCCGCCATCGCCCGCACCCTGGCCATGCAGCCGAAAGTGATACTGTTCGATGAGCCGACTTCGGCCCTCGATCCCGAGATGGTCCAAGAAGTGCTTAGTGTTATTCGCGCGCTCGCCGACGAGGGTCGGACCATGTTGCTGGTTACCCACGAGATGAACTTTGCCCGGCAAGTTTCCAGCGAGGTGGTGTTTCTCCACCAGGGGCTGGTTGAAGAGCAAGGCACTCCCGAGCAGGTATTCAACAACCCGAGTTCGGCGCGCTGCAAACAATTCATGTCCAGCAATCACTAACGGAGCAACAACGCATGCAGAACTACAAAAAAATCTTGCTCGCCGCTGCCGCTACTCTGGCATTTGGCAGCAGCGCCATGGCCGCCGAAAAAATCAAAATCGGCACCGAAGGCGCCTACCCGCCGTTTAACCTGATCGATGCCAGCGGCAAGCCCGGCGGTTTCGATGTGGACATCGCCATGGCCCTGTGCGCGCAAATGAAGGCCGAGTGCGAAGTGGTCACCTCCGATTGGGACGGCATCATCCCGGCGCTGAACGCGAAAAAATTCGACGCTATCGTCGCCTCCATGTCGATCACCGACGAGCGCAAGCAAGCAGTCGATTTCACCGACGCTTACTACACCAACAAGCTGCAATTCATTGCGCCAAAAGGCGGCGATTTCAAAGTCGACAAAGCCAGCCTCAAAGGCAAAGTCATCGGCGCCCAGCGTGCGACCATCGCCGGCACCTGGCTGGAAGACAACATGACCGGCGTGGTTGAAATCAAACTCTACGACACCCAGGAGAACGCCTACCTCGACCTCAGCTCCGGCCGAGTCGACGGTGTGCTGGCCGACAAGTTCGTCAACTGGGAATGGCTCAAGAGTGAGGCCGGCAAGGGCTTCGAATTCAAAGGCGAGCCGGTCTTCGACAACGACAAAATTGGCATCGCAGTGCGCAAAGGCGACCCCCTGCAAGGCAAGCTGAACACCGCCCTGAAGGCCATAGTTGCTGACGGTACCTACCAGAAAATCAACGCCAAGTACTTCCCGTTCAGCATCTATTGATGCCTGACCGGCGCAGCCCGCACGGCTGCGCCGGCTCCACGTAGTAACCACTGATGACCTTCGATCTCTACGGCTTCGGCCCAGCGCTCGCCGCTGGCACTCTGATGACCATCAAACTGGCGCTCGCCGCGCTGGCGTTGGGCTTGGTGCTCGGCTTGCTCGGCGCACTGGCTAAAACATCCCCGCACAAGTTGCTGCAATGGCTTGGCGGAACCTATTCGACCATAGTGCGCGGCATCCCGGAGTTGCTCTGGGTACTGCTGATTTACTTTGGCACCGTCAACCTGATGCGCAGCTTCGGGGAGATTTTCGGTCTCGACGACTTGGCCCTCAGCGCGTTTGCCGCCGGCACCATTGCCCTCGGCCTGTGTTTTGGCGCCTACGCCACGGAAGTCTTTCGTGGCGCCATCCTGTCCATTCCGCGCGGCCAACGTGAGGCCGGGCAAGCCCTAGGTCTGTCGAAAATACGGATTTTCTGGCGGGTCATCCTGCCGCAGATGTGGCGCATCGCCCTGCCGGGCCTGGGCAACCTGTTTATGATTTTGATGAAAGACACCGCGCTGGTCTCCGTCATCGGCCTGGAAGAAATCATGCGTCGCTCGCAGATCGCCGTCAGCGTCAGCAAGCAGCCATTCAACTTCTTCATGATCGCCGCGCTGATTTATCTCAGCCTCACCGTGCTGGCCATGACCGCCATGTACTTCCTTGAAAAACGCGCTGGCCGCGGCATCCGACGGAGCGCCTGATGAACTGGGACATTATTATCAAGTACCTGCCGCGCCTGTTTGACGGCGCGGTATTGAGCTTAGAGCTGGTGGCAATTGCGGTACTGGCCGGCTTGATCCTGGCCATCCCGATAGGCATCGCGCGCGCCTCACGGCACTGGTACATCCGCGCCCTGCCCTATGGCTATATGTTTTTCTTTCGCGGCACCCCGCTGCTGGTGCAACTGTTCTTGGTCTACTACGGCCTGGCGCAATTTGATGCGGTGCGCCAAGGGCCGCTGTGGCCGATTCTGCGCGACCCGTTCTGGTGCGCCACCATCACCATGACCCTGCACACCGCCGCCTATATTGCCGAGATTCTGCGCGGCGCGATCCAGGCCATCCCCGCCGG
>MHZN01000002.1 GCA_001830395.1 Pseudomonadales bacterium RIFCSPLOWO2_12_59_9 | reverse complement strand
CAGAGCACCCGCCCGTGGCCAACAGACGCTACAGCTGCATCGGTTTATTCAATCCCAAGTCACCGGCCAACGTCGGCTCGGTAATGCGCGCCGCCGGCTGCTACGGGGTCAACTCGGTGTTCTACACCGGCACCCGCTATGACCGCGCGCAAGACTTCATCACCGACACCAAGAAGGTCCATCAGGACATTCCGCTGATCGGCATCGATGACCTGCAAAAAATCCTGCCGCTGGGCTGTACGCCGGTGGCGGTGGAAATGGTCGAAGGCGCCCGGCCGCTGCCGGAATACACCCACCCAGACCGTGCCCTGTACATCTTCGGCCCGGAAGACGGATCCTTGGGCAAAGAGGTGCTGGACTGGTGTGAAGACGTAATCTACATCCCCACCAACGGCTGCATGAACTTGGCGGCCACCGTCAATGTGCTGCTCTACGACCGTTTGGCCAAGGGCTTGAACACCAAGTCGGGACCTAAGTTTGCGCCGTAACACCCACTCACAAGCGTGCCCAAAGTGTTAACGGGCACGCCAACAACGCCGATTTACAGGCCGTGTGAAAACGTAACGAGCGAAGGTTAGGCAAGGCGCAACGCAGCGGAGCGGAGTAACAGCCGCAGGCTGGCCCGCAGGGCAAGCGAAGCGCAGTCAAAACAGGCGAGGACGCGGAGTTTACGAGTTGTAAATGAGCAGTACTCGCTACGCTCGCCCTCCGGGCCGCACTGAAGTGCGTTCAGCGGGCAAGCCAGCTGTCCGAGCCTGTTTTTAACGCTGCATAACCGAGCGCAGTAGTTTTCACATGGCCTGTTATGTCCCCGACTTCAAGCGACTAAAGGCCCGCGTCAGCGCCCGGTCAAAGGCCCGCGAGTTATCGTTTTTGGTGTAGAGCGTGGCGAGTACCGCAGGTGACGGGTAGGTGCCTGGGTCATTGAGAATCGCCGGATCGACTGTGGCATTCGCGGCCGGCACCGCGTTGGCGTAGTAGACGCTGTTAGTTACGGCGCCGATTACTTGTGGGCTCATCAGGTGATCCAGCAGTGCCAAAGCCTCCCTGGGATGCGGCGCATCCTTGGGAATCACCACCGCATCGAACCACAGCAAGGCGCCCTCTTTGGGGATCTGGTATTTGACCTTGAACGGCTTGCCGGCCTCCTCAGCCTGACTGGCTGCCAGAGCGGTATTACCATTCCAGGACATCGCCAAGCAGGTGTCGCCGTTGGCCAGGTCGCTGATATTGCGGTCATTATCGAAATAACGGATGGAGGGCCGAACCTTGGCCAGATGCGCCTCGGCCAGCTTCAGGTCATCCAGATTCTGCTGATTAATATCCAGCCCCAGGTAGCGAAAAGCTGCGGCAAACACCTCGTTTGGGTCGTTCAAAAAGCTCACCCCGCAGTCGGCAAAGTGCGCCACCACCTGCGGATCGAGCAGCATCGCCCAGCTGTCCAGCGGCGCCGCCGGCAGGCGCGCCTGAATCGCCTGCTGCTGATAACCAAAGCCGGTGGTGCCCCAGAGGTACAGACCCGCGTATTTATTACCCGGATCGAAACTGGCCATGTGTTTCAGCGACAACGGATCAAGCCCCTGAAAATGCGGCAACTGCGACTTATCCAGCGGTTGCAGCGCACCGCTGCTGATGGCGCGGCTCAGGTGCTGGCCGGAGGTCAACACTAGGTCGTAACCGCTGTGACCGGTGAGCAACTTGGTATCGGCGACCTCCATGGAGTCGAAGTGATCGGCCACCACTTTGATCCCGGTCTTGCCCTCGAAGGAGGTCAAGGTGTCCGGCGCCTGGTATTCGCCCCAGATATACAAATTAACTTGCGGCTGGTCGCTGGCCGCCTGGGCGCCCGCGGCGGCGAGACCAAGGCAGGCGCTGCTAAGCAGAGTACGAACGTTCATGGCATGTTCCTCTAGTTACGGCTGTTGGCGGCGTATTGCGGCATGGTGATACAGGCGACATTGCCGCCACCCAGCAGAATCTCCCGCGAGTTCTCAATGCCAATGATCCGGTGTTTAGGAAACAACTCGGCCAGGGTCGCCTGGGCCACGCGGTCGTTCGGATCATTGAACAGCGGCACGACAATCGCCGAATTACCGCAGTAGTAATTGATATAGGACGCGCAAATTTTGGTGCCGGCCTGACGCGAGTGAGTGCCATCGTTCTGATCCAGCCCTTCGGCTTCTTCTGCCGTCCACTCCAGCACGCGCGGTTGCGGCAGCTTGTGCACGATCAACTCACGGCCACGGGCATCGCGGGTGCTACGCAGAATGTCGTAGGCCTCTTGATAGATTTCCCATTGTGGATCGTCGCGCTCATCGGTCCACTGCAGCACCACCTCGCCGGGACGGACGAAACAGGCCAGGTCGTCGATATGCCCATCGGTTTCATCGAACTTGCAGCCGCGTGGCAGCCAGATCACCTGCTCGGCACCTAGGTAATCGAGTAGCCGCTTGGTCACTTCTTCTTTGCCCAAGTGGGCATTGCGATTGCGATTAAGCAGGCACTGTTCGGTGGTCAAGATGCTGCCCTGGCCGTCAGACTGAATGCCGCCGTTCTCGGCAATCAAGGGTGCGCGGTAGCGATGCAGACGCTCAATTTCGAGCATTTTTTGCGCGATCTGATCGTCCTTATCCCAGGGGTAATACAGCCCGCCATCCAGACCGCCGTAAGCGTTGAACTCAAAGTCGATGCCGCGCACCTCACCGGTCGCGTCATTGACCACGGTCATCGCGCCACTGTCACGGAACCAGGTGTCATTGCAGGTCATTTCCACCACGCGGACATACTCGGGCAACATGCGCCGGGCATTGGCATATTGCCCGGCGGAAGCGCAAACAGTTACCGGTTCGCTGCTGGCAATCGCGGTGACGATATCCACCCAGACTTTCTGCGCCGGCTTGGCGCCATTACGCCAGACATCCGGGCGTTCCGGCCAGCCGAGCCAGCAGCCGGCTTTGCGCTCAAATTCACCCGGAAAACGAAAGCCATCGGCCTTGGGAATGGAAGTCAGGGAACGTGCCATGGAACACCTCGGGTTGTGGTGAAGAGATGTCCAGACAGTACGCGGCGTTGAACAAGCGCCGCCAATGACGATTTTCGCGGAACCCTTGAATTAAATTCAGGGGTTGAGTTCAGGCACCGTCCAGCTGCTCACTCAACCAGTCGAGAAACTGCCGCACCGCTGGCTTCTCCAAACGCATGCGTTCACAGACCAACGCGTACTGCCCCAGCGAGGTGACGCTGGCGGCAAAGGGCCGCACCAAGCGGCCGCTGGCCAGGTCTTCGGTGGCGGTCAGGTTGTCGCCCATGGCCACACCCTGGCCTTGCGCCGCGGCTTCCAGCGCCAGCCCGGCATGGGGAAAGTACAGTTGGCGACTGCCCTGTACATCGCCGGCATGGGTGGCCAGCCAGGCGGTCCAGGTCTTGCCATCCTGATCGTCGTGCAGCAGGCAATGGCGAGCCAGATCCCTCGGTTGTTTCAACCCGCCCAGGTTGAACAGACCCGGGCTGCATACCGGGAAGAACAACAGGGTCGGCAGCGGCCGCACAAAATAGCTGCTGGCATCGTCCGGGCCGGTGCCATAGGTAATCGCCAGATCAATCTCACCAGTCGGTACCCGCCCCTCGAGCGGCTGCTCATGCAGGTGCAGAGTGATATGCGGGAAGCGCGCGCTGAAATCGGCCAGTCGACTGACCAGCCATTTCTGCGCCAACTCTGCGGTTACCGCGACCCGCAGCAAGGCTTGGGAGTCGGGGTCACGCACCTCATCGCAGGCATCCAGAATCAGTTCGAAGGCTTGCTGCACGCTCTGCAACAAGCGCTGCGCGGCGGGTGTCGGCCTGATTTGCCGGCCTTCGCGGACGAACAAGCTGGCGCCGAGTTGTTCTTCCAACTGGCGGATCTGATGGCTGACGGCGCTGTCGGTGACGCACAGCTCGGCCGCCGCGCGACCAAAGTGGGCATGCCGGGCGGCGCATTCAAAGGTGCGTAAGGCGGTAAGCGATGGCAAGCGGCGCATTGATGGGCTCCAGGCAGCGACCCTGCATGCTGCCCAAGCCGCTAGCCTTAGTCCAGCGAACGGGCTGAGCGCAATTGTCTTCAGCGGTCCGCGGCGACTCAGTAGGCAACGGCAGGCGCCTCCTCTGCCAAGTTCACCGGTGCAGTCAGGGGGACTCGCAGGATAAAACTGCTGCCCTGGCCCAGCTGCGACTCCAGCTCAATCTGCCCGCCCAGCAGCGCCGTCACCAGGTTGTACACCACATACAGACCCAGGCCGGAACCGCCCTGTCCCAGGCGCGTGGTGAAAAACGGCTCGAAGGCGTGATGGATAACATCGCTGCTCATGCCCAGCCCGTCATCGCTGATTTTCAGTAACATCGCCGGCTGGCCCTGCCAGCGAATCGCGCTGGCCACTATGTTGATCTGCAGATGCTCACGCTCCCCCAGGGCATGGGTCACCGCATTGCTCAGCAAATTAGTAATCACCTGCTCCAGTGGGCCGGGGAAGGAGTCGAACAGCAGCTCCTCACTCACCTCGCTCGTCACGGTAACCGGCTTATGTTTGTACAGTGGCGCCAGCGTACTGAGGGTTTCCTGCAGGGCATCGGTCAGTTTGAACTGCCGGCGGCGGCTGCTGGCTTGGTCCACCGCCACCTGTTTGAAGCTGGTCACCAGCTCGGCCGCGCGGCGGGTATTGCGCTCCAGGATGGCGCAGGCCTCGGTACAGGTTTGCACAAACTCGCCTAGCTGCGACCGACGCAGACGGTTGCCTTCGACATCCACCCGCAACGCGCTGAGATGATCGCTAAGGGTGGTGACCACGGTCATTACGTTGCCCAGCGGGGTATTCAACTCATGGGCCACACCGGCCACCAAACTGCCCAAGGCGGCCAGTTTCTCGCTTTGCACCAACTGCTGCATGGCTTGCGAAAGCTCGGCAGTGCGCGCCACCATCCGCCGCTCCAGACCGACATTCAGCTCGGCCAGTTGCCGGCTGCTGCGCTGCACCTCGGAGATGTCCAGCATGGTCTGAATCGCCCCATTCATGCTGCCGCTGGCATCGCGTAGTAAAGTCGCCTCGGTATGCAGCCAGCGGTCGATACTGGCGGTGTAACTGTCGACTTCCAGCACTTGCGAGGAGAACTTCGACTCGCGCACATGCGACCCTGAGACCTTGGACATGTCCTCAATCGTCATGCCATCCATCAAGGCTTCGATCAGCAGCCGGTGGTCTTTACCCAAGGCCTTACCCAGATGATGGCGCTTACCGACCATCACGCTAGCCGGAATGCTGGTCAGACGCTCGGCGGCGAAATTCCAGTGGGTCACTCGCTGTTCGTCGTCCAGCACTATCATCGCCACCGGGCTGCTTTCGATAATCTGATTCAGGCGCGCTTCGCTGTTTTTCTGCGCAGCCTCGACCTGCAGACGCTCGGTGATATCGCGGAACAAGACGATACGCGCCGGCTGCTGGTTTAAGCGAATGGCTTGCGTGCTGATCTCGATATCGCGCAACTCGCCACTGCGGGTGACGCTACGCCATTGGCTCCTTAGGGCGGCGCTGTTGATGTCAGTGGGGGCCTGGCGAATCGCCTCCAGCAAGGCTGGGTGCTGTGCCGGCTCAATCAGCACGCTGACCGGCAACGTCGCCAGCTCGGCAAAGCTGTAGCCAAAGGCCTGAGTAAAGGCCTGATTAATCGCCAGGCAGGTGAGTCGCTCGGTGTCATACACCAGCATCGGTGAGGGGTTGTGTTCGAACAACAGGCGATAGCGCGCCTCACCCTCCAGCAGTTGCTCGGTGGCGCGCTGGCGCATCCGCAGCAGGCTAATCAAGAAACCAATGGTGGCCAACAGCAAGACAATCGCCGCCAGGGCGCCGAAAAAAGCCTGCGGATTAGTTTCATAAAACGCCTTGGGTTTATTCAGCAGCATGCTGCCAGCCGGCAAGGGTTGCTGTGCCAACCCCAGCCGCTGCAAGGCCGGATAATTGAACATCACCGCCTGGTGCGCCACCTGGGTTCGCGCCTGGGCCGCGCTGGGGCCGTTCAATAACTGCAGGGCCAACGTTGCCAACGCCTGACCCCGCCACTCGCCGCTGGTGACTTTGCCGCCGGTGATGCCAAAGCCAAGTGCCAAATCCAGCCCCGTGAAGCTAGGCACCTGCAACAGCGCGAGCAGCTTGGGCAGCGTCACAAAGGGATCGAGTAAGCGGCCCTGCTCATCACGAATCCAGGTAGAGACAAACACCGCACTGTCGGTGGGCAGGTCGGGCAATATTTTTTCCAGCTCGCCGATCGGCGTCGCCCGCAGATCGCGTACCTCGACAAACTGATCGCGCACCTGCTCAATCGCCTGAGCAAGGCCCTCACGACCCACCGCCGTCGCCGCATCGCCCAACAGCACCAGGGTGCGGACCTTGGGTAAAAACGTCTGGATCAGCTGAAAGTTACCGGCCACATCTTGTGAGTCCAATACTTGGTAGGCAGTGCCGAGTTGGGCCAATTGGGCCTGATTAAGCTTTGGAAAACTGGCGAACACCAAAGGCTTATCGGCAAACAGTTGCGCGCGATAACGCGAGACAAACTCCAGTGATTGCTCATCCGCCGCGAGCAGAATATCCGGTGGCTGCTGGGCATATTTGTGACCGATAAATTCGGCCAGCGCGGCGTAGTCCCTGGTCCTAAAGCGGGTGGTATCGGCATTTTCGATATACAGCTCAACGGGCTGCGCGGCAGCCGCCAAGCCTTGCCGCACGCCACTATTGATCGACTCCGGCCATGGATTGCCCTGGGCCCAAGCATGCAATAACAGGATGCGCTTGGCGGGCGGCGCAGGTTCAGCCTGGACCACGCCCAGACTGAGCAGCAGCGTGGCGAGCAAAGCGCCGCGCAGCAGTAACAACAAGCGCAAATTGTGGCCTCGGCAACCCGGGCAAAACGCTGACGGCCAACGCATCTACACGCATCCTCGACGGGTTTGTCTGCAGCCCCTGTGTCCGAGGCTTGCCTACAGCGTAGTCAAAGCAGCGGCTTGCCAAGCCGATTTAACCGTCTTTACAGCGCAGGCGTGGCTTTGAGTTTGCGCAGCAGTTTGCTGTCGAGGACTTTTGATGGTTTGCCGATCAGGCTCTCACTGAGTTCAATGAAGTTCTCGGTGTTGACCTTGTCCATGCGCATCAGACCTTGGGCAACGTCATCGAGGGAATGCTTACCGGCGCTGCGCTGGCGGATTTCCAGGTCCAGCTCCTGCAGCAACACCACCGCCCGCGCCGTGACGGCGCCGCTTGCATGTTCGCCACGCAGGTTGTTGACCTTACTGCTCCAGAGGGTGAGTTTCTTGCGTACCTGCTGGTAGCGCTCCTCGCTCATACCGCCGGCGCGGCGCAACAGTTCGATGGCGTAGTACTCGGCGATGCCTTCGCTGATCCAGTCACTGGCATCGGTGTCGCGAATACCGCTGAGTACATGCACCAGCTCATGGATCAAGGAGCTGGTGCCGTTTTCACTCACCAGCGGCCGCTCGGCATGCATAAACAGCGAGTTGGGGCCCGACAAAGCGCCGCGCCACAGGGGATCAGCGGCGCCGACCACCAGCAGCTTACGCGGATCACGGGGGAACACCGCCTGCGCCTGGGGCCAAACGAAGGTCAGCAGGGTCAAGGCGTCCATACGGCGCATGCCCGAACCTATGGGGGCGGCAATGGTGACATCGGTTTCGCCTAAACGAGTGCGCCGCGTGCCGATTTTGCCGGCCAAGATCCAGCCGGTCGGTCGGTCAAAGGACTGGGCCGGGTTGTCGATCCGAAAACGGTTCGGGCCGATGCGCGGCCAGCCGGTCTCGACGCTTTTCCAGCCTTCGGGCAGCTCCACTTGCAGACGGGAGATCAGCTCGACTTTGTCATACAGCACCACGTCGGCCGCTGGAATCAGATCATCGCCGCGCAGCAACGCCCAATCAGTGGTAATCAGCGCCGAATAGGCCCCGGAAGGTTCGAGCTGATTGATCCGCACCCGATAGCTGAGGCTGGCTTTGCCGCTGGCGGGGGTCCAGGTGGCATGGCCCTGACCATCCTCAGTCCACTGACCGTCGGCCTTGAAGGCAACATAGTGCTCAGCCTTGGGCAGATAAAATTTAACGCTCTGCACCAGCTCGCCCTTGGCCAGGGTCAGTTGCACCTCGGCCTCGGCGCTGGCCGGCAAAAACCGCAGCTGATAATCCAGGTCGACTTTTTTAGCCGCCAACACGGGCGTACTCAGTAGCAGCAGGCAGGCTGCCAACCGCAGACGTAAACCGATAAACATGACGCAGAGTCCTTATTGGCAGTGATGCTTGGCCCGATAATGGCCATCCGTGCAGCGCAGCGTGGAAAACAATTCAGGCCTAACCGGAGCGAAAAATCAGGTAATCCTCCCAATCATCCTCGGCCACGCTGTTCTCGCTGAGCATGCGCCCGGATTGCGAGATGCGCTCGCGGTGTACCGCCTCCACATCACCACTGACCAGATAGTGCCAAGCGGGCAAGTCTTTGCCCTCGGACACCAAACGATAGGCGCAAGTGGCCGGTAACCACTGGAATTGATCGGCGGCCGCGGGCGTCAACTGAATACAGTCGGGCACAAAGCTGCGTCTATTGGGGTAATCGGTGCAACGGCAGCTGGTCAGGTCGAGCAGTTTGCAGGCGATGCGGGTGTAGTAAACGCTGCCGTCTTCCTCGTCTTCAAGCTTTTGCAGGCAGCACAAACCGCAGCCATCACAGAGTGACTCCCACTCGTGGCTGTCCATCTGAGCCAGGCTTTTACGTTTCCAGAAGGGTTCGACGGTGGCGGTCATGGCAACACACTGAGCTCTACAAAAGGTCGGCAGTTTAACAGCCGGCTCGACTTAGCGCTGCCAGGCTCAGACCAACCGTCGAGGCCAGGCGCCATTAATAAGGCTCTGTAGCCGTTATGAGTTGGGGAGCGATTTTGTAGGGTGGGCTTCAGCCCACCCTACGTTTTGCAGCCAACAGTTAACGGGGACATAGCCATCAATAACCGCGCGCAAACTCGACCTGCCCGCGCAATGGCATGCCGGCGCGATAGGCCTGCAGATTGTGCAGAAACAGCTCAACCATGGGCGCCGGCAAGGTTGGCGCGGCGCTATGGCCGGTGAGCAATAAGCGCGGTGCCGTCCAAAACGGGTGCGCCGCCGGCAACGGCTCGCTGCGGCACACATCCAGCACCGCGCCGGCTAACTGACCGCTGGTTAAGGCCGCGAGCAAATCGGCGTCCACCACTGCCGCGCCACGACCGGCATTGATAAACAGGGCGCCGGGTTTCATTTGCGCAAACACTGCGGCATCGAATATATCCGCGGTGACCGGCGTGTCCGGCAGCAGGTTGATCAGGTAATCGGCCTGGGCGGCCTGCTCGGCCAAGTGCGCCAAGCCCAACACCTGCTGAAACGGCGCTTGCACCCGGGCGCGGCTGGCGATGCCAAACAGCTGCAGGCCAAAGGGCGCCAATAGCTGCGCCACCTGGTCGCCGATCTCGCCACAGCCCACCAGCAACACCCGCCGGCCGGCCAAGCTGTTCGGAGTCCGGTCATCCCAGTGCAGCTGTTGCTGGCTGGCCGCGCGCGCCAACAGCTGGCGCTCATGGGCCAGCAGATAGGTCAGCAGGTACTCGGCCATCAGCTGGCCGAAGATGCCGACTGCGCGACTCAAGCGGTAATCACGCGGCAAATCGGCGGCCAGCAGCGGGGTGATCCCGGCCCAGGTCGACTGCAGCCAACTTGGCTTAAAGCCCTGGCGCAGCAAACCGGCGAGTAAATCCGGTTGGCCGAGCCACAGTTCGCAATCGGCAGCGTGCCGAGTTAACTCGGTAAGCGCATTACCCACACAGAGTTCAAGAGCCGGCTCGGCTTGCTGCAACAGCGCCGCATAGGCGCTGTGCTGTTGCTCGGCAATCAGCAGGCGCATGGCTTACATCGGGTCGTTGCGACGCAACAACTCTTCCGGCAGGTGCTCGATGTACTCGTCTTCGGCCGGTGGCATTTGCAGGTGGTAACCCTGTTTTTCCAGGTTGGCCAAG
>MHZN01000001.1 GCA_001830395.1 Pseudomonadales bacterium RIFCSPLOWO2_12_59_9 | reverse complement strand
CCGCGGCCGCCTGATCGATCGCCACCTGGTCCTCGGTGGCGCCGGCGACCGCGATTGCCGGTTCGGCGAACGCCGGTTGTTTGAGGGGGCTTGCCCCCGATTGATCGCCAATAATCGCCGGCAAGCCGGCTCCCACCGGCGCCTCGGTCCAGTTGTCGCCGTAGGTCGCGTTGATGTATTCCAGGCTCGGCCGGAATCCCATCTCGCAGATGGACTGATCGCGCGTCGCCTGCGCGCCGAGGTCCGCCTGCTCCTCGAAGTTCCGCCACACCGTGGGGTAGCCGGCGCCGGGCAGGTTGTAATCGACGATCCAGCGCACCAGCGTTTCGTTGAGCGTCTCCGAAACCTCGTCCGCATCGGCCTGCGCGATCTCTTTCCGGACCTCGTTCTGCACGGTCGCGACGCCGCTGCCCAGCCCCGTCAGCGCCGGCGTGGTGGTGATCGATTCGCCGAGCACGCACTCGCTCATCTGCTCGTCCATGTAGCGCGCGAGCTTTTCATAGGTGTCGATCGAGCCGGTGCGCGCCACCTCGAGCAATTCGATCATCATGCCATCGGGCACGATGATGCCCGCGTCCTGGGCGATGGCGGCGAGCGCGTCGAGCAGCTTTTTCTGTTCCTCCTTGATCGCGCCCGCGGGGTATTTTCCGACCGCGGTCGGGCTGCCGAACTTGTCGGCGAAGGTCAACCAGAACGTAATGTCCTGGCGCTTGAAAAACACCGGCCAGAAAAGCTTGTTGCCGAGCCCCAGGCCGTACGGCGATTCGTCATCACCGAAACGGTGCACGATGAACTTGCGCCCGGGCAGCGCCTCGCCGTCCATCAGGTGCTCGCGCGTGATGAGCCGCAGCGTCTCGTCCTCGGCGAAGACGAAGCGGCGCGCGTTGCGCGGCTTCACGCGCGCGCAAACGAGTTCCGCCCCGCGCACGTCCCACATCACCTCGCCCACCGCGAAGCCCTTGAGCTGAGCATCGAGCAGATTGCGCGTGAGGCGGTCGAAGCCGAGCGCCTTGAATTGCGCGGTCACCAGCTCGGCCGCCTGCGTATCGCGCGGCGATTCGGAGGCCGCGTCGACCTGCCACGGGCGCGCGGTCACCGCGAGCTTGCGCTTTTGCAGCACGGCGTAAGCGTGCGTGTCGCGCGCGAGCTCGTCGTAGATTTTGAGCCCCTTGCTGCGCCCGCGCGTCACGAGCGTGTCGTCGAGGTTTTGAAGGATGCCGCCGAACATCACGCGATTGATGTCGCGCGCGATCGAGGCGATCTCGTCGGTGGACAGGCGTTTCTTTCGGGTGTCGGGGGATTGGGCCATAGGATCAGCTCATAAATTCAGCGCGGGAAAAGCGCTCGCGGCCGGCATAGTCGTCGATCTGCGCGCTCTCGCGCATCCGCCCGAGCGATTCGAACTCCATCGGCACGACAGCGCACTTGGTCGCCGCCCAGGCATTCACCCCGGCAATGGCGGAGTCCCCGTGGCGGTATTGACCGTCGGCGCCCTTGTCCCGGCCGTCGTCCATCGTCGGGTAGCCGTTTTTCAAAATCACGCGGCGATGGTCGGCGATCACGTCTTCCGAACGCGGCAGCACGATCGAGCGGTCTTCGAACGCCGCCTTGTAGGGCGGGAAGTTCGCGGCGTACCAGGTCGGGCTCGCCATCACGCACTCCACGCGCGAGACGCCGTAGCGCTGGAGCGCGGCCTCGGCGTGCGCCTGGCCGTTGCCGCGGGCGTCAAACTTGGCGTGAAAAAATAACGGCAGCTCGTCGAGAATGAAAAACAGAATCTTCTGCTGCACGTCGAACGGGATGTTGCGCAGCTCGAGCAGAAAGCCGGCGCGCCAGCGCGACTGCGACTCGCGCTGCAGCACCAGGATGTCGGACAGATCTCCGCTGCGGCCGAAGTCCTGGCCGAGCACGCTGCGCCGGTCGGTGGGCAGGCTGTCGATGACGGGTTTCAGCGTGTCGCGGATCCAGGTGTCGGCCTCTTCCAGGCGGCGCTCGTTCAGCATCCACTCGGCCGGCTTGCGGTAATGGATGAGCGGGATGCCGTCTTCCATGCAGCGCTCGACGATGGTGCGCGGGATGTAGACGCCCGAGCCCATGCGCGGAATGCAGTCGAGCTCCTCGGCGGCGCGATCGCCGTAGTTCGCGCGGATTTTTGCCTCCCACTCGGCGCGCGTTTTTTCCTTGAGCCGCGCGCCCATCACCAATTGGATGCGCTCGAACAGGCCGGCGTCGAGCGCGGTCGTGAGCGTCGTCCCGTGCAGCGAATAGGGCAGCTTCCCGGCGCGGCAATCCTTGAGCAAAAGGTTGAATGGATTGTCTTCGCCGTTGTGCGACGACAATATGCGCACCCGCCCGCCCCAGATCAGCATCGCCATCGCGGCGGTGATCAGACCATCGAGATCGTCGTGGAATGCGGCCTCGTCGATGGTGACCTTGCCCTGTTTGCCGCGGATCGAGCGCGGGCGCGAGGAGAGCGCGAGGATCTTGGAACGCGAGGCGAAATCAATACGGAAGGCCTTGATCTGCCGGATCTCGCCGCGGGCATCGGTGTCGTCGAACATCACCTCCTGCATTGCGCTCGCGGCGCGGTTGAACGCGCGCGCCCACATCGCGCAATCATCGATGTACTCGCGAGTCATGTCCTCGGAGTACCCGATATACATCACGTCCATGCCCTCGGCCGCGGCGGCGGTCAACACCGAGTCGGAGGCGTCGCACCACGAGGCGCCGATGCGGCGCGACTTCTCCCACACCGCGACCTCGGCCTGGTCCGCGACCCAGGCCTGTTGATACGACAGCAGCACCGCCGGCGCCGAACGATCGTTCGGCGCGGTCTTGAGGCGGTCCAGGGGGTCGCGCGCGGCGGCAGCCGGGACCTCAATCCTCGATCCTCGATCCTTGATCCTGCTTTTTGGGGGGGTCTTTCTCAAAAAAATGGCCTTTAATGCGTTCGACGTTGAGAGTTAAAGGGGGGTTAAAAGGGGTCCCGGCGCGAGAACGTAGGGTGGTAAGGCCAAAATCGGCCTGGCGCGTTGTGGCGCGTCGGGCCTTTTCGCCCAAGGCTGCCCATTTTGCTATTCGCAGAAACCCCAGAGCGGCTCGATCTTGACGCTGAGTTGATTCGACGCGACACCCGGCTCGGCGTGACTCGTCGACTGACTGCCGGATGCGTCCACTTTGACGGCATAGGACGCCGGGAACGCCTTGAGCGCGACTGCTACGGCGCTCGCCACGTGATTCTTGATTGTTTCCTCGGGTTCCATGCACTTGATTGCCGCGAACTGTGATGCCAGTTTTTCTGCGACAGCGGATGGCTTGCCAATTGCACTTACGCTCCAGCTCATTTTGCTTCTCCTTGAGTTATCCCTCTGCTGAGGGAATTATGCTGCAATGCCGAGAATCTCCCGGCGGATGGTGTCGACGGCGCTCGCGGTGAGCCCGCCCTTCTTGGCGATCGAGGCCGCGCGGTCGGCAGCCGCCGTGACTTTGCCGCGCACTTCGATCTCGTGTTTCTTCTGATTCACGCTCGCGCGCGAGAGCGTCGCGACGTTCTTGGCCACGGTGGAGAGCAGCTTCGCGCGCTTCATCGGGTCGCCGTCGGCCTCCGCTTCCTGCAGCGCGACCAGCACCTCGAACACCTCGGTCTGTATCAAACTGATGACGGCCGCCGAGCGCTGGTCGGCGTCATCCGGCGCCGCCGCCGCGATCTGCCGCGCGGCCTCGGTGCTCGCCTTGATCGCGGAGAGCTTGCGCTCCAGGTGCGTGCCGTAGCGGTGGATCGAGGATTTCCCGATGTCGTAGCCGCGCGACTTGAGATCCGCCTCCAGCGCCTGGTAGCCGGCGAAGTTGCCCTCGATCAGCGCCTGATCGAGCCACGCCTTGACCTCGCGCGGGAGCTGCGTGATCTTGCTTCTCTTACCCATCACCCATATCCCATTACCAGTATTTACGCGGCCGCGCGATGCCCGGATCGCACTCGATGGTGTACTCGACCACGTCCGCGCCCTCGCGCGTGAGATCCGCGGTCCACGGCGCGCCCTCATGGCGCTTCAGCTCCACCAGGCCGCGGTCGGCGAGATAGTCGAGCTGGCGGCGCAGCTCCAGCGCGGTGCACTCGACCGGGATCGACTGGATCGCCGAGAGGATGAGCGTCTCGGCGACCGGTTGCGGCGCGCCGGCGTTGGCGGCCACCAGAATGTGCCAGCGGATGTTCTCGCGGCGAATCTTCTCGTAATCCATCGTTTAGGTCCTCTTTTGGCGTTCGGCGACCGCGTCGATTTTCACGGCAAGGGCGTCGAGCTTGGCGTTGATGACCGTCTCGGCACGGATCGCGTCCTCGCGCCGCACGTAGTGCACCGGCAGCTCCGCGCGCAGCTTCAGCATCTCGCGCTCGCGATCGATGTTCGCCTGCTCCAGGCGGTCGAATCGTTGCTCGGATTTAGCGCGCCCCTCGCGGCGCAGCTCTTCCTGCGCCGCGAATCGATCGTCGAGATGTTTCTCGAATTGCCCGACCATCATCTTCGACATCGCCGCGATCGAGCCGATGAAGAAGGTGGACATGCCGCCGAGCAGTGTGATCAGTTGCCACAAATCCAGTTGCAAGCTCATCGCCGCCTCTTGTTTTTAAGTTCGTATATTTTCGCGCAGTCCACGCAGCGCTCCGTCCCCGGCACCGCGCACCGGCGCGCATCCGGGATCTCCTCGCCGCAGTCCAGGCAGTAGGAGGGGGCTTGCCCCCGATCGGCAGCAAGCTGCCTCCCACACAGCCCCCTCGCACGCTGCGCCGCGAGCGCCTGGTCGCGCATCCACTGCTCGTGCTCCTGCGCCTGGTCGAACATATCCATAATCAGTGATGGGTGATGGGTGATGGGTGATGAGTCAAACCCTTTACCCATTACTCATTACTCATTACCGGGCTACTTACGCCGCACCGGCAGCGGCAGCACCCGCACCAGTTTTCGCCCGTCGGACAACGGCGCTTCGCAGCGCAGCTTGTAATCGACCCCGTCCAGGCCGGTCTTCACGCTCTGCAGCACATTCGAGGTCGATATTTGCAGGGCGCCATTGAGCATCTGCGCCGCGCCCGAGTCCGTGCCGTTGGTGATCTCAACGGTGATGTCCGGGTTCGCGCCCGGATCCGCCTCGTTCAGGATCGTCGCGCCGCCGATTTCCTTGGCGTAGGGGAAAGTCACCGTGATGATCTCGGCGGGGTCTTTGGATTCGATGCTCATCGGGGTTCCGGTGCGGTGAATGTGCGGCCGGGATCTTCGGCCGTGAACAAGCGCGGCCGGTCGGCCGCCGTAAATGCGCGCGCCTCGTCCGGCGCGATGTAGCGCGGATCGCTCACCAGGCCGAGCTGCGCCAGCGCCGTGCCGAAGGCCTCTGTGCTCGCGATCGCGCCGGCGCCGGTGATCGTCAGGTTGAGCTGGTCGGCGCCGAACGCCTCAGCGCTCGCGATGCCGGACGCGGTGACGGTGACGCCGCCGGGCGTGACGGTGTCTGCGCCGAACGCTTCGCCGCTGGCGATGTCGCCCACGGCGGGCAGCGTCAAGTTGAGCTGGTCAGCTCCGAACGCTTCCGCGCTGGCGATCGCGCCCGCGGCCTGCAGCGCGAGGTTCACCTGATCGGCGCCGAAGGCCTCGGCGCTCGCGATGTCGCCCACGGC